>JAJSAC010000011.1 GCA_024274915.1 Thermodesulfobacteriota bacterium
AAAACCTCCAGGCATATGTGCAGGAGCTGGCCCAGCTGGAGGTGGAGGCCCATGCCCACGTCTTTGTGGGAAACGTGGCCCAGGAGATCCTCAGGGGGGTTCAGGATTTCGAGTCTACCCTGGTGGTGATGGGTACCACAGGCAAGGACAGGTTCAGGGAGTTCTGGTTGGGCTCTGCTTCCCATAGGGTGGCGGAAATATCTCCTGTCTCTGTCTTGCTGGTGCCTTAAGGGAGGTGAAGTATGTTTGTGGATAAGGATAGGACCCTTATGGTGGTTGTGGATGTCCAGGAGCGGCTACTTCCCGCCATCTATAACGGCGGTGAGGTGGTGGAAAATGTGAGGGCCCTGGTGGCTTTGGCCAGGACCTATAACCTTCCCCTGGTACTCACGGAGCAGTACCCTAAAGGCCTGGGTAAAACCGTTGCTGAGTTGGTGAAGGAGCTAGGGGATCTTTACCAGCCCATTGAGAAGATGACTTTCAGTTGCATGGAGGAGTCCAGGTTTAAGAATCGGATGTTGGACTTGAGGAAGGAAGGGAGGGACCAGGCCGTGGTGGCTGGTATAGAGGCCCACGTTTGTGTCTACCAGACGGTGGTTCAGCTATTGACAGAGGGTTGGGAGGTCCATTTGGCAGCGGATGCCGTGGGTTCCAGAAGGCAAGAGAATCACCTGAGGGCTTTGGATCTCGTGGGCTCCATGGGGGCCTTGGTTAAGCCTACGGAGACCCTGGTGTTTGAGATGCTGGAGCGGGCAGGTACCCCTCAGTTCAAGGCCATGATGCCTTATATCAAATAGGGTGTACCTCAAGGTTTCGGAGATCTTCTACTCCCTCCAGGGGGAGGGGGTAGATGTAGGTAGGCCAGCCGTATTTCTGAGGCTGGCAGGTTGCAACTTGCGGTGTCGGTGCTGTGATACGGCCTATGCCTGGGAGGGTGGAGGGGAGGTGCCCCTCGAGACCCTCCAGGAGCGTCTGAAGTCTTTTCCCTGTCGGTATTTGGTGGTGACGGGAGGTGAGCCTCTTTTGCAAGCGCGGGGGGTGGCAGGGTTGTTGGAGCTTCTTTCTTCTTGGGAGTTCTCCCTGGAGACTAACGCCACCCTGTGGGAACCGAAACTCCTTCCCCGTTTCTCCCTCGTGACAGCCTCTCCCAAGCTTCCTTCGGCGAGGGTGGGTCCTTTTCCCCACGGGGTTTTCTCCAGGTATCTGGAGATCCTGCCTCCCCGTCTCCAGGTGAAGCTGGTGGTGGATGGGGAGGAGGATTGGAGGGTCTTGGAGGAGTTGCTTCGTCGCTACCCGTCCTTGGGAAATGGTGTCCCCCTTGTGGTACAGCCCCTGGAGAGGGATGAAGGTCCTTTGGAGTACCTCACAAAGTCCAGGGAGAGGGCGGAGGTTTTTCTCCGAAAGGCAGCTCAGTGGGGTAGGAAAGACGTCCGTTTTCTTCCCCAGTTCCATAAGCTGTTGTGGTGGGGGATGAGGGGGGTGTAAATTTTGTTTTTCATGCCTTATAAAATAAGTGAAAGAGATAACAAAGGGTGTCGAAGAGTCACAGAGAACTGTTAGATCTGTTTAGGTTTTGTTGTGGTGGCGTTTGGCAAAATTTGGACACAGGGGAGGTTGATATGCCGCTGGGGAGAGGGAAGGGAAGGGTCTGGTGGGTAGGGAAATGGTGCCTTCTATTTTGGCTGTTTCTTTTTCTCGTTTTCCCTGTCTGGGCCCGGGACTCCTACAGGCTGTTGGTAGTGGGATCCGGTGACTCGGAGTATCTCATGGTTGCCCTTGGTCTGGAGTTTCAGAAGCTCCACCCGGATATAATAGTGGTGGTGCCTCCCAGTGTCCATACGGGTGGGGGCATCAAAGCGGTGACAGAAGGGAGGGCCGATCTGGCCAGGATAAGCAGGCCCCTCCTGCCCTACGAAAAGAGAAAGGGAGTTAAGTACTGTTACTTTGCCAAGAGCCCTGTGGTTTTTGCGGTCCATCCCACTGTCCGGGGGGTGACCAACCTGGATAGAAAGACTTTGGTGGCCGTTTACCACGGTAAGATAAGGAACTGGAAAGAGGTGGGAGGACCCGATCATAAGATCTACGTGGTCCAGAGGGAACCCGGTGATTCTTGTCGCGCTGTGCTGGAGAAGTATATCCCCGAACTAGGTAAGGTCCCTGAGGGGGTGGCCTACACGGCCTTCAGCACCCCTGAGGCCTTGATGGTCGTTGAAGCCCACCGTTACACCATTGGCTACCTTCCCATGGCGGCGGCCCGGGCGGGTAATGTGAGGGTCCTGGCCATAGATGGGGTAGCGCCCACCCTGGAGAATGTAGCCCAGGGTAAGTATAAATATTATGTACCCTTAGGAGTGGCCTACAAAGAGCCCCTTTCTCCCAAGGCAAAGCTTTTTGTGGAGTTCCTTTCTTCGGACAGGGCCAAGAAGATTATGGGGGACTTTGGGTCCCTGCCCATTGAGGGGTGTGGTCGGTGAGACATTCCCTTAAGTTTAAGGTGGTTTTGGCAGGCTTTATTTCCCTCTTTCTGGCCGTCATCTTCCTCGCAGCCGTGGGCTATCACATGGTGAGGAAGGAGGTCCTCAGGAGTGCCCACGACACCCTACGTCAACTGGCCACCATTAAAGGACAGCATATCTTACAGGTTTTGGACATGAGGGCCAAGGAGCTGGCCCAGATCGGCAATTCCCCGGAGTTCATGAACTACCATGAGAGGGGTAACCGCTACGCCCTGGGGAGATACATGGTGACCCTGTCTCCCAGGTATCCCTATCTGGTCTACATCAACAACCGGGGTTATGCGGAGATTGAGGTGATCAGGGGAGAGGTCTCCTTCGTGGAGAGGGACTTTAGGAATGACCCCCTGGTGAGGGAGTCTCTGAAAAAGGTTAACAGGACCGTGGTGTCCAGGGTCTTTCACTCCAGGGAGCTGGGGGGGGCAGCTCTGAAGGCTTGTTTCACCAGGGTCAACTACTTCGACGATTTTGTTGGCACCCTGTGTGTTCAGATTCACGCTTCGGCTCTCTTCTTCCCCCTCCGGGGGGGAGGTCGTTACCTCTTCGCGGTGACCACGGAAAAGGGGGAGGTTCTCTTTCCCAAAGGCCGGAAAGTCTCCATGTGGCTTTTGGGCAATGGCAAGTCTATTGATAAGGTGAACGTAGATGGCCGCTATTATATAGTGGCTTCCTATCCTTTAAAGACCCTGGGTCTCAGCCTCTATGCCCTGGAGGACCTAAATCAGGTTATGGTCCCTGTTTACCATTTCGGTTTCAGCATCTTTTTGATCTCTGCCTTTGTCCTCCTCTTGGCCTCGGCAGGTTTCTACGTGGGCAGCAGGAAGGTGATCCAGCCCTTGGAGGAGTTGACGGTGGTGGCCAAAAAGGTGGCCACGACGGGGGAGTTGGTGGAGCTGGGTGAGGGACCCAAGGAAGGGGAGGTGGGCCACCTATACATGGCCTTCAGAAGTATGATGGACAAACTCCGGGAGAGCCATCTCCGCTTGAAGGAGTCTGAGAGTCATTATCGCCTTCTGGCCGAGGGTATTCCCGAGGTGGTTTTCAGCTTCGATAAAGAGGGAAGGGTCGGGTATGTCAATGCCAGGGTGGAAGAACTGCTGGGAGCTTCCAAAGAAGAGATTCTCCAGGGAGGTTTGGATAAGCTTTTGGAGTACGTCTACCCCCAGGACAAGCCAAAGGCCGACGCCTTTTTCTCCAGAATAGTGGAGGGTGAGGGTGAGGGGGTGGAGGAGTTGAGGGTTTTGCCTAGAAATGAGGGTAAACCCAGGTACGTTATGCTGGTGGTGAAGCCTTCTCCTGGGGGGGACTCATTTACGGGCCTCGTGGTGGACCTCACTGTCACCAGGAAGCTGGAACAGGTGGTTCAAGAGCTGGACGAGGCCCATATGGAGTTGGTGAGGGTCCAGAAGATGGCAGCCATAGGGCGTTTGGCTTCGGGGGTGGCCCACGAGATCAACAACCCCCTCATGGCCATTGTGGGCTATGCCGAGAAGTGGATGGAAGATGTGGAGAGGTATGATCCTGCCTTGGCCGAGGACCTGAAGAAGATTTACGATGCCTCCATGCGGGCGGCGGAGATTGTGAGGGCCCTGCAGCTTTTCTCGGGTGCCCTTAGGGAGATGGAGTGTGAGAGGGTAGATGTGGAGGAACTCCTTTCCCAGACCCTCCCGGACATGAAGAGGAGACTGGAGAAGGAGGGGGTTCCCCTGGAGTGGAAGGTGGAAGAAGGGCTTTCTCCTATGTTCTTGCCTCTCCATTATCTCAAGGAGATAGTGGTCAATCTGGTGGGGAATGCCAGGGACGCCATTATGGATTCTGGTAAGGGGTCTCGGATAGATGTAGAAGTGAGGAGGGAAAGGGGGGATTTGGTCATAAGGGTGTCCGATGACGGGCCGGGGATACCCCAGGGGATCAGGGGTTTCATTTTTGATCCTTTCTTCACCACCAAACCTCCCGGAAGGGGGACGGGTTTGGGTCTCTCCATGGTTCAGCAGATGGTGGAGAACCTGGGTGGTGCCATAAGGGTGGAGAGTGTAGAGGGCAAAGGGACCACCTTTATTATCACCATACCCTGTGAGCTCAGAAGAAGGAGCGATATATGAGTTTACGGCTGAAAGGGGCCTTGTTGGTTTCCACTGTCCTCCTGGTGGTGCTGGGGGTGGGAGGATGGATGTTGTACAGAAGTATGCACAACCTCACCTATTATCTTTTGAAGAACAAGGCGGCTACCATTGTTCAGCAGGTTTTCACCATCAGGGAGTGGGTGGGGAGCCATGGTGGTGTGTACGTGAAGAAGGGTGAGGACAGGTTTGTCTTGAAGGTTCCCGCCTTCATCACCAAGGAGCTGACGGAGTACTCCACTGGTGTTAGATACAGGCTCTTTTCTAACCGCCCCATCAACCCCGAGAACTCTCCAGCCCCCCTGGAGAAGGAGGCCTTGGAGAAGTTTTCCCAGGGGAACAAGGAGTTTTTCACTCTGGTGAGGCGCAAGGGGAAGAGGTTTGCCGTTTACGTCACTCCCCTCATCGCTACCCCTTCATGTCTCAAGTGCCATCCCGGGGCCAAGGAAGGAAGTATCTTGGGGGGACTGGGGGTCACCTTCTCGGTGGAGAAGGAGTTGAGAACCATGTTCCAATTCGGCCTCGGTCTGGGTCTGGGTGGTGTTGCCATTATGGTGGTCACCCTCTTTATGGTGGTCTTCCTTTTGGACAGGGAGGTGGTGGGTAAGATCAGGGAAGTAGAGGGGGCCTTCACACGGGTTTCCCAAGGGGATCTGGACGTGAGATTGGACCTGAAGGGGGCCACGGAGTTTCTATCCCTTTCCCGGGGCTTCAACCACATGGTGGAGAGGCTTTGCGCCCAGGAGAAGGAACGTGAGAGGATGACGGAGAGGCTGGAGCTGGAGAAAGCGAAGTTTCAACGTCTCTTTGAAGGAGCCATGGAGGGGATCATCTTCCTCGACAAGGATGGAAGGATAAGGGACGTGAACCCCGAGGGGATGAGGTTGTTAGGGTGTAAGGACAAGGGAGAACTCCTGGGTAGGGAGTTTTTTGGTGATTTTTGTCCCACGGGAGATCTCTTTGTGAAGCTCACCAGCGAGGGTGAGGTGAGGGAGTCGGAAATCGCCCTCAGGCGGGTTTCGGGGGATAAGGTGGTGGTGGATATGTTCTGGTTCTCCGTGGGTGATCTCCACTGTCTCTGGGGTTACTGGGGCATGATCCGGGATGTCTCCGAAGAGAAGAGCCTGGAGCGGCAACTCATTAAGGCCCAGCGTATGGAAGCCATTGGGGTGTTGGCGGGAGGCATCGCCCACGACTTCAACAATATTCTATCCGGGGTGCTGGGGTTCGTGGAACTCTGTCTGGATGAAGTACCCAAAGGCTCCCAGGTCTATGAGAGGCTCACCATG
>JAJSAC010000012.1 GCA_024274915.1 Thermodesulfobacteriota bacterium
AAGAAGGGAAACCCTATTACCAGCTTTCGGCCATGGCCAAGCTTTTCGCCTCCGACGTGGCCATGAAGGTGACCAGAGAAGCCATCCAGGTTCACGGTGGATACGGCTTCACCGAGGAGTACCCCGTAGAGCGCCACTACAGGGACGCCAAGATCACCGAGATCTACGAAGGCACCTCAGAGGCTCAACGCCTCACCATCGCCAGGAACCTGTTGAAGGGGTAAAAAAGATACGGGAGGGAAGGCCATTTTTCTTCCCTCCCGAAATTTTTGGGAAAGGCATGTTGACAAATTCACAAGGTGATATTAGAGGAAGGAGAGGTAATGAGTGAGCACTCATTCATTTTTGGTGAGGAGGTAACACCATGAAAGTAGTGGTATTCTGCAAATCCGTGCCCGACACGGAGACCCGGGTGAAGCTCAAGGACAACCGACTGGACAAAAGCGAGATAAAGTACATTCTCAACCCCTACGACGAGTTCGCCGTGGAAGAAGCCGTGCGGATGAAAGAGGCTGGCAAAGTAGACGAGGTGGTTGCCATCTCCATGGGACCTGAGAGGGCCAGAGAAGCGCTGCGCAGTGCCTTGGCCATAGGTGCCGACAGGGGTATCCTCATCAAGGACGACGTCCTGGATGGCTCCGACACCTACGTCACAGCCAAGGTCCTAGTAAAGGCCCTGGAAAAGGATGGTGCAGAATATGGGATGCTCCTCTTCGGCCAGCAGGCCATCGACGGCGACACCTGGCACGTGCCCGGCCAGGTGGCCGAGATGCTGGGCCTCCCCCAAGCCGGCTCCATCATCAAACTAGAAGTAGACCCCGACGCAGGCAAGGCTGTAGCCAACAGGCTAGTGGAAGGAGGAGAAGAAGTCCACGAGATGAGCCTCCCCTGCGTGGTCACCTGCCGCAAAGGGCTCAACGAGCCTCGCTATCCCTCCCTCCCCAATATCATGAAGGCCAAAAGGAAACCTATCCAGGACTATTCCATTGCTGATCTGGACCTATCCCCTGAAGAAGTGGGCAAAGCCGGATCTTTCACCGAGGTCCTTTCTTACTCCCTACCCCCCAAGAAAGAGGCAGGAAGAAAGGTGGAGGGAGAACCTGAAGAGGTGGTCCAGGCCCTGGTCAAGTTCCTCAAAGAAGAAATCAAGGTTATTTAGGGGGTGATAAGATGAGTGTTTGGGTGATTGCAGATCAGAGGAACGGTGCCCTCAGGAAACCCGCTTTTGAAGCCCTCTCCGAAGGCAGAAGGCTGGCGGACCAACTGGGAACCAACATGGAGGCAGTACTCCTAGGCCACAACGTAGAAGGGCTGTGCAACGAAATCGCCTCTTACGGCGCCGACAAGGTCTACCTCATAGACCACGAACTGCTCGCCTCTTACAATCCCCCCGCCTACGCCAGGGCCATTGGCGACCTCATCAAAGAGAAACGGCCTCAGATTGTACTCATGGGCGGCACCATGACAGGAAGGGATCTGATGCCCCGCGTCGCCGCCAGGGTAGGTGCTGGCCTGGCCCCCGATTGTATCAAACTGGAAATCGTGGACGGCAAATTGAAGGCCACCAGGCCTGCCATTGCTGGCAAGGTGAGGGTAGAGATAGGCTACAAATCCGACATCCAGATAGCCATCCTCCGGCCCAACGTATTCGAGAAACTGGAACCCAACACCTCCAGATCGGCAGAGGTAGAAAAGGTTTCCCTCGAACCCTCAGACCTTGATACCAAGCAAAAGCTAGTGGAGTTCGTCTCCAAAGAAACAGGCAGGCCTGAACTCACAGAAGCCGAAACCATCGTCTCCGGCGGCAGGGGAATGAAGGCCCCCGAAAACTTTGCCATCATCGAAGAACTGGCTGATCTCCTAGGCGCTGCCGTGGGAGCCAGCAGGGCCGCTGTAGACGCTGGCTGGAGGCCCCAAAGCGATCAGGTGGGCCAGACGGGTAAGACCGTATCCCCCAACCTTTACATCGCGGTGGGTATATCAGGCGCCATACAGCACCTGGCAGGAATGTCCTCCAGTAAGTTCATCGTAGCCATCAACAAAGACCCCGATGCTCCCATCTTCAACGTGGCCGACTTCGGCGTAGTAGGAGACCTATTCAAAGTGGTGCCTCTCCTCACCGAGGAGATCAAGAAAATCGAAGCCCAGGAGGGTTAGCGGGAGGATGGCATGATCAATCCCCAAGAGATCACCCGGCACGTTTACTGGAACATACCCCTTTTGTTCAAGATCCTGGTCTATGTAGGCGGCCTGGGCGCCATAGCCCTGGCCGCCTGGGCCGTCTACCAGAGGCTCCAGATCTGGAAGAAGGGGAGAGATGAAGAGAGAAAAGACAATCTGAAGGAACGCTTCATCTTCGCCGCCAAGAACATCTTCCTCCACACCCGAATCCTCAAGGACCAGTATCCAGGCATCATGCACCTGGCCATCTTCTGGGGATTCCTGGTCCTCTTTATAGGCACCATCCTAGTGGCCATTGAAGCAGACGTACCCTTCGTTCACTTCTATTATGGCGTCTTTTACCTCTTAGTCTCTTTGGCCCTGGATATGGCTGGATTGGTCCTCGTAATTGGTGTTTGTATGGCCCTTTACAGGCGCCTCAAAGAAAAACCCGATAGGCTCCAACCCGAGAAGACCGAAGATAACCTCATCCTATATCTCCTCCTGGCAGTGGCTTTGACGGGCTTCCTGACGGAAGCCGTACGCATTGCAGCCCAAGGATTCCCCCGATTCGAGCTTTACTCCCCCGTAGGTTTTCTTCTGGCTATTCCTCTAAACATCATCGGGGTTAACGGCACCCTGGCCCATCGCCTCTTCTGGCTCATCCATATGGTCTGTTCCTTCGCTTTCATCGTCTACATCGGCTACTCCAAGCTCCTCCATATAGCGGTGACCCCTGCCAACATCGTTTTCAGAGACAGGAGATCCTACGGGGTTGTAGATCCCATCCTCGACATGGAGGAGGCCGAGAGCTTCGGCCTTACCAAGATAGAAGAGCTCAGCTGGAAACAGCTCATGGACCTAGACGCCTGCATGAGATGCGGACGCTGCCAGGAGGCTTGCCCCGCCCACAACACCGACAAGCCATTATCCCCCAAGAACCTCATCCAAGACTTGAAAGAGCACATGAATGAGCGCCTGGTCCAGAGCAAAGATCCCGAGGAGTACACCCCCTACCAAAAAATCTCCGACGACGTATTGTGGGCCTGTACCACCTGTGCCGCCTGTATGGAAGAGTGCCCTGCTTACATTGAACACATCGACAAGATTATCGAGATGCGCCGGTATCTGAGCCTCATGGAAGGCCGCATCCCCGAAGAGCTGAACCAAACCTTCCGCAATATGGAGAACAATTACAACCCCTGGGGCGTGGGTTTTGCCAACAGAGCCGATTGGGCTGAGGGGCTGGACATTCCCATCCTCTCGGAGAAGGGCTCGGCGGAGTACCTCTTGTGGGTGGGATGTGCCGGGGCCTATGATGACCGGTACAAGAAAGTCCTCAAGGCCCTGGTAGAAATCCTCAGGGCAGCCAATCTAGACTTCGCCATCCTGGGTACCGAAGAAAAGTGCTGCGGTGACTGGGCCAGAAGGCTGGGCAACGAGTACCTCTTTTGGATGATGGCCACTGAGAACGTGGAGATCCTCAACGGCTATGGTGTCAAAAAGATCATCACCGCCTGCCCCCACGGCTATCACACCCTCAAAAACGAGTATCCCCAGTTCAGCGGCAACTACCAGGTGGTCCACCACACCCAGCTCATCGCCCAACTCCTGGAAGAAGGCAAAATCTCCCTCAAGAAGACCCTGGAAGGCACCTTCACCTACCACGACTCCTGCTATCTGGGTAGGCACAACCACGTTTACGACGAACCCAGGAAGATCCTACAAAGACTGGGCCTGAGCCTCAAAGAGATGGAGAAGACCCGGGAAAAAGGCTTCTGCTGCGGAGCGGGTGGCGGTCGCATGTGGCTGGAGGAGAAGATCGGTACCCGTATCAACTACGCCCGCTGTGACCAGGCCCTGGCCGTAGAGCCCCAAGGCATCGCCACCGCCTGCCCCTTCTGCCTCACCATGTTCGACGACGGCCTCAAGGCCAAAGACAAGATAGAAGAAATCCAGCTGAAGGATATTGCAGAACTGGTGGCCGAAGCTATAAAGTAGCCCACCGAGGAGGGGGGAGGTTTCCCCTCCCCCTTCTATACTCTTTCGAGGCTAAGAAGGAGGCAATACCATGAGCGCTGAGCTGAACCTAGACAACCTGGAGCCTGTGAAAAGGTTCATGGACGAGCTGAAAGAGCTTTACCCTGCCCCCTGGCACTACCACGAAGTGAGGATCCAGGCCCCTGATGGAAAGGAGTACGTCATCTTCCCCCCCGAAGGTAGGGCCGACACTATCACCGTCCTCTGTGAAGAGACGGGCCACGCCGAGTGGTTCCACCACCTGGAAGAGGTCTGCGAATACTTGAAGAAGAAGGGAATCACCAAGCTCCCCTCGGTAGAGCACTGAAAAGGACAACGTCCCCTTCTGCAGCGCCCTCCTAAGATGGGCGGCTGGTTGTTTTTCCTCTTTCATCTGTCCCCCTGACCCTTAGGTAAGTCGTTGACAAAGGGGGACAATATCCCCATAGTGATTTCACTCCAGCTCCTATAAGGAGGAGGGAATGAAGAAGATCCCTTTGTCCCTCAACATGGTAATCCTCCTATGCCTAGCCTTTCTCTTTCTTCCGGGCTGTCAAAAAGAGCTAACGGCTCCCAACGGTCTCACTTTCTCCTTTATCAGTGACTATAAAAACTGGCCCCTCATCTCTTTCAACTATCGTCAGGACCTCAACGAACTCCACATGATTCTGGGCAACCGTACAGCCCTGGAAGGCTACCTCAATGGTACCCCCCAGAACGGAAAACCCTTCACCGATGGATCTGTGCTAGTGAGGCTCATATTCACAGCCCGTCCCAATCCCAACTTTCCCCAAGCCTTAGAACCCATAGGTCTCCAACGGCTAGACTATATGCTGAAAGACGCCGAACGTTTCAAAGGAACGGAAGGTTGGGGATACGCCAGTTTCATCTACGATGCAGAGAACCGAACCTTCAAGCCCTTTGGGAAGGATGCCTCCTTTGCCCAGGAGTGCCTCAACTGCCACAGGCTGGCCAAAACCAGGGATTACATATTCACCTCTTACACTCCTAAAGCTCCTAAATAGACCCCATTCCACCCTAAAGGTCCTCCCTCAATTTAGTGAGGCCAAAAAGGTTTTGACCTGAAAAGATTCAAGGTCTATAATATTCGCCGCAAAAGACTGCCATCCTGGGGAGGTACCTAAGATGGACTTTGAACTTAAAGAAGAACACAAACTTCTAGTAGAAATGACCCGGAACTTCACCGACAACGAGTTGATACCTATAGCCCCTGAAATAGACGCCAAGGAGATATTCCCAAAGGAGAACTTGAAAAAGATGGCCGAGTTGGGTCTCATGGCCATGACGGTACCAGAAGATTACGGTGGCTCAGGCATGGACACCGTGTCCTTTGCCCTGGCCATGATGGAGGTAGGCAGAGGTTGCGCCTCCACGGCTGTCACCATGTCCGTCACCAACATGGTAGCTGAAGGCATCTTCCGCTTTGGCAACGAGGAACAACGAAAAAAGTACATCCCGCCCATTGCCACCGGCGAATACGCCGCTGCCAGTTTTGCCTTGACCGAACCTTGGGCAGGCTCCGACGCTGGCGCCATCAAGACCACAGCCATACGAGACGGCGATTACTACATCATCAATGGTGAAAAAGTGTTCATCACTTCGGGGGCCTATGCAGGGGTCATCATGGTGGCCGCCGTCACCGACAAGAGCAAAGGCAAACACGGCATCTCTGTCTTTCTGGTGGAGCAAGATACTCCTGGACTCACCATCGGTAAAGCCGAAGAAAAGATGGGCCAGAGGGGCTCCAACACTGTGTCCCTCGTTTTCGAAGACTGCCGGGTGCCCGCCGAGAACCTTCTGGGGCAGGAAGGAGACGGTTTCAAAATCATGTTGGCCGACCTGGACGGAGGCCGTATCGGCATCGGCTCCCTGGCCTGTGGCGTCATGAAGGCTTGCCTGGAAGAGTCCATCAAATACTCCAAAGGCAGGGTCCAGTTCGGTAAACCCATCGCCGAGTTCCAGGCCATCCAATGGATGATCGCCGATATGGCTACAGATCTTGAAGCTGCAAAGAACATGGTGCTACGGGCCGCCTGGCTCAAGGATCAAGGAGTACGCTTCACACAAGCCGCCAGCATGGCCAAGCTCTTTGCCACCGAGGCGGCCAACAGGGCAGCTTACAAAGCCGTCCAAATCCACGGCGGATACGGATACACCCGGGAGTTCCCCGTTGAGCGCTTCTACCGAGACGTCAGGGTCACAACCCTTTACGAGGGGACTTCAGAAATCCAGAGAATAGTGATCGCCAGAAACATCCTGGGCAAACTTTAATGGGGAAAAAACTCAAAGAAGGTTACATCCAGATATATACGGGCGACGGGAAAGGCAAAACCACCGCCGCTTTGGGCCTAGCTTTCCGGGCCATCGGACATAATTACAAAGTCTTCATGATCCAGTTCATGAAGGGGTGCATCCAATATGGCGAGTTGGAAACGGCCAAACGATTGGCTCCTTACATGACCATCGTCCAAATGGGTCGAGACACTTTTGTGAACAAAGACAACCCCGATCCTGTAGATGTGGAATGGGCCCAGAAAGGAGTGGCCCTGGCCCACGAGGTGATGGAGCGAAACGAGGTGGACATCCTCGTCTTAGACGAGATCAACGTAGCCGTGGACTACGGCTTGGTAAGCCTGGAGCAGGCCATAGAGCTCATGGAAAAGAAGCCCAAGGACATGGAGCTCATTATGACGGGTCGTTATGCCCACCCCGAGTTGGTGAAAAGGGCCCATCTAGTGACAGAAATGGTGGAGATAAAACACTACTACTCCCTACTAGGGGTAGACTCCCGGGAAGGGATAGAACGGTGAAACAACAGGAGCGGAGGGGCTAGTACCTTGACAACTTGGCTCCACGAAAGAGCGGAGAAAAACTTGGGCAAGGAGGGGCACAGATGTCTACCAAAACAAAAGAGAAGGCGGGTCTCTTCAGCGAGGAGAAACTGGAAGAAGTAGTAGAGGCCCAGAGAAAATGGGAAGAAGGGCCTTTAGCACAAGAGATCGACAAGCACCCTGAGCGTATGCCCCGCTTCAGCACTATCTCAGACCTGGAGATAAGCCGACTCTACACCCCTCGAGACATCCCCAACTTTGACTATCTAAAAGATCTCAATTTCCCCGGCTGCTACCCCTTCACCCGGGGTGTCCATACCACCATGTATCGGGGGCGCCTTTGGACCATGCGCCAATTCGCCGGCTTCGGCACCCCCGAGCAGACCAACGAGCGTTACCGTTACCTCCTGTCCATCGGCCAAACAGGCCTCTCCATGGCCTTTGACTTTCCTACCCTTTACGGCCGTGACTCCGATGACCCCATGGCTCGGGGTGAGGTAGGCAAGTGCGGCGTGGCTGTAGACACCCTGGCCGATTTTGAGATCATCTTCAAAGGCATCCCCATGGACAAAATCACCACCTCCATGACCATCAATCCCCCTGCCATAGTCCTCTTGGCCATGTACATCGTGGCTGCCGAAAAGCAGGGGGTCTCCCAGGACAAGATAGGCGGCACCGTCCAGAACGATATGCTCAAGGAGTTTATCGCCCAGAAGACCTGGATCTATCCCCCCCTCCCCAGCCTCAGACTGGTAAGGGACATCGTGGTTTACTGCACCAACCACGTCCCCAAATGGAATACTATCTCCATCTCAGGCTATCACATCAGGGAGGCAGGGGCCACGGCTGTCCAAGAGCTAGCCTTCACCTTAGCTGATGGTATAGAGTATGTGAAAATGGGGGTAGAGGCCGGCCTGGATGTGGATGCCTTTGCCCCCCGCTACTCCTTCTTCTTCGACAGCCACATGGACTTCTTCGAGGAAATTGCCAAGATGAGGGCTGCCAGGCGCATGTGGGCAAAGATCATGAAGGATCGCTTCGGGGCCAAGAATCCTCGCTCCTGGTGGATGCGCTTCCACACCCAGACAGCCGGCTGTTCTCTCACTGCCCAACAGCCTCTGAACAACATTGTGAGAACGGCCATAGAGGCCCTGGCAGCGGTTCTGGGCGGCACCCAATCCCTCCACACCAACTCCATGGACGAAACCTGGGCTCTGCCCACGGAAGAAGCTGTCACCGTGGCCCTGAGAACTCAGCAGATCATTGCTTACGAATCGGGAGTGGCAAACACCATCGATCCCCTCGGCGGTTCCTACTTTGTTGAGGCCCTCACGAACGAGATGGAAAGGAAGGCCTGGGATTACATAAACAAGATAGAAGACTTGGGTGGCATTATCCCAGCCATTGAAGCAGGTTATCCCCAGAAGGAGATCACCGAGGCCGCCTTCCGCTACCAGCAGCAGCTAGAGATCAAAGAGAAAGTCATTGTGGGTGTCAACGAGTTCATCATGCCCGGGGAAGAACTGCCCATCGAAATCCTAAAAGTAGACCCCGAAGTGGAACGGGTCCAGATGGAGCGTCTCAACGAGGTGAGGAGAAAGAGGGACAACTCCAAGGTGAAGAGGACGTTGGACCATTTGCGGGACGCCGCTGCCGACGAGAAAGAAAACCTGATGCCCATCATCATAGACCTAGTGAGGGAGTATGCCTCCATTGGAGAGATTATGGGAGCCATGAAAGAGGTCTTCGGGGAGTATAGAGACCCCGGGTACTTCTAGGAGGACGGCATGAAAGAGAAGCTCTACACCCTACAAGAAGCCGTCTCCAGTTTCATCAATGATGGAGACGTGGTGGCCGTGGGAGGCGTGGGGCGAAACCGCTCCCCCATGGCCCTAGTGAGGGAGATCGTCCGCCAGGGTAAAAAGGACCTCCACATTGTAGGCCGGGAAAAGGGGATGGACTTCGACATGCTCATCGGAGCAGGCTGCGTCCGCAAAGTCTCCTTTGCCCTGGTGAGTCTAGAAGAGTTTGGCCTGGCCATGAACTTCCGGCGTAAGGCCCAGACAGGGGAAATCGAGCTGGACGAGCACGCATGTAACTCCGTCATCACCTCCATACGAGCCGCTGCCATGGGACTACCTTTCCTGCCCTTGAGGGGAATGTTGGGCTCCGACGTCTTCAGGGTGAGCAAGAGTCTCACTGAGATCAAGTGCCCCTTCACGGGAGAACCCCTGGCGGCGGTGAAGGCTATCAAGCCTGACGTCACCATTATCCACGCCCACCAGGCTGATAAGTTTGGAAACGTGCGCATCCAGGGATCGCCTTTTGAAGACATTCTCAAAGCCTGGGCAGCCGAAAAGACCATCGTGACAGTGGAGGAGATCATTGATCACGAAGAGATCCGCAACAATACCCACCTCACCACCATCCCCCATATCTACATTACAGCTGTGATCCATCAACCCAAAGGGGCCTGGCCTGCATCCTGTGACCGGTATTATGATAGTGACAGGGAAGAAGTGAAGACCTATGCCCAGGCCATAAAGACCCCCGAAGGCTTCCAGGAATACCTGGACCGGCGGGTGCTCAATAGGAGGGATTAAGAGATGGCAGACTACACCGTGGCTGAACTTATGGCCGTTTGCCTGGCCAGGGAGATAAAGGACAGAGATCGGGTCCTTCAAGGGCTTTATTCCCCACTTCCCATTATGGCCTGCCTCTTGGCCAAGAATTTCCATGCCCCCAACATGGTCCACATCAACACCGCCGACGTGATAGACCCCGAACCTACGGAGGTGCCCTTCTCAACGGCTGGTCCCGCCCTCCAAGAGCGAGCAGTGGCCTATCTCCCTCTGTGGCAGACCTTTGACCTGGCCCAGCAGGGTAAGTTGGACCTCATCTTTCTGGGAGCAGCCCAAGTGGACAAATATGGCAACACCAACCTGAGTGTCATTGGACCCTATGAAAAACCCAAAGTGAGGCTCCCAGGAGGAGCCGCCTCAGCCCATCTGTGCGCCATCATGGACGCAGTGATCTGGATCCCCAGACACAACGCCCGGGCCCTGGTAGAAAAGGTAGACTTCATCACAGGCCAGGGCTACCTCACCGGTGGCAAGGCCAGGGAAGGGGCGGGCATCCCCAAAGGAGGCCCCCGTAAGGTGGTGACCAACCTGTGTATTATGGACTTCGAGCCCGAGACCAAGGCCATGAGATTGGTTTCCATCCACCCAGGCGTCGCTTTGGAAGAGGTAAAGGAGAATACGGGCTTCGAACTCATCGTCCCTGACAAGGTGGAAACTACGGAACCGCCGAACAAAGAAGAACTGGAGTTCATGAGGCAGATAGATCCCAAAGGGGTTAGAGAACTGGAGTTCCATTGATTGCTGGGAAGACAGGCTATATGAAATAACCCATAAAAAAGAAAAACAACCCTTGGGGAGGCAGGCAATGGAAGGTACGGAGAGGAAAGTGAAGATCCTGGTAACTAAACCCGGATTGGACGGTCACGACAGGGGGGCCAAGGTGGTGGCCAGAGCCCTGAGAGACGCCGGTTTTGAGGTGATCTACACGGGACTCCACCAGTCCCTGGACCAGATAGTTCACGCTGCTATGGAAGAAGACGTGGATGCCATAGGAATCAGCATTCTATCCGGAGCCCACATGTACGTCTTCCCCACCCTTATCAACATGCTTAAGGAACAAGGTCTGGACGATGTTGTGGTCTTTGGAGGGGGGATCATCCCCACCGACGACATCCCCGAACTGGAAAAGGCTGGGGTGAAAAAGGTCTTCCTGCCCGGCACTCCCCTGGAGGAGATCATCGATTGGGTGAAAGAAAACGTGAAGCCCAGGGCCGTGAGCTTTTAGGACCATCCATTCCTCTCCCCTGCTCCACTCAAGGGCGCTTCTTGACGGGAGGCGCCCTTTAAGACAAAAAGAGAGACCTCCTGGTCTCGGATCCGCCAAGAACCACCGCCCACGTCCAGACCCAGGGGAGAGAGGAGACACGAAAGGGAGAACAGTGAAGAGGTGGAAGAATATGGGCCTTATTGAGGAAGTGATCAAGGGAAACCCCAGGGCAGCCGCCAGAATCATGAGGCTGATAGAAGATGATGTTCCAGAGGCCCGAGAGGCCCTTAAAAAACTCTATCCTTACACGGGCAAGGCCTATATCATTGGTATCACCGGTCCCCCTGGGGCTGGCAAGAGCTCCCTGGTAGATCGCCTGGTGGAAGAGTTCCGAAAGCAAGGCAAAAAGGTGGGTGTAGTGGCAGTAGACCCTACTAGCCCTTTCTCCGGGGGCGCCATCCTCGGTGACAGAATCAGGATGCAGCGTCACAGCACCGATCCCGAGGTCTTCATCAAAAGCCTGGCCACCAGGGGACACCTAGGGGGCCTCTCCAAGGCCACTGACGACATCATCCAGGTCATGGACGCCATGGGCAAGGATGTTATCATCGTGGAGACAGTGGGAGTAGGTCAGGACGAAGTAGACATTGTCAAAACGGCAGACACGACCATGGTGGTCACCGTTCCAGGACTAGGAGATGACATCCAAGCCATAAAGGCGGGCATCCTGGAAATCGCTGATCTCTTTGTTGTAAACAAAGGGGACAAGCCCGAGGCGGACAAAACGGTGAGAGAGTTGGAAATGATGCTGGACATGAGCGCTCCTCGAGAAGATGGATGGAAGCCTCCCATCCTAAAAGTGAGTGCCACAAAGGGAGAAGGGATCAAGGATACCATGGAAGCCTTGGAGAAACACAGGAAATTCCTGGAGACCTCGGGACGCTTCGAAAGCTATAGGAAAGACCGGGTAGCCCATGCCTTCGAGAATCTCCTCAGGGACAAGCTCTTCCACATGGTTATGAGCAAACTGAAGGAGAACGGGACCTACGATAAGCTCTTGGAAGATATGTTTTCAAAAAGGAAGGACCCCTACTCCGTCATAGAAAAATTGCGCTGTCAGTGTGTCCTGGACACAGAGAACAACTAGCCCCTTTACAAGAGCCTAAAAAGGCCCTATGCTAAGATTAGAAGCGCTTTCAAGGGAGGGAAGGTGATGCACAAAATCAGCGGCGTGATCCTCACTTGCAACATCTGTGGAGAAAAACACAAAGAAGAAGTGACTACAGAGAAACTGACTGATTGGTCCAAAGGCTCTGTAGAGCCCTTATTTGTATGCCCCAACTGTGGAGACGATGGGCTTGTACATATCAACAATGCCCACCTGAAAGTACTGGCCAAATATATTGATCTATACAATGCCCTGGTGGACTCCGTTAACCTAGAGCTCGAGAAACTCAACCGCCACGGGGTATGGGTGGAGTTCGAACCGGAAGATTGACAAAGAGAAAGTCATTCCCACCACCATTGATTCTCCTTGCTTCAGTTCAGCGGGATCTGGCCCCCTGGAACAAGCCGGCGACCTCGTCTAGAATGGCTTCCGCTATTGCTTCCTTGGACATGAGGGGCAGGTGACGAAAGGTACCGTCTCTTTTCACTATCACCACCCGGTTGGTATCCGTAGCAAAACCCACGGTCACCTCATTGGCCACGATCATATCCAGGTTCTTCCTGGCCAGCTTGGCGGAAGCGTTCTCCAGAAGATCCTGGCTCTCGGCAGCAAAACCGACTAGGATCTGGTGTCCCTTATTTTCCCCCAGGGTAGCCAGAATATCGGGATTGGCCTCCAGCTCGAGGAAGAACTGCTCCTTACCCTCTTTCTTGAACTTAGCCCCCTCTTCGGTCAAAGGCTTAGGTCGAAAATCAGCCACTGCAGCTGCCTTTATCACCACGTCAACGCTTGAATAAAGGTCCATAACTCTCTGATACATCTCCACGGCAGAGGTAACAGGTATGTATTCTACTCCCCAGGGAGGCTCCAAATGGGTGGGACCCGACACCAGATAAACTCTGGCGCCCCTCCTTCTTGCCTCCTGAGCTATGGCAAAGCCCATCTTCCCCGACGAAGGATTACTTATGAAACGTACAGCGTCCAGATACTCCCTGGTAGGCCCCGCCGTCACTAAGAAGGTTTTACCATAAAGGTCCTTTTGATAAAGGAGATCCAAAATCCTCTCCAAGATGTGAAGGGGCTCAGGAAATCTACCAGGACCGTAATCTCCACAGGCCAACTCCCCCTCAGGAGGTTCCAAGACCACCACTCCTCTCTTCCTCAGAATCTCCAGATTCTCCTGGGTGGCGGGATGGAGATACATCTGGGTGTTCATAGCAGGAGCCACCAGGGTGGTGCCATCGTAGGCTAGATAAAAGGTGGAGAGAAGATCGTCGGCTATCCCCCGGGCCATCTTGGCCAAGATGTTGGCTGTGGCAGGCGCTATGACCAAAAGGTCAGTCTCCTGGGCCAGGGCCACGTGTTCCACCCTGTCGGGGACCACAGCCTCAAAAGTATCCACCCTAACCTGGGCCTGGGAAAGGGTTTGGAAGGTGAGGGGAGTAACAAAACGGGTGGCGTTGGGGGTCATGATAACCCGTACTTTGAGTCCAGCCTTGATCCCAAGTCTCACCAGCTCAGCTGCCTTGTAAGCCGCTATGCCCCCCGTCACCCCCAAGGTGACCCTTTCACCCTCAAGTTTCATTCTCCCCACCTCCTGAAAAGGGTGTGATCCAGTCCCAAATGGTCCAGAACCTTTCCAAGAATAAAGGCTTCCATGTCATCAATGCAACGGGGACCATGGTAGTAAGTGAGAACAGGAGGTAAAATTACGGCCCCGGCTCTGGCCAAAGCAGCCATATTCTCCAGATGGATGAGGTTCAAAGGCGTCTCCCTCGGCACCAAAACCAGGGGCCACCTCTCCTTTAAAGCCACATCGGCGGCCCTCTCAATGAGGTTGGAAGAGATCCCCGCCGCAATCCTGCCTAGGGTTCCCAGAGAACAGGGAATAATGACCGTCCCAGCAAGACGGAAAGAACCCGAACTCACCGGGGCATCTAGGGCCTCCATGGACCAAACCCTCACACCACGGGGAAAATCCAAATCCACTCCCTCCCCAGAGGCAATAGACCGGGCCTGGGGAGTGAGGGAGAGATGGACAGTACCCCGGGAGGCCAACTCTCCCACCAAACGCACCCCAAGTTTAACCCCACTAGCCCCCGTGATACCCACAAAAAAGTCCATAGCGCTCAATCGAAAAGGGGATTCATCACCAAGCCGGTGATAAGCTTAGGATAGAAGTAGGTGCTCTTTTGAGGCATGGTTTCACCGGCCCTAGCCACCCTCCAGACTTCATCCACAGAAGGTGCCTTGAGGAAAGCCGCCAAAGATCCCAATCCCCTCTCCACGTCTTCCAGGGCCCGTCGGGCATCTTTGTAGTAACCCAGTCTACCCTCGTCCCTCACCTCCCGGGGAGAGACGCCTAAAACCTTTTCCAACAACAGCTCATGGAGAAGAACGACATCCAGTTCCCTCATGGGGGGAGGCAGATGGGAAAGCTCCCTGTCCAGATCCACTTCTTTTCTCAAGGTGATCAAGAGAAAGGGACCACCCGAAAGGTGGAGGCCAAAGGAGTGGGAGGAGGCTTTATCTAAGGCAGAAAGTAGGGCATCCAGATCCTCGTAAAAAGTCACCCTCTCAAAATACCTGGCCAGCCGTCTCTCCAACTCCTCCGCCGGATAAGGCAGGTCCCCCTTAACCACCCTGTGGGTGGGCAAAACCAAAAGCCCAGGATCCTTCATGCTCACCAGGGCCATCATAACAAAGTTGTAAGGTTCGTTTCCCCGGTGACAGGGGTTGGCTTCAGCCCTCTCCTTTTTATACTGAAGGGCCGTTTCATAGCGATGATGGCCATCGGCAATAAGGATGGGCTTGGTCCCGAAGGCCCCTCCTATACTCTCCACCAGGGACCTGCTCAACAACCAAAACTCGTGTACCACTCCTGCCTCGTCTTCAAAGCGACAGAAAGGGGACATCCCACCGGCAGCATCCTTCAAGAAAGCGAAGACCTTTCCATCTTCATCGGGAAAAAGCCCGAAAATGGGGCTAAAATTGACTCTACACTCCCGAAGGAGCTTTAGCCTATCCTCTTTGGGTGCGGAGAGAGTCCTTTCGTGGGGAAGGATCACACCTTCGGAAAAATCCATCAACCTCACCCTGGCAAAGAGAGCTGTCCTTATCCACTTACGACCCAGAGCAGAGAACCTTTGCCTATAAAGATAAAAACGATCCTGGGTGTCCAGAACGAGGACTTTCTCTTCAATCCACTGCTCCAGCAAAGCCCGAGCCCGAGTGTATCTGCTGTTAGAAGGAGTGTCTTGAGGTGTCTCTTTTCCTAGAATCAACCTCACCACGTTATAGGGACTTCTCTGATAAAGCTTTTCTTGTTCCTCGGGAGATATGATGTCATAAGGAGGAGCCACCACATCTTCTATCTTTACCTTCGAAGTGTTGTAGAGCAAACCTTTGAAAGACAAGACCTCTGCCATTACACCTCCCTGTCTTTTGAAAGGATGGAGGGAGAAATAGCACACACATTTCCTTCATTGCAACGAAAAAAGGAGAAGGCCCTCCTTGCCGCCTTCTCCTCTATCAACAAACTCTTTTACAGCTCATTCAACTTCAGGTTCAGGCTCCTGTTTCTTCCTCCTGGGAGTGGTACCTGCAAGCTGAAGGAGATCACTTACTTGCTTGTCTTTTAAGGCCTCAGCCACCAGAGACCTGATAACTCTTCCAATCTTTCTCTGGTCCCCACCACAGACTGCATTTATCACCCTGTAGTGCTTCTTCTCCAGTTTTATGCAAACCTCCTCAAACCTTGCACCTCCTCTTCTATTCGCCATATCCCAACCCCCTAAAACTATTTTTCAAACTTTTAATATAAGACCACTTCCAATAAGTCAAGGGTGTAGAAAAAAATCTCAAAAGAAAATCTTCAAGAAAGAACCTTCAGATCATCACATAAATAGCGATCCACAACTAAAACTCACACCCTAGAACCCCTTCAGAACCAGAATTAAGAGGATGTTCCTCATTAGAGGATACTGAAAGATGCTATAAATCCTATAAGATAATTAAAAGGAATACAACTCTTCTCCCCAAACATCCACCCAATTACCTTGCAACACCCTCTCGGCCCTCTCAGGATCATCAACCTCGACGATGAGGATGGTTCTATCCCCTGTACCTAAGCAAGGATACATATTGGCCACATTTATGTGGGCCTCTTTTAAAGGCCTTAGGATGGCATTGAGGCCACCAGGATGATGGGGAGCTTCAGCGGCTATCACGGGAATTATTTCTATTTCATAGCCGTGACTTCTCAAGACATTGGCCGCTTTCTCGGGATTGTCCACCACGATTCTTATGGCCGTCTCCTTTTCGTCTATCTCAGAAACGCTGAAAGCAATGATATTCACTTTCTCTTCACCCATTAACGAGCTAATTTTGGAAAGCATCCCGGGTACATTGGCAAGCTTGAAATATATTTGCTTAACCATCTCTACTCTCCTCCTATACTCTGATATCCCGCTAATAGGGCCTCCCGGTTTAATTCTATAACCCCAGGTTTATCTACAAAAACTTTTCCTACCACTTCCTGGGCCGTTTCCAGTTTCACCAGGGGAGTCCTCTTCAAAAAAGCTCCTAACATCACCATGTTGGCAGCCCTATCGTTACCAACCTCCAGAGCCAACGTATTAGCGGGGACTTCATACAAAATGACATCTCCCCTCAGAGGGCGAAAGTTAATGAGATCACTGTTGACGTAAATCATGCCCCCAGACTGAATCTGGTTCTGGAACCTCTCCAAAGAAGGATTGTTCATGATGACTGCCACATCAGGGGAAGAGGCCACGGGAGAAGCGATCTCCTCATTGGAGACAGAAACCACGCAGTTGGCCGTCCCACCCCTCATCTCAGCCCCATAGCTGGGCAGATAGGTCACATGCTTCCCCTCCAGCATAGCCGAGTAAGCCAACACATATCCCATGAGGAGGACCCCCTGTCCCCCAAAACCCGCAAAAACCGTTTTAATCAGCAAGGCTCCCCCCTTCTATCTCCTTGAACACCCCCAGGGGATAGTGTTTTACCATCTCTTCCTTGACCCACTCAAAAGCCCTAGGAGGTGACATCTTCCAATTGGTGGGGCACGGAGAAAGGACCTCCACAACGGAGAACCCCAACCCCCCCATCTGGGCCTCAAAGGCTTTACGAAGGATCCTCTTGGTTTTGAGAACATGGGCCGGATCATGGAGAGATGTTCTGGCAGCATAGGCCGTACCTTTAATCCGGGCCAACACCTCGGTAAAGTTTATAGGAAATCCCTCCCGAGAGGAGTCCCTGCCCCGGGGAGTGGTAGTGGTCACCTGTCCCAAGATGGACGTGGGGGCCATTTGCCCCCCTGTCATGCCATAAACAGCATTGTTGACAAAGATGGCGGTGATTTTCTCCCCCCTGTTGGCAGCATGGATGGTCTCCGCCGTGCCAATGGCGGCGATGTCACCGTCCCCCTGGTAAGTGAAGACCAACCTGTCGGGGAGCACCCTCTTGATACCCGTAGCCACCGCCGCTCCCCTTCCATGGGGAGCCTCTCCCATATCCACGTCGAAGTAGTTGTAAGCCAGTACAGCACAACCTGCGGGAGGCACCCCTATGGCCCTATCTATAAGGTCCATCTCTTCTATCACCTCCGCCACCAACCGATGGAGAATGCTATGACCACATCCGGGGCAGTAATGGAATGGAACCGGCTTTAGTGCCTTGGTGCGAGAAAATACCTTCTTCATGACGTCCTCCGGGACAGGACCAACCTGGAAAAGACCCTAGCCAGTTCCTGGGGATTGGGCACCACCCCCCCGGGTCTGGCATAAGAGAGAAGCTGGGGACCATTCCCCAGGGCTATCTTCACGTCTTCGATCATCTGACCCGCATTGAGCTCGAAGACAACAAAGGTATCTACGCCCCTCTGATAAAGACCCCTCAATGCCTGAAATGGAAAGGGCCATAGAGTGATGGGTCTGAAAAGCCCCACCTTCACTCCCTCCTTACGGGCCCTCTTAACAGCCCCCTTGGCAATCCGGGCAGCGGTACCGAAGGCCACCACCACCATTTCTGCATCCTCCAGCATAAACTCTTCCCAAAGAGGGCATTCCCTTTCCACCTGCTGATACTTCCTGACCAGTTTCCAGTTGTGCTCTTCCATATCATTCACGTCTAAGATAAGGGACCGAAGAATGCGGCTGGGCCGCCCTTTAGCCCCAGTGAGAGTCCAGTTCTTGGAAGGCAGATCTTCTAAAGGCCTCATGGGCGGAAAACGGACAGGTTCCATCATCTGGGCAACCATCCCATCCCCCAAGATCAACACCACCATCCTATACTTGTCGGCCAAGTCAAAGGCCCTATAGGTGAGATCCACCGCTTCCTGAACAGAAGAGGGGGCCAAAACTATTTGACGATAATCACCGTGGCCACCCCCCCTGGTGGCTTGGAAATAGTCAGACTGAGAGGGGGCAATATTGCCCAATCCCGGGCCTCCCCTCATCATGTTCACCACCACAGCCGAAAGTTCCTGCCCCGCCATAAAAGAGAGCCCTTCCTGCATGAGGCTAATGCCCGGGCTGGAGCTGGAAGTCATCACCCTCGCTCCAGCCATGCTAGCCCCCAGCACCATATTAATAGCTGCCAGCTCGCTCTCCGACTGGAGGAAAGTGCCTCCCACTTCGGGCAGCCGCCTGGACATATACTCGGGAAGCTCGTTTTGGGGGGTGATGGGATAGCCGAAGTAGTACCTACAACCAGCCCTTATGGCCGCCTCACCAATGGCATATGTGCCCCTCATCAACTCCAGTTCTTCACTCACGATACACCTCTATAGCTACCTCGGGACAGATGACAGCGCACAAAGTACAAGCCGTGCACTCACCGTCATCTGATTCAAATACCACCACGTAATACCCCTTAGCATTCAACTCCTTCGTAGGCTTTATAAGGCCCCTAGGGCAAAACTCTACGCAAAGGATGCACCCTTTACACAAACCCTCATTTATAACGATCTTTCCTGCCATGGCCCCCACCCAAAGATTATGAAGGCTGGGATACAAACAAGCACCCCAATTGTCAAGGGTCCTTGACGAAAGGTAGGGGGGAAGTTATATTTGACCCCGCATTGGGAAGTCGTCTAATCGGCAGGACGGCGGACTCTGGATCCGCTAGTGGAGGTTCGAGTCCTCCCTTCCCAGCCAGGCGGTCCCATCGTCTAGCCCGGTTAGGACACCGGCCTCTCACGTCGGCGGCAGGGGTTCAAATCCCCTTGGGACCGCCAATATTTTATAGTTTATAGCCTTCCAATCGCCTTGGCGCCGATCAAGTCACCTTGGGCTGTTTTTTCCCTTCTTCGCCGATATTGTATCGGCTTCGATGAAGATCTGGCGAGCCTCTGGAACGACCTCTCTAATGCTTCTCTCCAAGCGATCTATCAAGGCCTCCAGTTCTCTCGCCGACAGGTCATCATCGAAATCCAGGTTCACCGTCACCAGGAGGCTGTCGGGTCCCAGCTGCATGGTGAGAATATCTCCCACTCCCTCTATGTGGCCACAACTTCGGAGAACTTCCCTTACCCGGGCCACCTTCTCCTTCCGGGCCGCCTCCCCAATGAGCAGATCCCGAGTCTTAGCGGCCAAGAAGAAAGCCACCCCCGCCAAGAGAAAACCTATGGCCAGGGAGGCAACGCCATCAAAGACGTAGTTTTCTGTGGCATGGGCTAAAAAAACCCCCACAAAAGCTATAACCAAGCCCAAAAGGGCAGCGCTGTCCTCGAATAGGACCACCACCAGGCTCACGTTCCCCGTGGTTTTGATGGCTTCCCAGAGCCCCTCCTCTCCCACTCCCTTTTTGAATTCCCGAAAGGCTACCGTGAGAGAGGCAGCCTCCATGACAAAGGCCACCCCCAACACCAGGTAAATCCAAAGGATGCCCTCCAGGGGATGGGGGTGAAGAAGCTTTTTGACCCCCTCATAAAAGGAGACCACAGCCCCCACAACGAAGATCATGACGGCCACCATGAAGGACCAGAAGTACTCCTCTTTTCCGTAGCCGAAGGGGTGTTTTTCGTCGGGGAGACGCTGGCTCCGGCGGAGTCCCACCATGAGAAGGACCTCGTTACCCGTATCCGCCAGGGAGTGGAAAGCCTCTGCCAACATGGCGGAACTGCCGCTCACCGCAGCCACAATAAACTTGCTCACAGCAATGGCAGTGTTGGCCAGCAGAGCAGCCCAGACAGCCTTATGGGAATCGGTTCTACGGCTCATTGTTCCCCCTCTAGATGGATTATATCGGCCCGAGAATGGAAGGAACAAGAACTAGCTCCAACCTTTGCAGTTTGGTAAACCCAAAGAGAACCCCTTTCTCTCTGGGTTCAAGACCCAACCCAGGCCTCACCAGCCCCTTCTGCGTCCCCGGCCTCGACCCATGCCACCGCCAGGGCCCCTTTTCCGGCCCACGCCTCGGTCCCTACCACGGCCTATGCCCCTTCCGCCACCTGGACTCCCCACGACTCCTCCCCGCTTCGGCCAGGGGGAGGGAACGTTGCTCAGAGCTCCCATGCCCTCATGGCCCCAAAAACTCGACCACCTCTGGGGAGGGCCTGCTCTCCAAACCCAGGGCACAGCATCTCCGAAAGAGACCAGGGAAATGGCCTCCACGGGACACACCTGAACACATGTACCGCAGCCCCGACACACACCAGGGTCAATGAATGCCTTCTTTTCTTTACCTTTTCCTTGAAGTCTAATGGCTCCAAAACCACAAACTTCCACACACTTGGCACAACCGATGCATTTCTCCTGATCCACCTGATACATGCCATCTCCTCCTAATACTAATAGCGCCTCAAACCCAAGGGTGAATGAACAAAAAAACACGTAAACCCTTTTCTCCTTTTACCCATTGGCATCTTGCCTTTCTCTCCTCACATCCCAAACCTATTCCTGTGATAGTAGCCCGAGTAGAGGGCACCTACAGGGTTATGGGCCAGAACCCTGTCCTTCACCACCACCGTAGTCACGGGAGCCTGGGAATACACGGTGAAGAGGATGTCATGGCCCACGCACAGACCCACTACGAGATTGAGCTGGGTTCCCGCCTCGTTGAGAACACGGGCCTGGCCCATGGAATTGCAGATGGCCTCATAGCGCCCAGGCTTGATGGGCCTGAAGTCCAGCTCCGACTTCCCAATGCCTCCCATCTTGCAGCACACAGAGGTTACTCGAAACCCCTCCTTCTCCAGAATCCTCTGGAGGGTCTCGGCCTCGCCGCCCATACCCACACAGAAAGCTATACCCAAATGGCGGTAGCCCATGCGTCGTGCAAACACCACCACCTCTTCCACCCGGCACCACTTCATGTAGCCGTCGCTCTCGATGGACGTAGCCACCCGGGACATATGGGTGTCCCGGGGCCGGGATTTGTAAGCCTCCAGGTCCTTCTCCCTGGTCCCAAAGCAGTCTTTGCCCTGGTAGCAGACCTTGTCTTTGCAGTAGGCACACTTCATTTCCTGCTCCTTAGCCTCCGGCCTCCACCTTTTCTCCCACCTTTTCCAGGATCCCTTCCACGATGGACTGAAAGGCCCTGGCTGCCAGGGAATCAGGGGCCGCTTCCACCAGGGGCTTTCCTTCGTCCCCCAATTCCACTACCCGGGGATCCAAGGGAATCCTGCCCAAAAAGGGGACCCCCAGTTCCCGGGCTGCCCTCTCGCCACCCCCCATTTTGAACAGCTCAATAACCTCACCGCAGTGGGGGCACACCAGGCCGCTCATGTTCTCCACGACGCCTAAAACGGGCACGTTCAGCTTCTTACTGAAATTCACGCTCTTCCTGGAATCTAGCAGAGCCACGTCCTGAGGGGTGGTAACGATAATGGATCCGTCCATCTCCCTGATGAGCTGGGCAATGGAGAGGGGCTCATCCCCTGTGCCGGGGGGCAGATCCACCAAAAGGAAATCCAGATCCCCCCAATTCACCTCACTCAAAAACTGACGCAAGGCCCCCATCTTGAGAGGTCCCCTCCAAATGACAGGAGTGTCCGAATCGTGGAGGAGGAAGCTCATGGAGATCACCCTGAGCCCCGGCCTAACTTCCAATGGCTCTATGCCCTCAGGACTCATAGCCAACCGCCGGCCCTCTACCCCCAGCATGAGGGGGATATTGGGACCGTGGATATCAGCATCCAGCAGACCTACCTTATAACCCCTCTGGGCCAGGGCCCAGGCCAAGTCAGCAGCCACCGTAGATTTGCCCACTCCCCCCTTCCCGCTCATAACCATGATGCGGTGCTTTATCCTGGAAAGCCGGCCCTTCAGGAGTTCTTCCTGATGCCGTCTTTGGTCCTCGGCATCGCAGACCGAGGCTGCTTCACAGGTAGAACAGACCTTCCTCTCGCCACACTCAGCCATCACTCCACCTCCAGCATTTTCTCCCAAATTTCCCTTATGAAAGCTGCCAGTTCACCATCCCCCTCCACAGGGGCTTTGCCCTGCACCTGGATCCGGGGAATCTCCCGGGAAAAAGGAATTTTCCCCACCACATCAACACCCTTTCCCCGGCACCAATCTTCTATCTCCTGGGTACGCTCGGGGTTGATGTCGTACTGATTTATGCAAACCTGGACCCGGGCCTGAAAATGGGTGGCCAGCTCTACCACCCGACCCAGATCATGCTGACCTGCCGGGGTGGGCTCCGTAACCACCAAGACTTGAGCCACCCCTGTCATGGAGGAGATGACGGGACAGCCTATGCCAGGAGGACCATCTATAAGAACAAGCCCATATCCTGTCTCCTGGGCAAGCTCCTTAGCCCGGTTCCTGATAACCGTAACCAACTTGCCCGAATTCTCCCCTCCGGGGTAGAGGCGGGCATGGGTCATGGGACCTCCCCGACTGTTGGAGAGAAACCACACCCCCGCCTCCCTGTCCCTGAGAATCACCGCGTCGTGGGGACAGGCGAAGTAACACAGGGCACATCCCTCACAGGCCAAGGGACTCACCTGGAAGTCAGAGGATATGGCGTCGTATCGGCACAGCTCCCGGCACACCCCACAGCTATCGCACTTGTCGGTGTTTATTCTGGCCACCTTCCCTCCTACGAACTTATGGGCCTCCACCACCTGGGGCCTGAGGATGATATGGAGATCAGGGGCGTCCACGTCAGCGTCCACCACCACCTTTTCAGGTGGTAAGAGGGCAAAAGAAGAAGTGAGGGTGGTTTTCCCGGTACCACCCTTGCCACTCACCACCAGGATCTCCCGAAATCCATTGTTCATGACTCCTCCCTCTCCTTGGCCGTCTCCAAGGTGGCCAGAAGTTCCAGGAACCCTTCGGACAGAGAAGGTTCAGCCTCCACCAGGGGTACCCCCAAGGAATAGGCCCGGGCCCAGTCACTGTTGTAGGGCAGGGAAAGAAGGAGGGGAATCCCCTCCGCAGCCAGATGACGTCTCAACCTATCGTCCCCCAGCCCCGCCTTGTTCTCCACAACACCAAAGGGTATATCCAGATCTTCCAACAGCTCTTCCACCAGGAGATAATCATGGAAACCGAAGGGAGTAGATTCGGCCACCACAAGACAAAAATCTGAGCCTTTCACCGTCTCCACGAATGGGCAAGCCACCCCTGGGGGAGCATCCAAGATGACTAACGGGGCATCCTGGGGGACCCTTGCCTTTACCTGACGTATGAGAGGAGGAGCCATGGGTTCCCCCACGTTTAGGCACCCTGCCAGGTAACCCACCTCCTCTCTCCTGCCTCCCTGGACGAGGCCGATTGACCTGGTGGTCTCAGAAATGGCCTTTTGGGGACACACATAGGTACAGGTGCCACACCCGTGACATAACCGGTCGAAGACCACCACCTTATGAGGCAGCACCATAATGGCACGGAACTGGCAGGCCTGGGAACAGGCCTTGCAGTAGTCACACCGCCCCTCGTCCACCACGGGCAGAGGCAGGGTGGCCTCCTCCTCCCACTCCACGTGGGGATGGAGGAGGAGGGCCCCGTTGGGCTCCTCCACATCGCAGTCCACAAAGACGGCCTGGCCCGCCGCCAGGGCCAGGCTCACCGCCACGCTGGTCTTGCCCGCCCCTCCCTTACCACTGGCCACGGTGAGAATCATGTTCTCCAAACCTCAAGGGGGTTCACGACCCCTTCTCCTCCTTCTCCAGCTCTTGGAGTCTCCGGGTGATATACTCCAGTCGTCCTTTGATGAATTCCATCTCCTCCCTCAAGGCGATCATCTCCTCCTCCTTGTCGGAGAACCCCGGGGAAGATGGCATGGCACCAAAGCCACCCATGCGCCCCATACCTCTACCCATACCCCGACCCATACCGGCGCCGCCCCCAGGACCCATACCCCCGCCGGGTCCCACGCCCATATGGGCAGGCCCGGTGGCCTGGGCTGGCGAGGGCTGGAATTTTCCAGCCTTGAAGGCCTCCACCGCCTCCCTCACTGTCATGCCTTGGACACCCATCACCACCCGGATTCCCGCTGCCGCTAGGGCTGATGCGGCATTGGGGCCCAGATGGCCCGTGATCACCACCTGGGCCCCCCTCTCGGCCACCAATTGGGCAGACTGGATACCCGCCCCTCCCACGGCACCCACGCTGGGATTGGCCACGGACTCACCATCCATGGAATCGGTGTCAACAAAAACAAAATAGGCCGCCCGGCCAAACCGGGGATCCACCTGGGCATTGAGCCCAGCACTCATAGCCGTGACACACACCTTCATGGTTCACTCCCTCCTTTTTCCTTCTCTATGAGTGAATGGGTGGACGGGACTTGGCTTCTCTTTTTTCCCTCTTTCACCCATTCACCTTCACTCTTTGTGCCACTGTCCCTCTTTCCCGCAACTCTTTTCATGGGGATGACACAGGCTCTCCTCAAACTCCTCACCAGACAGGAGGGCCCTCAGCACTTCCAACACCTTCCCCTTGGCCCCTGTGACAGGTTCCACACCCCACTGGCGGAAGACCTCTGCCGCCCTCATGCCCATACCCCCACTCACTACCAGGTCCGCCTCTTCGTCCCTGACGAAACCGGGCACTAGACCGGGACCACGGACTTGGGCAAAGGGGTTTTCTTTAACCTCCACAGACACCACCTCTCCATCGGGGTCCAGATCTACAAAGGTGAAGAAACGGGCCCTCCGAAAATGGGAAGCTACCTGGGCCTCCAGGCCCCCGTCGTCTTCTGTGGCAAAGGCTATTCTCATCTTCCACCTCCCATGGATTTTGTACCAGGAGCAGAGCTCCCTCTTCTTCACAGGACACTTTAGAACCCTCCAGCAGGGGGCTAGGGAAAAGAGGCGCTTGATACCGGCAATGTTTACTCCCTCCTCTAGGAGGGCCCGGATGCAGCGAAGGCGGTGGAGGTCACTCTCAGAGTAGTAACGCTTTCCACCAATGCGCCGGGGAGAGATGAGCCCCTCCTCCTCGTATATGCGCAGGGTCCTGGGATGGACCCCCAGCATCTCGCTCACCACGCCAATGGGATAGACCGGCTTACTCCATTCCACGACCGCCTCCTAAAGCCTGAGGTTAAATATGACTTGACAATCGAATTGTCAAGTGACTGGGGCTAAAACTTTCGAGCAGAAAAAGAGAAACCAGACAAGGTAGATGGATCCTGGTTCTAGAATTTCGCCCCAGATCAAAATATCCCCTGAAAACCTATCGACCCTTTCTAAAAACGATACCTTCTTCGGGGATGTGCTCCCACTTTAGTTCCATGGGCACGGGGGTGGCTTTCCAGATGTGCTGGCAGTACTCATTGATGGATCGGTCCGATGAGAACTTGCCCATGCGGGCCACGTTGAGGATGGATATCCTGGTCCAGCGGTCCTTGTCCATGAAAACCTGAGCCACATGATCCTGGCAATCCACGTAGGACTGATAGTCGGCCAGGAGCATGTAGCGGTCGCGATGAAGGAGGGAATCTACCAAGGGCTTGAAGAGCTGGACATCTCCCTGGGAAAAGTGGCCCGAAGAGACGAGGTCCAGGGCCGCCCTGAGCTCGTGGTTGTTCTGGTAATAATCCATGGGGTGATAACCCGAGGCCTTGAGGGCCATGACCTCCTCAACGTTGAGGCCGAAGAGAAAGAAGTTTTCGGATCCCACGGCCTCCCTGATCTCCACGTTGGCCCCGTCCAGGGTGCCGATGGTAAGAGCACCGTTCATGGAGAATTTCATGTTCCCCGTGCCCGACGCCTCCTTACCCGCCAGGGAGATCTGCTCCGAAAGGTCGGCCATGGGATAGACCAGGTGACCCATCTTCACGTTGTAGTTGGGTATGAAGACCACCTTGAGACGGCGCCTCATTTGGGGGTCGTTGTTAACCACCTGGGCCACAGAGTTGATGAGCTTGATGATGAGCTTGGCCATGGAGTATCCTGGGGCCGCCTTGCCACCAAAAACAAAAGTCCTGGGGGTAATGTCCATGTCGGGATTGGCCTTGAGGCGGTTGTAGAGGGTGATGATGTGGAGAACATTGAGGTGCTGACGCTTGTACTCGTGGATGCGCTTCACCTGAACATCGAACATGGAGGCGGGATCGATGAGGACCTCGTGGGCCATGGCCCTCCTGGCCACCTCGTCCTTGTTCTCCTCCTGGACCTTCTGCCATTCCTCCCGGAAGCCGGCATCGTCGGCCATGTTCTCCAGTTCTCTGAGCTGAAAAAGGTCTGTGATCCAACCCTGGCCAATGGCTTGGCTGATGAGACAGCTCAGCCTGGGATTGGCCACCATCATCCAGCGCCTGGGAGTGACACCGTTGGTGACATTGAGGATCTTCCCCGGCCACAGCTCCTGGAAGTCTCGGAGGGTGGAGCTCTTCAATAGCCCGGTATGAAGCTCAGCCACTCCGTTGATGGCGTGGCTCCCCACGCAGGCCAGATGGGCCATGCGCACGAATCTGCCTCCCGTCTCGTCTATGATGGACATGCGGCGGAGCTTGGGAGTGTCTCCGGGAAACCGGACCCTCACCTCTTCTAGGAATCGGCGGTTTATTTCGAAAGTGATCTCCAAATGTCTGGGCAACAGGGCGCCGAAGAGGTCCAGGGACCACCTCTCCATGGCCTCAGGCAGGAGGGTGTGATTGGTGTAGGAGAGGACTTTGGTGGTCACCTTCCATGCCTCCTCCCATCCCATGCCGTGCTCGTCCATAAGGAGGCGCATGAGCTCGGGCACAGCCAGGGCGGGATGGGTGTCGTTGAGCTGGACGGCAAAGGCCTCGTGAAAGTTGACCAGGCTCTTATACTTCAATAAGTGGAAGCGGATCATATCCTGGAGGGAGGCGGAAACGAAGAAGTACTGCTGCTCCAGTCTGAGGCGCTTGCCTCCCATAGGCTCGTCGTTGGGGTAGAGGACCTTGGTTATTGTCTCCGCCTTCACCTTCTCTTCCACAGCCCCGTAGTAGTCCCCCACGTTGAACTCCTCGAAGTCGAAGGTGTCCACTGCCTCGGCGCTCCACAGGCGGAGGACGTTGACGTTGTTCACCCTGTAGCCCGGGATGGGGGTGTCGTAGGCCACGGCATTCACCATGCGGGCAGGGACCCATCTCATTCTGAAGCGGCCTTCCTGATCTGTGTAGGCCCGGGTATACCCTCCGAAGCCTATACCGTAACAGCCCTCGGGTTTCTTGATCTCCCAGGGATTGCCAAAGTGGAGCCATTGGTCGCTCAACTCCTTCTGCCAGCCGTCCTCTATGATCTGGTGGAACATGCCATGCTCGTACCTGATGCCGTAACCTATAGCCGGCACCTGAAGGGAGGAGAGGGAATCCAAGTAACAAGCAGCCAGACGACCAAGGCCCCCGTTCCCCAGGCCAGGCTCGGGTTCCTGGTCAGCGATATCCCGGATGTTGAGGCCAGTCTCCTCCAAGGCCTGGACCACCTGCTGGTAGATGCCCAGGTTCACCAGGTTCTTCTCCAGGTGGGGTCCCATAAGGAACTCAGCGGAGAGGTAGCAGACAATACGAACCCCCTTGGCTATGAGGTTCTCTAGGGAATTTATGAAGAGGTGCTGCATTCTGTCCCGAATGGTGTAGGCCACAGCCATGTAAAGGTCATGCATAGTGGCTGTCTCTACAGGTTTACCCTGGCGATAGAAGAGATTGTAGACAATGGCCCTCTTCAGCTCATTCACCTCTTCCTTGCGGGCGCCAACTCCGGCTTTTCCTGAGTTGCCTTCAAACTCCTTCATCATCCCTCTTTCTCCCTTTGAGGGCTCAACCATCCAGCCCAATGATCTCCAGCCTGTGCTCCGCCGTGGGACGGGCCTTGAACGGACCTTGAGTGAGGAGGAACGCCTCCCCTTCCAAGTGGAGCCCTCTAACCAGGTTCCTAGCAGTCTCCTCCCAGCCTTTGTCTCTTTCTTCCAGGAAGATAGGCCACACCCCGTAGGAGAAGAGGAGATCCTGACAGGTCTTCCTGGATCCGCTCACGGCCAGGATCCAATAGGGCAGGCGGAACCTGGTGATGTTTCGGACCGTGGATCCGTCCTCCGTTGGACAAACCACCGCCGCCACGTCCAAGCTCTCTACCATGGAGTTGAGGCTCCAGGCAATGAGGTCTACCCAGGACTTCCCCCATTTTTGGTCTTATGGGTCAGGGCGAGGCGTTCCGACCGCAGAGATGATAGCTCATAGTTCATAGCTCGTAGTTCATGGTTCATAGCTCACAGTTGCTATCAGCTATGAGCCATCAGCCATGAGCCATGGGCAAGGGAGGAATGCCCCGCCCTTTCACTTGTTGGAAAGAAAAATCCAGGATTCTGAACATGATGCCTTTACCAGGAAGGGAACTTTGGGGGAAGTCCTGAGGTCTACCACCTGGGAGCCAGGGTGGACCCTGGTTCCCAGGATCATCTCCTGGAACCTCCTCCTTTCCAAGTGGGGTTCCGTGGCTTGGGCAATCTTGGCCAGCATCCTGGTGGCCTCCACTGGGTACTTGCCCATGGCCGATTCCTCTGAGAGCATGACGGCGTCACTGCCGTCCAGGATAGCGTTGGCCACATCCGTGGCCTCGGCCCTGGTGGGCCTGGGACTTCTGGTCATGGACTCCAGCATTTGGGTGGCGGTGATGACGGGCTTCCCCCGGGCCACCATGATTCCGTCAGCGGCCTCGACGATATCATCCATCCTGTCCACCACAGAGGAGCGCTCTATCTTGGCTATGACGAAGGGATCGAATCCCATTTGGTGGGCAGCCCTCCTTACGTCCTCAACGTCCTGGACCTTGCCCACAAAGGACTGGCTCACGGCGTCCACCCCGTGTTCCAGGGCGAAGGCCAGGCACTCCCTATCCCTCTCGGTGAAGGCGCTGGTGCCCAGGTCCAACCCAGGGACGTTGAGACCCTTTTTAGACCTGAGTTCTCCCCCAGCCAGAACGGTGCAGAGGATGTCCTGATCCACAATTCCATCTATCACCATCTGGATGAGACCATCGTTCAGAAAGAGGACGTCCCCCCTCCTCACCACCCCGGGAAGCTGGGCCATGGTGACGGAGACCACCCCCTGGGTCCCCTTCACCTGGCGGGTAGTGAGGGTGAACTTCTGGCCCTCTTTCAACACCACAGGTTCATTTTCAAACTCGCCGATGCGCAGTTTAGAACCGGGAAGGTCGGCCATGATGGCCACGGGTATACCCGTCTCATGGGAGGCCAGGCGAATCCTCTGGATGACGGCGGCATGGTAGTCGAAATTTCCGTGGGAGAAGTTGAGCTTGGCCACGTTCATTCCCACCTCCAAGAGCTCTTTGAGAACCTCCATGGAGTCCGAGGCGGGACCTATGGTGCAAACAATCCTGGTTTTTTGTTTTGGTAACTCTCCCATGAAATCACCCTTATCCGCCCAAAAACAATACCCTCTCCTTCCAGGACTTTTGTAGTACCCCCTTCCAGGGTCGAGAACTCGGGAAAAGCCCCCCATGGCCAGGCTAACCAGTGGAAGAAAGGGCCCTGTGGATTTCCAGGCACCTCAGAGGCCCTCTCCACCACAGCCCTGGAAGAAACCTCTCAAGAGTCTTCAATCTTAAGTTTATTAGAAATCCCCAGGTTCCGAAAGCCCGATTTTAGAGATAATTCGCTACGGTTTTTTCAGTTCCCACATTTGACTTGCTCCACCCCGTGGGACCATAGTGAAGAAAAGCCCCATAGGAGCGAGGACAGATGAGAAGGATCGTTGCCGTGGCATTCATGGTCTTGATTCTGGCCCCCCTGGCCTGGGCCAGTAAAGAGGGCGGGATAGTCCTCTACGACAGGGTAGAGGTCACCTTCTTTAACGACGGTCGTCAGATCTGGAAGGAGGAGAGGGCCGTAAAGGTCCTCAATATGAAAGGGGTAAAGGAGCAAGGAGAAGTGGTATTGCCCTTCTCCACTAAGCACCAGAGGCTCAAGGTCCTCTACGCTTTCACCAGACTGCCCAACGGCCAGGTCCTGAAGCCCACCAAAGAGGCATACAACATGGTATCTCCCCCCTTCGAAGCCCAGGCACCCATCTACTCGGACCTGAAATACCAAACCATCTCCATGCCCGGCGTCACCCCCGGGGCCACCATATACTACGGCTTCACCCTCAAAACCGTAAAGCCCTACATGAAGGGCCAGTTCTGGGCCGCCAACTACTTCCAGGAGAGATACCCCGTGGAGGAGTCTTCCATGATTGCCCGGATACCCATTGGGCGCAAGGTGAAGATTAAGGCCTATCACATGGAAGTTAGGCCTCAAGTCACTCGGGAGAAGGGCCACGTGGTTTACAAATGGAAGGTGACCCATGTGCCCGCCCTGGAGAAGGAACCCTCCATGCCTCCTACGGACGAGCTGGCCAAAAGGTGGCCATCACGTCCCTCTCATCGTGGGACCAGGTGGCCAGGTGGTACCAGTACCTGGCCCGAAAGGCCCTCAAACCCGGCAAAAAGGTGAGAGAAGCCGTTGCCAAGATCGTCACAGGAGCCAGAAACAAGAGAGAGGCCATCCGCCGGATCTACAACTTCGTGGCCCAGAACATCCGGTATGTGGGCATGGAGTTTGGCATCAACGGCTACAAGCCCCACAAGGCAGGAGAGGTCCTGGAAAACCGCTACGGCGACTGCAAGGACCACGCCACCCTCCTTATAGCCATGCTCCGGGCCACAGGGACCAAGGCCTATCCCGTCCTCATTCCTACCCAGGAGGTGGCCAACCTGGACCCCCAAATGCCCAGGCCCACAGCTTTCAACCACGAGATCGCTGCCGTCGAAGTGGACGGGCGTCTCCTCTTCATGGATACCACCGCCGAGGTGACCCCTCTGGAGGACCTGCCTGCCGGGGACCAGGGTAGACGGGTCCTGGTGGTGAAAGATGGAGTGGCCCTCCTAGCCAGAACTCCCATCTCCCCGCCCCAGAAAAACGTAGAAGGCTACAATGGAAGGTTCTCCCTCTCCCCCCGGGGGGACCTGACGGGGACTATGGAGTTTTACTACAAGGGGCTCTACGCCAGCATGGAGCGCTACCTCCTTACAGGCTCTACTCCCCAGGCCATCCAACGCCATGTGGAGGGGCTGGCCACCTCCATCTCACCTGGATTCGACGTGGAAGGTTTCCGCCTCTCTCCCTACAGGGATCTGAACCACAACCAGGTTTCCATCACCCTCACGGGTAGAGACCAACTGTACGCCACCCCCACAGCCCACCTCCTCATCCTCCACCCCCCAGTCCCCAGCTACCAGAGACTAGCCGGTTTGGTAGCCCCCAAGAAGCGGCACTACACCTACGTGGTGGGTTACAGGATGTCCAAGGAGTCCAGGGTAACCCTCAAAATTCCCAATGGCTACCACACCTATCTATTGCCCGAGAACTACAGCTACAAGAACGGAGTGGGGGCCCTGGAAATCTCTTGGAAAAGGCAGGATAGAAAAATTGAGTTCCACAGCCTCTTAATATTGAACAGGGCTTTTATACCCGTCAGGCTCTATGGCCAGCTGAGGGATCTGTTCAACCTGACGGTGAAGGCCCTGAAGAACCAAGTGATTATACTTAAAAAGACCCCTTACTTGACAGCGGAGGCCATGCCCTTGACGTCAAATTGATCCAAAATCTTGAGGGCTTCACTATAGTCCATGGCCTCAAAACCGACCACGAAGGCCGCAGTAGGATTCTGGGGGGAGAGCTGAACCACGATGCCTCCGCCCTTCTCCTTCTTATTATAGTTTATACCTGTCCTGAGGCCCTTGTAAGAGGCGGTTTTCATGAGAATCTCTGGGGTCTCCACTGTCATGCCTCCTTGGAAGGGTGCCCAAGCCATCATGGCCGAACCTCCCACAATGATGGTGGCAGTAAGTCTCTGTTTCCCCTTCTTATTATAGTTCCTGGCAGCCGTGATCATCTTGCCCTGGGGCCCCCCCACATTTACCCCTTCAGCTTTCTCGGCCACCCAACCGGGGAGCTCTGGCAGAAGCCTGATGAGATCCCTGTAACTCGAGACCCCTCCATAGGCTACACCCACAAGTATATAGAGAACCAAGATCCCTCCGGCAAGACGCTTCACCATGTTCACCCCTCCTTCATAAGCCGTCTTATAAACTCCACCACTTCCTCCGGTGAAAGTCCCGTGGTGTCTACTTCTATAGCGTCCCGGGCCTTCATCAGGGGCGCAACAGTGCGGGTAGAGTCCTGGAGATCCCTCTCCCTGATGGCCCGTTTTATCGTTTCCAAGCTCTGGGGGGTCTCTTCCAGTCCCATTTCCCTAAGGCGCCTCCTGGCCCGCTCTTCCAAGGAGGCCGTGAGAAAGAACTTCCACCGGGCCTTAGGAAAGACCACCGTACCCGTGTCCCGACCTTCAGCTATCAAAGGGCCCTTTCGGGTAAAGGAACGTTGCAGGTCTAACAGGGCCTGTCTCACTCCGGGATGGCGGGAGACGTCGGAGGCCCAGCGCCCTGCCTCCTCCCCTCTGATGGCCCGGGTCACGTCCACATCCCCAAGAAAAACCCGCAGAGAGCCATCCTCACCCCACCTAAAAGAGAGGGTCTCCAGGCGAGGGCATAGAGCAACCAAAGAGTTCTCATCATCCAAGGACACCCCTTCGCGGACAGCCAGCCACCCCAGGGTCCTGTAAATGGCCCCAGTATCCAAATAGGTCCAATCCAGGCTTTTGGCCAAAGCCCGGGCCGTGGTGCTCTTGCCTGAACCCGCCGGACCGTCAATGGCCACCACGGGGTCACTTTCCTCCCTTTTCATCCCCTTCCCCCTTCTTCTCCAAAGCAACCCTACGAAATTCTTCCAATCTGGCCTCCACCAGGGCATGAAAAGTGTCTGGGTAGAACTTCCCCTCCCCATCCCTCTCCCCAGGTTCCATACCTGTGAGGAGGGCTATCACCTCATTTACGTGGGACACGGGATAGAGATGGAACATGCCCTCCTCCACCGCCTTAACCACATAGGGAGAGAGTTGGAGATGATCCAAGTTGGCGGCGGGGAAGACCACCCCCTGATCCCCCGTGAGCCCCTTCACCCTACAGCAGTGGAAAAAACCCTCGATCTTCTCGTTTATCCCTCCCACAGCCTGGACCATCCCCCTTTGGTCCACAGAGCCTGTGGCAGCCAGATTCTGGGCCAGTGCCACCTGGGCAATGGCCGAAAGGAGGGCCATAAGCTCAGCCGCCGAGGCGCTGTCCCCCTCCACCATGGAGTAGGATTGTTCAAAGGCCAGAGTGGCAGAGAGGGAGAGGGGCCTACCCCTGCCGTACTGATGGCCTAAGTATCCAGAGAGGATGAGGACAGCCTTGTTGAAGATCTTCCCCGACAGGTCCGCCTCCCTCTCGATGTTCACTATTCCCTTCTCTCCGGCGAAGGCCCGGGCCGTGATGCGATGGGGACGGCCAAAGGAGTAGTCCACCAAATCCACCACACTGAGACCGTTACACTGGCCCACCTCCCTACCTTGGGTTTCCACTACAATGATATTCCGCCGGATGTCTTCCTGGAGACGCTCCTCCAATAGATTGGCCCTGTAGACCTTCTCCTCCAGAGCTTTCTCCACGTCCTCGGCTTCTATCTGGTCCTTTCCAAGGCCCTTGGCCCAGTGATTGGCCTCCCTCAGCATGCCCACCACCTTGGACATTTGGAGGGATAGCTTCTTCCGATCCTGGGCCAGACGGCAGGTATATTCCAAGAGAGAGGCTGCCCCAGAAGGAGCCAGGGGCAAGAGAGCGTCCCGCTCCACCAACCTATCCAGGAGACGGCGATAGTCCCTTCTCACCTGGGGGATATTGTCCACCTGGGTATCGAAATCGGCCTTCACTTTAAAGAGCTCCTCAAACTCAGGGTCCAAGGCCATGAGAAGGTGATAGTGGAGGCGTTCCCCTATGAGGATAACTTTCACATCCAGGGGGATGGATTCGGGCCTCAGTGTAGTGACGGGGTGAGGCAACCCCAATTCGTCCATGAGAGGTTGGATGGAGATCTCCCGGTGAACCAATGCCCTCTTCAAGGCCCTCCATACACCGAGGTTGGCAAAGAGTTCAGGCACCTTGAGGACCAGATACCCCCCATTAGCCCTATGAATGGAACCAGGAACGATCTGCTGGAAGTCGGCCACATATACGCCCAGCTCAGCCCGAACCCCTATTCTGCCAAAGAGATTGGTGTAGGTGGGGTGGGTCTCATAAACCACCGGGGCACATGTGAGCCCACCATTGTCCACCACCACATTCACTTTGTACTTAGCCAGACTCCTCTCCAGTTGCAGAAGGAGGAGGGGGTTGTCCTGGGCGGCGGGAAACTGGAGGAAGAGATCTGCCCCCTTCACCAAATCCCCTTTAACAGCCTCCAGATACTCCCTTACCCGGGGCAGATCCTGATACTTTTCCAGCATATCGTCCATATAGTGGTCCACAACGAACCGGGCCACCTCCTCCCGAAGCTGAACCACCTTGGCCTGGATCTCCTTGTCCACCTGGCGGAGCTTGCGCAGATACTCCTTCAAGAGGGGTTCAAACTCCTTGCGCCTGCTCTCCACCAGCTCCCTGAGATAGGCGTTCTTTAGGATATCCTCTTCCGGCACCACCTTGCCCCCTATAAGGGGAACCACCACAACACCGGCGGGAGAAAACTTAACAGAGAATCCCTTCTCTTCTGCCAAGGAAGCCAGCCCGGCCATAAGCTCTTCCTTCTCCTTCCTTCCCCTCTCCGTCACCTCGTGGAGCTTCTCCTCAAAGTCCTTGCTTTCGAAAGCCTTGGGCAACTCCCTCTTGAGAGTCTCTATAAGATTATCCATTTCTTGTTGGAGCTCTTTCCCTGCACCGGGAGGAAGGCTAAGGGCGATGGGGCTCTGGGAATTGGAAAAGTTGTGGACATAACACCAGTCAGGAGGCACGGGCCTCTCCTTACAAAGGCCCCGAAGAAGCTCCATCACGTAAGTGGTCTTGCCCAACCCCTCAGGACCAGCCACATAGACATTATACCCATCATATCCCATGGAAAGGCCAAAGATGAGGGCCTTCTGAGCCCGATCTTGACCAATAAAAGGGGCTTCATCCCCTTCTTGGGAAACCACATCTTCTAGGGGACACACCCACCGCAACTGAGAGAAGTCCAACTCTTCCATAAGACGGATCTCCATGCACCCTTTGGTAAAAGGCTATAAGGGAAAGGGTTCCCAAGTCAACCGCTTGGGCAGGAAGGAACACCCCGTTGATGGAATTCCCCAGCCTATGATAGGGATGGTAGCCATGGCGGGGAAAATCCGATTCGGAACCGACGGCTGGCGGGGCATTATCGCAGAGGACTTCACCTTCACCAACCTCTCAAAAGTGGCCTGGGCTACGGGAAGCTACATGATTCAAAGCTGGCAGGCCTTGGAGAAGGGTGTAGTGGTGGGCTACGACACTAGATTTCTCTCGCCCGAGGCTGCCAGGCTCACAGCGCAAGTATTGAAGAACATGGAAATCAATGTAGCCCTCTCCCGGGGACCCATACCCACACCCATCCTCTCCTTCTCGGTTAAAAGAAAGGGCGCTGCTGGAGGCATCATGATCACTGCCAGCCACAATCCATACATATTTAATGGCTTCAAAATCAAAGCCCCCCAGGGGGGCTCCGCCCCTCCCCAGATGACCAAGGAGGTGGAACGGTTGGTGAAAGAAGCCCCACACATGGCTCAAAACCCCAAAGGAGAGGTGGGTACAGAAGACCTCGTCTCTCCTTATCTGGCTTGGCTGGAAGAGGCCGTGGACCTGGAAGCCATTGGGAAAGCACCCTATGTGCTTGTTTCAGATGCCATCCATGGAGCTGTAGGCCACCTCTTCTCCAGGATCCTAACACCCAAGGGAATGACAGTAGAGGTGGTGGCCGGGGAACCCAACCCTCTCTTCGGAGGCAGAGACCCAGAGCCCATAGAACGGAATCTGGGTCCCCTCATGGCCTATATCAGGGCAATGAAGGGGCGGGCCGTGGGTGTAGCCAATGACGGCGACGGAGACCGGCTGGGCATGGTGGATGAGGAAGGATGTTTTGTCTCATCCCACCGTCTCCTGGCCTTGGTGCTGGACCACCTCTACAGAAACCGGAGAATGAGGGGGGATGTGGTAAAGACCTTTTCCACCACCTCCATGATAGATAGAATGGGAGAGGATTTCGGTATCACCGTTCACGAAACGGCCATCGGATTCAAGTACATCTTGCCCCTCATGTTAGAAAAAGACATCTTAGTGGGGGGCGAAGAGAGTGGAGGAATAGGGGTGAAAGGCCACATCCCTGAAAGGGACGGCATCTACTCCGCCCTCCTGGTGCTGGAGAAGATGGCGTGGGAGGGCAAAAGCCTGGCCTCTATGGTGAAGGAGTTGGAGGATAGATACGGTCCCCACATCTATAGAAGGCGGGATCTGAAGATTCCCCAAGAAAAGGCCCGGGAGATGGTGGATAGGGTATCTTCAGCACCTCCAGGAAAGGTGGGGGCCAGGAGGGTAGAAAGGATCAAGATCCTGGACGGAGTGAAACTCCTTTTCCAGGGTGGGGGGTGGCTCCTTTTCAGGGCTTCGGGCACCGAACCCCTCCTGCGTCTCTACTGTGAAGGATCATCCCTCCAAGAAGTGGAAACCACACTGGACCATGGAGAAAAGCTTGTCCGTAAAGTCATCCTGCCATAGCGAGACCCTAGACGCCCTAAAGAAATGGGACCTCAAGGTACTCCAGGGAGCTAAAGGATACCGGTTCTCCATAGATTCGTTGCTCCTGGCGTCCCTGGCCCATCCCCCCCATAGGGGGCGAGTGCTGGATCTGGGCACGGGATGCGGCATCTTGGGCCTAATCCTGGCTCGTCGCTACCCAGGAATTGCAGTGACAGGCATAGAGATCCAACCCCAATTGGCGGAGAGGGCCAGGAAAAACATAGCCTTAAACGGATTGGAAAATCGTATGGAGATTCTAGAGGGCTCCTACTCCCATATAGAAGGACTGTTGCCCGAGGCCAGCTATCAGTACGTCATCACCAACCCACCTTACCGCAAAATGGGCACGGGGAGGCTCAATCCCTTAGAGGAGAAGGCAGTAGCCCGCCACGAGATGTACGGGGGGCTGGACGCCCTATTGAGAGCCGTACACTACGCCCTAGTGCCCAAGGGCAAACTGGGCATCATCTTCACAGCAACCCGGACGGTAGACCTCCTCCACCTATGCCGCCTCCACAGCGTGGAGCCCAAAAGGATACGACTCATCCATCCCTATCCGGGACACGAAGCCCAAAGCATCTTCCTAGAAGGGGTGAAAGGGGGAAAAGAAGGGGAGGTTCGGGTAGAACCGCCCCTGTTTATATACTCCTCCCCTGGAGCTTACACCCCCGAAGTGGCAGAGATGCTGGGAGAAGAGGAGAAACAGGCAGAGGCAAGGGTAGAGGCGGAGGATGAGAAGTAAGTCTTTTACTATACCTGTTCACTTCACCTCTACCTGGCCCCTCAGGGGTAGAGATGAGAGATAGGGAGTGGCTCATAAAACGGCCCCACCAAGGCACGGTGGTCCGCTTGGCCCGGGAACTGGGGATTCCCAGGGCCATAGCATCGGTGCTGGTAAACAGGGGGCTCCAGAAAGCCAAGGAAGCCAGAGATTTCTTAGAACTTCCCCTTTCTGTGGTGGCTTCTCCATGGGCAATGGAAGGGATGAAACCGGCCGTCGAGCGGATGGAGATAGCAATAAATGAAGGCGAAAAAACCGTGGTATACGGTGACTACGACGCTGACGGTGTAACAGCCACCGCCCTCCTCCTGGACTACCTAAAATCCCGGGGAGCCCACGTATCCCACCATATCCCCCACCGAGTGAAGTGGGGCTATGGCCTCAAGGCCCCTCTAATAGAAGAGCTAGCTGGAGAGAAAGCCCGGCTCCTTATTACAGTAGACTGCGGCATCTCTAACCACCGGGAGGTAGAGCTGGCCCGGAAATTGGGTATGGATGTCATCATCACCGACCACCACGAACCCCCTCCCCTGTTGCCCCCTGCCACAGCCATCCTCCACCCCAAACTGGGAAGCTATCCCTTCAGGGACCTGGCAGGAGTAGGAGTAGCCATGAAGCTAGTGGAGGCTCTAGCCCTAAGAGAAAGGGGAGAAGAAGGGAAGAGCCAGGCATGGCACCGATATCTAGATCTGGTGGCCTTGGGTACCGTGGGAGACATGGCCCTCCTCATGGGGGAAAACCGCTTCTACGTCCGTTTTGGCCTCAAGAAGATAAACAAGGCCCCTCGCCCTGGTTTAGCGGCCCTCATGGAGGTGGCTGGTTGTAGAGATAGGACCGTCACCCCCTGGGAAATCTCCTTCCTACTGGCCCCCCGGGTAAACGCCGCTGGTCGCATGGGAGAAGCAGAAAAGGCTCTAGCCCTTCTCATCTCCCAGGACGAGGGAGAATGTCTGGATCTGGCCCAAGAGCTCCAAAGGGAAAACCAGAGACGACAGAGAAGGGAAGAGGAGATTTTGACGGAAGCCTTGGAAATCCTAGACAGGGAGGAACCTGGCCCTTTCATCCTGATAGGCAAAAAAGGATGGCACCCCGGGGTCATAGGCATCGTGGCCTCCCGTCTGGCGGAACGCTTCCAAAGGCCCGCTGCTTTGGTAGCCTTCTTCAAAGATGGATACGGCAGAGGCTCTGCTAGAAGCTACGGTCAGGTAGACATTTACACCATCCTCACCCGCTGCGCTACCCACCTCCAAGGGCTGGGTGGCCACCGGGCCGCTGCTGGCTTCACCTTAGAGGAGGAAAGGTTCCACATCTTCAAAGAGGCCCTGTGGCGGGAGACAGAACGGCTCATTCCTTATCCATTACCTCCCCAACCCCTGGAGATAGAAGGGGAGGTAGAGATGGAAGAACTCAACGGCACCCTTCTTCGAGGGCTAAAGGCCCTGGAACCTTTCGGAGAGGGCCATCCCGAGCCCCTCTTCCTCCTGAGGGGAATATCGCCCCAGAGGGTGAGGAAAGTGGGGAACAACAACCACTTGAAGTTCGTGGCCGTAAAAGGAAAGATCGGTATCGAAGCCATCGCCTTTGGCCTAGGCCAACTGGCTGAAGACATGGCCAGGGGACCCGTAGACCTGGCCTTCACCCCAGAACTCAACCTGTGGAACGGAGAAAAATCCCTCCAGCTCAAAGTGAAGGCCATGAGTAAGGCCTCAGAAGATGAGCACCCTCTCTAAAGAAACTCTCATCCTCTCCATCCTCATCCAACACCTAGGAGAGATCGTCTCAGGGGAAGAGATGGCCCAGAGGGTGGGGGTGAGCCGCGTAGCCCTTCACAAACGGATAGACGCCCTCAAAAGACAAGGTGTACCGATAAAATCTATCCCTAGGAAGGGATACACACTGATGGAGATTCCAGATCTCCTCATCCCTCCCCTCTTTTTAACTCTACTCAAAAGCCGGGAAATGGGGAGAAACTACCACTTCCTGGAGCAGACGGACTCCACCAACCGAGTAGCCCGAGAACTGGCCCGTCAAGGAGCCCCGGAGGGTACCCTGACGGTGGCTGAGAGCCAAACCCGGGGAAGAGGACGCCAGGGACGCTCCTGGTTCTCCCCAAAAGGAGAAAACCTCTACTTTTCTCTTATCATCAGGCCTTCCATCTCCATCCTTGAAGTACCCCAAATCACCTTCTTGGCCTCCGTGGCTCTCACCCATGTCATCAGGGAGAGACTGGGGCTAGAGGCCCTGATAAAGTGGCCCAACGACATATATATTAGAGGGAAAAAGGTGGCTGGCATACTGGTAGAGATGGAGAGCCAAGATGCTATACCCCGGTTTCTGGTGGTAGGGGTGGGACTCAACGTCAACACCCCTCCCGGAGGCTTCCCTCCCGAAATATCCACCAGGGCCACCTCCCTCATGATAGAAGGCGGAAAAGGACTCTTGAGGGCCCAGATCCTGGCCTGGTTCATGGAATCCCTGGAAAGCTGGTATCAAGATCTTAAAAAGGGCCACAAAGAGGAATTACTGACGTACTGGAGGCGGTACAACTACACTCTAGGGCGTCTGGTGCAGCTGGAAGACGGCCGAGAAGGTTGGGCCGTGGGCATCACACCCCAAGGCTCTCTACTGGTGAGAACCTTGGGAGGCACCCTACTGTCCATAGGTGCAGGAGACGTGGAAGTGGTAGAATGAAAAAAACCCTCTTCTCAAAACTACCCAACGAAGGGGGAAGGACAGTCTCCCACGCAAGAAAAAGCCTCATACCCTTTCTCCTTCTCTCCCTCTTCCTCCACCTGGCCTTCCTGGCCTTGGCCACCTGGACCCTGGAGAGGGCCCCCACCCCCTTCACCACCCCGAAAGAGGAGAGGAAAATAGCCAAAAAGGCCGAAGAAAAGGCCAGGGTTAAAGTTAAAGAAAGGGAAAAGCTAGTTTACGTCAAAATTTTAGACATACCCAAACCTAAAAGGGAAGAAAAACCCCAAAAGGCCCACATCATCGCCCAGTACACCATGAAGAGAAAAGGACCCAAAGGCAAACAGGAAAGGTCCTCCATATCAGGGGAGTCCAGCTCCCTAAACTTCCAACCGGGACTCCCCATCACCCCTCCCAGCCCCCGCATAACACTGGTGCCGGGCCAGCAGCCCGTAGTCACTCCAAAGCTGGAGGCCCAGAAGGGGGAAAAAGGCAAAAACCAGAAGAGAAGGCCAAAGCTGGCTGAGAAAGGAGAAAAAAAAGAACCTCTTCCATCTAAAGGTAAAGGGCAGAAAAAGGAGGCCAAAGAAGGGCAAAAGGAGAAACCGGCCCAGGCCAAAAAGAAGGAAAAAAGCACACAAAAAAGGAAAAAAGTGGTGAGTGTACTTCCCCAGATGGGGCCCCAGACCAGGATAATTCCGCCCTTACCAAAGAGGAAAATTCCCCTGTTCGATCCTTCCCTCATCAATGAACAGTCTCATAAAATCGTCCCTCAGATGGGGAAAGGAGAGTCTCAAGAGATCTCTTTGGACACCACCAACTCCAAGTACATCTCTTATTTCAAGCACATCCGTGACAAACTCTACCTGGTGTGGCGCTACCCCCTCGAGGCCAGAATGAGTGGTATCCAAGGAGTAGTACACATTCTCTTCGTCATAGAGCGCAGCGGCGAACTCACGGAAGTGAAACTACTCAAGAGCTCGGGCTTCTACCTTCTAGACAGAGAAGCAATGAGGGCCCTGAGAGCCGCAGCGCCTTTCGGTCCCTTCCCCCCCGACTGGCCCGACAAGGAGCTCCGCATCCGAGCCCGGTTCATTTACCGGATGTTTCGGTCACCCTTCCGCCGATAGAGTCCAGAGCTTCAAGGCCCTCCTCACTTCCTCCATAGTATGCCGGGCCGCCTCCCGAGCCCTACGGGAACCCTCAAGAATGATCTCATCCACCAGAGATGGCCTGGCCTCCAGCTTCTGCCTCCCCTGGTGGATAGGCTCTAGAACCTCCATAAGGTGGTCGTAGAGGGCCTTCTTACAGTCTATGCAGCCGAAAGCCGCTGTCTTACATCCCTGGACGAGCTCCTCCCTTTTGCTTTCTGGAGTGAAGGCCCTGTGTAAATCGAAAACGGGGCATTTTTCCGGATCGCCTGGATCCGTGCGCCTCTTACGCTGGGTATCGGTCACCATGGGACGGATCTTGTCCCATATCACCCGAGGTGAATCAGAGAGATATATAGCATTCTCGTAACTCTTGCTCATCTTTCTGCCATCCACCCCGGGCACCTTGGGTGACTCGGTGAGTTTAGGCTTGGGCTCGGGGAAGAGATTCCCATAGAGATAGTTGAACCGCCTGGCTATCTCCCGGGTGAGTTCCAAATGGGGCAACTGATCCACCCCCACAGGCACGTAGTGGGCCTTGTAGATGAGAATATCGGCAGCCTGGAGCACAGGATAACCAAGAAAACCATAGGTGGCCAGGTCTTTATCCTTCAGCTCCTGGCGGATCTCCTTATAGGTAGGATTGCGCTCCAGCCAGGATACGGGAGTGATCATGGAAAGGAGGATGTTGAGCTCAGCGTGTTCCAACACCAAGGACTGGAGAAAAAGGACACTCCGCTCCGGATCCAGACCCGCCGCCAACCAGTCTATAGCCATCTCCCGACAGTAGTAGGCCACCTCCGAGGGATCGGCATACTCCGTGGTGAGGGCATGCCAATCGGCTATAAAATAGAAACATTCGTATCCTTCTTCCTGGAGATCTACCCAGTTTTTCAGGGCCCCCAAGTAGTTGCCCAGATGGAGCACCCCCGTGGGCCTCATTCCGCTCAACACCCTTCTCATGTCCATCCCCCTCTCCCAATCTGCACGAGAAGGCTACTTACTACAAAGACAGGTCTTTTTGAAGGGGATAGAGGGGAATAAATAGAGGATGTCAAGATCCACCGGTCCCCCAGCCCGGTTCCGGGATCTCAATGGCCCCCTTCACCCAAGGCTCCAAAAGCCTATCCCTTAAGATCCACCCCCTTGAGTCCTCCCTCAAATCCAGAGACCCTATCACCACCTCTAAGCGCTTCTTGCCCCCTGGAAGCACAGAAATACGCCCCACAGCCACGGGGCCCACCACCCTCACCACCTCCAGCCCCTTCCGCCGGGCTACCTGAAGGATGGCGGCCTCTAGGCTCCTATTCTCCGCCTCCATGGGAAGGAATAGACGACGCACCCGAAAGGTCTCCAAGACCCGGGGAATCAGAGATGCTCGAGAGGGAATCACCCTGGACACCACCAGGCCATCCAGTTCCTTCACGTCCCTCCGGAGAAGGGTGTTTCTGAGGGAGCTCCAAGCACCAAACCCCCTTACCACTCCCGCATCCACCAAAACCTGCTCCTCTCCCTGGAATAGAAGAGCCCTCCCCCTTTTGCCCATATCTAGGAGAAGAATCCCTTGGGAACGGGGAACGAAGAAGAGCATGAACACCATAAAAGGCAAGGCCCAAGCCCATCTCTTGCCTCGCCTCACCAGAAAGAAGGTGCCCAGCCCCAGAACCACCAAAACCGAAAAAAAGAGGGCCTCTCGCTGGGTGACCCACTGGGACACCCCTGGCAGAGAGGACAGGAGGGTTAACCCTTTTATAAATAAAGATATAAGAACCTTCTCCAAGAAGAGTACCCACCCCTGTAGGAAAGGGAAAGGAGTCAACAATAGATGGAAAAGGCCCAATATCACCAGAAGTCCGGCGGGCACAACAAAGAGAAGATTGGCCAGGGGTGAATAGGGAGAGAAGCGGTGGAAGTGATAGAGAATAAGGGGTAGGGTGAAAAGGGGCACTAGAAAAGCCATGGCCACGTACCCACCCAACCCTGCCCTCCACCCTTCCAGAGGCTCCACCAACCTGATAACCACCAACACCCCCAACATGGCAGCAAAAGTGAGCTGAAAACCCACCTTAAAAATCACCAAGGGGTTGACCAGGGTCATGAGGAAAAAGGCCAGAACCAGGGCGCCCTCTAGACTTCTGTCTCGGTTCAAGAAGCGGGCCACCACCCAGCAGGCGATCATAACAAAGGCCCGGAGGGCCGAGGGAGGCATCCCCGTGACCAAGAGGTAGAAGAAGAGCAAAAAGAGGGCCGGTATCAGAGCCAGCCTGGAAGGGAGCCACGCCATAGAGGAGGGAGGGTAGAAAAGGGCCCCTGTTTTTAAGAACAACCTAACAATTGTGTAAAGGAACAAGAACACCACACCCATATGAAAACCGGAAACGGCCAGGAGATGACCAAGGCCTGTGGAGGTGAAGAGGCTTCTGGTCCCCCAATCCATCCCCTGACGAAAACCCAGCACCAAGGAGGAAACCACTGCCCCGGCCTCTTCCCCCAGGTCCTCCTTCAAACGAGCCACACCCCAAGCCGCAAAATCCAGAGGAATCTGACGATAGAAGGGCAAAACCCTGGCCTTCAGCAACTCCCAATCCCTCACGTAAAGGGGAAAAACAATTCCCCTCCGGGTGTACCAGGCCTCCCTGTCCATTCCATCGGGATTGCGAAACCCCCTCATGGACATCACCCGGCCCCTCACCAGAATCAGATCCCCTGGACGTGGGGCGTCTCCCCGTCCATGGAGCTCAGCTAAGAAGGGAGTAGCGAGGAGCACCTTATAGCTTTTTCCCCTTTTGAGGGGCAAGGAAACTACGGTTCCTTTGAGGTTTGCCCAAGAACCAACAGGATGGGCATGGCGATAAGAGTAGAGCCGATTTTTTGCGATATAAACCCTGAAGAGGGAAATTGAATAGAATAGGAGGATCCCCCCTATTAGAAGGAGTTTCCCTTTCCTATTCACCCTTTTCCACCTCGAAAAGTCTTCCGACTTTTCGAGGGAAGTCTACTCTTGAACCCCGAAAAGCTCCACCACCCTTCGAAGGCCCCCTATTCTTCCACGAACTTCAGCTTTTTGCTGGGCTTAAACCTGACCACCTTCTGGGGAGGTATGGGGACCTCCTCTCCCGTCTTCAGGTTCCGCCCTTTGCGCCTCTTGGACTGGTACACCTCAAAAGAGCCAAACTTACGGATGATAACGTCCTCTCCCTGGCTCAGGGCTTCAATCACCGTCTCCAAGACGGTGTTAACAGCCCTATCCGCCTGGGCCCTGGTGTATCCCAGCTCCTCCATGACCCTGGCTATGATGTCAGACTTGATCATCTTTCCCTCCTTCACTCCATACCCAGCCTTCTCAACTCCTCCGCCTGGCTGTGGGCGATCAAAGCCCCAATGATTTCATCCAGGTCGCCGTCCAATATGGCTTCTAACTTATGGAGAGTCAATCCTATTCTATGGTCAGTGACCCTGTTCTGAGGAAAATTGTAAGTGCGAATCCTCTCGCTACGGTCCCCTGTGCCCACTTGGGACTTTCTATCCCGGGCAATCTTCTCCGCCCGCTCCCTCTCCATCATGTCCTTCAACCGGGCCCTAAGAATCCTCATGGCCTTCTCCCGGTTCTTGTGCTGGGAACGCTCGTCCTGACACTGCACCACAATACCGGTGGGAATATGGGTGATTCGCACCGCTGAGTCGGTGACATTGACGTGCTGGCCTCCTGGACCACTGGCCCTATAAACGTCTATCCTGAGGTCATCGGGATTGATCTCCACCTCCACATCTTCAGCCTCGGGCAGCACAGCCACGGTGACTGTGGAGGTATGGATCCTGCCCCCCGACTCCGTCTCAGGCACCCGCTGGACCCGATGGACCCCGCTCTCAAACTTCAGCCGAGAGTAGGCCCTCTTACCCTCTATAAGGACGATGGCCTCCTTGACCCCCCCCAGCCCTGTCACATTTAGATCCATGGGAGTGAACTTCCACCCCTGGCGCTCAGCGTAGCGCTGATACATCCTGAAGAGCTCGGCGGCGAAGAGAGCTGCCTCCTCACCCCCAGCTCCCGCCCGGATCTCCAGGAAGATATTCTTCTCATCGTTGGGATCCCTGGGCAGCAGAAAGCGCTTCAGTCGCTCCTCCAACACCTCCGCCCGCCCCTCTAGCTCCCTCAGTTCCTCCCGGGCCAACTCCCTCAGTTCCTCGTCCCCTTCCCTAAGTAACTCCTGGGCCTCCTCCTCCCGGCCTGCCACCTCCTTCCACTCCCTAAAAGTGGAAACCAGGGGGGCCAAAGATTTGTGCTCCTTGGCCAGGCGCTGGTAGCGCTCGGGATCGGAAAAGAGCCGGGGGTCGGCCAGACTCCTCTCTAGCTCTGCAAACTTCTTCTCTATCTCCTTTAGCCTCTCAAGAATCACTGGATCCATGCGAACTCTTCCCTCACCTCGTCCATCTTACCGCAGCTGAAACTCCCCTCCGGGCAGGGTCCCCTGATACAGGGGGGACCGGCATCTTGAAAGATGACGGGGGCCACCCTCTTGCAAAGCCTGAGCATCTCTTTGGCCATGGCTCGGATCTCCCACTGGGCCCTCCTGCAACACCTCAAAGAGAAAAAGTGTAGAAGTTCCCGGGCATTCATGGTGACAATGATCTTGGTTTCACACCCCGAGGGGAGGAGATATCGGGCATCCTCTTTGGGGATACCCATATCCAATAGACGACTATAAGCCTCCCGGCAGGTATCCATCACCTGTGCAAAGAGCTTCCTGGCCTCACCCTTCTCCTCCACCGTGGGGGGAAGAATGTACTCAAAATCCCCCTCTGCCACGTAGCGCTGACTTTTCTGGGAATAAGAGGCAATGCGATGGCGCACCAATTGATGGGTAGTGACCCGGGATATGCCCTCTATGCCGAAGGTGAAGGAGGCATGCTCCAGGACGGAATGGTGTCCCGAGGCCTTTATCTGCTCGACGAGCCTACCGAGAGAGGCACCCTCTTCTCTCACGATTTCCCGGATCCCCTTGGAAGAGTAACATAACCGGGCAGCAGTATAGACCACCCCCTCCGGATGGGGGGTGTAAGCCAAAAGTTCTACCTCCATAGAACACTGATCACTTGTCCAGGCCGTACTTCTTCCTGAACTTCTCGGCCCGGCCCGTCACCTCTCTGGCCTTTTGCCTTCCGGTATAGAAAGGGTGACACTGGGAACAAACGGCCACATGAAGGGTGTCGCCTTTGGCCGTAGACCGGGTCTTGAAGGTGTTGCCACAGGCACAAGCCACTTCCACTACGTGGTAATCGGGATGAATTCCCTCCTTCATTCTCTCTTACCTCCTTTTCTCAACGAATCGGCAGAAGAAGATAAAGGGAAAAGGCCAATCTTTCAAGTGAAAAAGCTTATCCCGGAGCAACCAGCCCTTTGGCCATTCCATAGAGCTCTAGATACCTCTTGGCCGAAGCCCCCCAGGAAAAGTCACACTCCATGGCCCTCTTCACCAAAGTCCGCCACCTACCCCTATCCCCGTACACCCTGTGGGCCCTCTGGATAGCCGCCAAAAACTCCCCGGGCTTGAAAGCCTTGAACACAAAACCGTTACCCTCCCCTGTAGTTGGGTCGTACTCCTGAATGGTATCGGCCAGCCCCCCCGTAGCCCTGACCACAGGTATCGTGCCATAACGGAGGGCTATCATCTGGCCCAAACCACAGGGTTCATAGCGGCTGGGCATGAGGAGAAGGTCACATCCAGCATATATCCTCGAAGCCAGAACATCGCTGTACCCGATGTTAATGGAGACCATACTTCTGTACCTGTCCTGGAGCTCCAGGAGCACGTCGTGGTAACGCTTCTCCCCTGAACCTAGGATGATGAGCTGTATTCCCATGGACACCATATCCCCCACCACAGCGTGAACGAGATCCACTCCCTTCTGCTCCACCAAACGTCCCACCATGCCTGCCAGGGGAGCATCTACGGTCTCTAGCCCCTTCTCCTCCCTGAGTCGGACCTTATTTTCGTACTTGGCCTCCAGATGCTCCTTATCATAGTTCACGTATATCTTGGGATCGGAGGCAGGGTCCCATTCCTCGTAGTCTATACCATTTATCACCCCAAAAAGGCGATCAGATTTTTTACGAAGTACCCCATCGAGACCGTAACCGAAACGCTCGGTCTGGATCTCCCTGGCGTAAGTGGGACTGACGGTACTCACCACCTGGGAAAAGATGATACCTCCCTTCAGGTAGTTGACATTACCATAATACTCCAGGGCCTCCATGTGAAAGAGAGACCAGTCCAGACCGATGCTGGGGAGGACCTCCTTCTGGAAGACCCCTTGATACGCCAGGTTGTGGATGGTGAAGACAGTACCCACCCCCTCGAAGTCTGGATCGCTCCTGTAGTGGTGTTCTAAATAAACAGGGACCAGAGCTGTCTCCCAATCGTTACAGTGAATTACATCCACCCTCAAACTCAACGCCTTAACGGCATCCAGCACAGCTCTTGAAAAAAAAGCGAAACGATAGGGATTGTCAGGATAATCCCCCTCTGGAGTTCCATAGGGATGGTCCCTGTAGAAGTACTCCCGATAATCTACGAGATAGACCGGCACCCCATGGACCGCCGTCTTCCATATGCCCGCCTTCCTCTCTTCACCGTCCATCCAGATAGATAGGGCCACCCCCGTATCTTCCAGCTCAGAACCACGTTTCTCCCAGATCTGCTTGTAGAGGGGCAGGAAAACCCACACATCCTCACCCAAACCTGCCAGGGCCTTGGGTAAAGACTCGGTCACATCTGCCAGCCCACCTACCTTGGCCAAAGAGGCCATCTCCGACGAACAAAAGGCTATTCTCATTCCCCTCTCTCCTTCTTCAACAGCATACTCTTCAAACGCCGCCTTTTAATGGGCCCCAAACGGTCTATAAAGAGGATGCCTTCCAAATGATCTATTTCATGCTGAAACATGCGGGCCAGAAGACCCTGTGCCTCCCAAACCCTTTCTCTACCATCCAGATCGATCCCCTTTACCTCCACCCGTGCATAGCGCTTCACCCTCTCCCTAACACCAGGTACGCTGAGACAGCCCTCCTCTTCCACCGTCTCCCCTTCGTATGCGGTGATTACAGGATTGATGAGACAGTGGGGTTTCCTTTGGGGAAACTCTGGATCAGAGAGGTCGAAGACTATGAGCCGGATGTTTTCCCCAATCTGGGGAGCGGCCAGGCCAATACCGGGGGCCTGGTACATGGTCTCCAACATGTCCTCCACCAGCCGAACCAAGGCACCGTCCAGCTCCTTCACGTCCCTACTCTTCTTGTAAAGCAAGGGATGGGGAAAAGTGAGGATGGATCTAACCATTCAGCTCCCCTTCCCTCCCCCTTGGTCCTCTTCCTGAGAAGAGGACTCTTCCCCTTGAGCCCCCTTTGCTCCCCCCTGTTCCCTCAAGGCCTCTATCTTTGCCTCCACCTCCCGGATTTCATCTCTTATACTCTTGATCTCCTGAAGGAAACCTTTAACCACTTCGTCTTCTTCCACCCGGTCCCTATCCAGATCTAAAAGATATTCCACTCTCTCCCCTAATCGGGTGTGGAGGCGGGAGATCTTCTTCTCCAAACCGCCCTTCCTCAGCTTCAGGCGGGTTGTTTCCAGAGCTGAAGTGCCCCTCTCCTTCACCTTTGTCACCCAGCTCTCCAGGTCCCTCACAAAACCATCGCCCCCCATAATTTCCACCTCCTTTTTCTTGAACAACGGCTACCAGGGAATTACAAAGAAAGTCAACTTAGCGCTAACATAATCTATGGCTGGAGGACCAGAATATGCAAGGGTCCATAACACCTCAAATGATCAAAGACCACAACCTCACCATGGAGGAGTACCAACGGATTGTGGAGATTCTGGGCCGGGAGCCCAACCTGACGGAACTGGGCATCATATCCGTAATGTGGAGCGAGCACTGCTCCTACAAAAGCTCCCGGGTCCACCTGAAGAAGCTACCCACCCGAGCCCCGTGGGTTATTCAGGGGCCAGGAGAGAACGCCGGTGTCATCGCCGTAGATGAGACTTGGGCCGTAGCCTTCAAGATGGAAAGCCACAATCACCCATCCTACATTGAACCCTTCCAGGGAGCGGCTACAGGGGTGGGGGGCATCCTAAGGGACATCTTCACCATGGGAGCTCGTCCCATCGCCTCCTTGGACTCCCTCCGTTTCGGTACCCTGGACAAACCAAGGAACCGTTACATCCTGGAAGGGGTAATCTCAGGTATTGCCTGGTACGGCAACTGTATTGGCGTCCCCACGGTAGGGGGGGAGGTCACCTTTGCCTCCTGCTACGACGGCAATCCACTGGTAAACGTGTTCAACCTGGGCCTGGTGAGGCAGGACAAAATCTTCAAGGCCAGGGCCGCTGGAGTGGGTAACCCTGTCATCTATGTGGGTTCCAAGACGGGCAGGGACGGCATCCACGGTGCCACCATGGCCTCAGAAGAGTTCAGCGAGGACTCGGAAGAGAAGAGACCCAACGTCCAGGTGGGAGACCCATTCACCGAGAAGCTACTCATGGAAGCCTGCCTGGAAGCCTTCCAGCACGATTGGATCGTGGGCATCCAGGACATGGGAGCAGCAGGGCTCACTTGCTCCACCAGCGAGATGGCCTCCAAAGGGGGGGTGGGCATTGAGATAGACCTGGACAAGGTTCCCCAGCGAGAGGAAGGCATGACGGCCTACGAGATCATGCTTTCCGAGTCCCAGGAAAGGATGCTCCTGGTGGCCAAGAAGGGAACAGAGAGCAAGGTGATCGAGATCTTCAAAAAGTGGGGCTTGGACGCCGTGGTTATAGGTCAAGTCACCGACGACAGCCTGGTGCGGGTGTGGCACAAGGGAGAGGTGGTGGCCGAGGTTCCCGCCCTGTGCCTTACGGAGGACACCCCCGTCTATGACCGGCCCCAGGAGAAGCCCGCCTATCTGGATGAAGTCCAGACGCTAGAAGAGAAAGATATCCCTGCCCCCCCCGACATGAAGAAGGTCCTTCTAAAACTCCTGGGCCACCCCAACATAGCCAACAAGCGGTGGATTTACCGTCAGTACGACCATATGGTTAGGATAAACACCGTGGTCCTGCCAGGATCTGATGCCGCCGTCATCCGTATAAAAGGCACGGACAAGGCCGTGGCCCTTTCTTCAGACTGCAATCCCCGCTACTGCTACCTTGATCCCTACCTGGGGGCTCAACAGGCCGTGGCTGAGGCTGCCAGGAACGTGGCATGCTCCGGGGCCCTGCCCCGGGCCATCACAAACTGCCTCAACTTTGGCAACCCCGAAAAGCCCCCTGTCATGTGGACCTTTGCCCGAACCGTGGAGGGTATGGCCGAGGCTTGCCGGGTGCTGGAGACCCCCGTCACCGGCGGCAATGTCAGCTTCTACAACGAGACCATGGGTAAGGGGATCTACCCCACCCCCACCATCGGGATGGTGGGCATCCTAGATCGGGTGGAAGACCGGGTGACCCAAGGGTTCAAGAGCCCTGGAGACCAGGTGGCCCTTCTGGGGGAGAACAGGGGCCACCTGGGGGGCACCGAATACCTGGAGTTCATCCACGGAAAGGTTGCAGGTAAACCCCCGGCAGTGGACTTGGAGTATGAAAGACGCCTTCACCGCCTCCTGGTCATCTTGGCCCGGGAAGGGCTCCTTCGCTCGGCCCACGACATCTCCCACGGTGGTTTAGCCGTCACTCTGGCCGAGTGCTGCATTTCAGATGAGACACCCGTGGGTGCCTGGGTGGAGCTGAAAGACCACATACGCCCGGACGCCCTCCTCTTTGGAGAAGATCAGGGCCGGGTGATCCTCTCCCTTAGCCCAGAAAATCGGGGAAAAGTGGAGGTCCTGGCCCAAAAACACCGGATACCCTTCCAGGCTCTGGGCACCGTGGGGGGAGACACCCTAACCATCTCATGGCCCCAAGGCAAACTGGAATCCACCCTCAAAGAACTGATAGAGACCTGGAACCGGGGCCTCACCCAGTGGCTGGAAAAATGAGAAAAGAGCCCCTATACCGCAATCTAAGCAATACTGTCCGGTGCTGCACCCAGTGCTGGCCCACCACGCCAGGAAACACCTCCAATCTCCAAGGCCATATCCACAAAGGAGGGGAATCGTGACCATCAAAGTGGTCTTTGAAAACCGGCCCCATCACCCCCGATGCATCCCCATGTGGGGGTTCTCCTGCTACATACCCCAGTACAAACTCCTTTTCGACACCGGATCCACCGGAGCTGTGCTCTTACGCAACATGGAGATCCTGGAAATCACGCCCTCAGAGATTGAACGCATCGTTCTCTCCCACTTCCACTGGGACCACACAGGCGGCCTCTTAGATCTCCTCCAGCTCCACGGGCAGAAAGAGGTTTTCCTCCACTCCGACTTCTCCCTCACCTTCGCCAGCGAAGCGGAGAATCTGGGAGCCAGGGTGGTTATAGAAGACCGTCCAAAAGAACTGACCCCCGGCGCCATCACCACGGGCGTCTTGACAGGACCCCTCATCGAACAAGGGCTCCTCGTCCATGGTCCCAAGGGATGGGTCCTCCTCACAGGCTGTGCCCATCCGGGAATTGTGACCATGGTTAAAGCAGCCACAGAAGTGGCAAAAGAACCCGTATACCTGGTCATGGGAGGGTTCCATCTCCTCGGCCTCTCTCCCTCCCAAGTGGCTGGTGTGGCCCGTCAACTACTGAGCCTTGACGTGGCCCTGGTGGCCCCGTGCCATTGCACAGAGGACAAAGCCATAGAAACCTTTGCCGGCATCTATGGAGAGCGTTGTCTCCTTGTGGGAGCCGGATCGGTGATGGAGGTGTAAAATGAAAACCGCAAAAAAGGCCCTACCCCTTTTTCTGGCCCTAGCCCTATTCTCCTGCATGGCCTATTCCCCGAAACCCCATCCTTACCCACCCCCTCCCCCCTGGAAAGCCCATGTCTCCCCCCTCTTGCTCTATCCCAGCCTAGTCCATCTCCACAAAACCCAACGGGAAAAGGCAGTCCACCTCTACAACCTCACCAGACACACCCTCCACGTAGAGGTGAAGTCCCTCTGCAAGAGACTGAAACTCGACAGCCCCCGGTCCTTAACCCTGCCACCCATGGGCTCGGTGCCCCTGGTCTTCCATTACGCCAAAAAGCCTAGGAAACGCCTGTGCAATATGAAGATTAAAGGGCAGGGAAGAATGGCCCACAGGGTGGAAATTCTAAAGGTAGCGTGGAAGGTGGGCAAATCTCCCCAGGAGAAAGACAAAAGAGTGATCACCCTGCCCTCCCTCCTCAGAAGTGACGACCCATGGCTGTGGCTGGTGAATCCCCACAAACACCAGGCCAAAGTGGACCTAAGCCCCCCCTGGGGACTCAGGATTCACCCCGACAAGGTGAAGATACCCCCCTATAGGGTCAAAAGGGTGAAGCTGGTGTGGCAACCCTACGGTAGCAGTGGCTCCCTGTATCTGAAAGTCAAAACCAGAGACCGGAAATATCACTTGAAGGTGGATGTCCTGCGATAATCCTTAAGGATAGGGGCCCACTACCCTTAGAAGGAAAGGGCCCCTATCCGCCTACAGCCCCATCCTGAATAGGTCTAATGTAAGTAATCCGATCTATGCGGAAGGTCTTCACACGGCCCTCGGGGGTACACAGGGCCTTGAGGTAGTGGACCTTACCGGTGGAGAAGAGGGCCAAGGGAGAAATACACCGCCGACCTTGGACATCTCCACCGTCATAGAAGATCTCCAAGGCCTTCCCCTCCCTCACCGCAAGAAGGAGCCTCTCCACCCGGCTGTCTCTCCTACCCACCTCGTCCCAACGGGCCTGGTAGCGGAGCATGGAGTCAGGTGGACCAAAGAGGGAAAAGAGCTCAGATACCCTATCATAGGGCCCCAACCCCAACTTTTTCATCATACCTGTGAATATGTAGGCCGTATGCTTGGCATCGGCTAAAGCCCTATGGCAGCCCTTAAAAGGACTCCTCCACACATGGATAAGGTACGAGAGGCTGTGGTCAGCCACCTCAGGAAAATGGCGGCGGGATATGCGACGGGTGTCCAGCACAGGATTATCCAACAGAGATATACCTCTGCGCTGGAAGTTTATGGAAAGTACCTTGAGATCAAAAGAGGCGTTATGGGCCACCAAGATACTTCCTTTCACAAAATCTTTAAACCTGTGGGCCACCACACTAAAGGGGGGGGCATGGCGAACCATAGTATTGTCTATTCCGTGGATCCTCACCACCTTTTCAGGAATTGACACGGGGGGCTTTACCAGACTTACGAAGGTGTCCACCATCCTCCCATCCCGTATCTTAGCCGCCCCTAGCTCCACCACATGGGACAAGGGTGAGAGCCCCGTAGTCTCCGTGTCAAAGACCACTATGGGCACATCTTTTATGAGCAGAGACTCCAACAGCCTCCTCCTTTCCATATATCCCCACCAGTACCATACTCCCCTATCTCCCGGTGATTCAAGGGAAGAATACCAGGACTTCCCCCAGTTCTACCCTCAGATGGCAGGGCGGGGCGTTCCGAGCGCAGAGATGATAGCTCATAGCTCGTAGTTCATGGTTCATAGCTCACAGTTGCTATCAGCCATGGGCAAGGGAGGAATGCCCCGCCCTTTCACTTATCTGAAAGGTAAAGTCTAGGATTCTGAACGCCATACCTTCACCAAGAAGGGATTTTTGGGGGAAGTCCAGAAGAATACAGAAATTCACTCCTCAACCTGGCACTCCATTGTTATTCACTAGCTCCAGGACCTGGATAAGACGAGATATGGTATGATGGGGCTTGGGCAGGTGACTCGGATATCCCTTCCCCTCTGGGTCATAATGCACAGCACCCATGCCCACCCTCAAAGCACCTAACACATCGGCCTCCGGGGTGTCCCCCACGTGAAGGGCGGCCTCGGGCTTCACACCCATATGATAAAGGGCCATACGAAAGATCTCTGGCCTAGGCTTTCTAAACCTCACCTCTGAAGAGAAGAGTAGCACTTTAAATTTGGGATAGACCCCGTAGTGTTTAAGCAAAGCGCGCTCGATCTGTCCATGAATGGTATTGGAGATAATGGCCAGCTTCACCCCCCGCCTCTCCAACTCCCCCAGAGTTTCCATAGCCCCAGGCAGTGGACCGGGCAACCTCTCAAAAACCGCCTTTACGTAAGCCTTTTCCAAAACGTCCAACGGGGCATTCCCCACCCCCAGATAGGCCACAGTCCGTCTGATCACCTCGTCCAGGGGCACCTCTAAGCCCGATGTCTCCCTCTCCAAGTTCATTTACACCACCACTTCATAAAAGGCCTCCTCCACCTTCTCGGGAGGCACCCCTAATACTTGGGAAAAAGATTTAACCCGGAGTCTTCTCACCTCTTCCAATTCCTGAGGCGACAGAAAACCAAAGAGGGTCTCCCAGAAATCGAAAGTGACCGCCTCTATCCCACCCACTCTCTTCCCTCCCACACCATCTCATCTAACCCCCACAGAAAAGAAATAAAAACCAAAAACCAAGAGGACCAAGGCACAACCCTTTAGAAGCCACGAATAGGTCTTGGCCCCCATAAACCTCCTCCCCGAAGCCACCAGACCGGAAACCAGAGAGTACCATGCCAGGTCTGCCATGATGTGCCCCACATAGAAAACCAGCACCCCCCTCCACCCCTCCTTCAAGGCAATAGTGAGATATGCCAAACCGATGGTGGCCCACCAGAGGAACCAGTATGGATTAGAAAGGCTGGTTAGCACACCCTTCACGGGCAAATCCCTCCATCCGACATCGCTGGCTTCCTTGTCTCCGGGAGAAAAGGGCACCAAAGAGTCCCTATAAGTCTGCCAAGCCAACCAAAGCAAGACCCCCCCTCCCCCCAGCCCCAAAATTCTAGCAGCCAAAGGTCCCCTGAGAGCCTCCCCAAGGCCCAACACTACCGCCACCACCACGGGGATCTCCAAGATGGCATGGCCCAGGACAATGAGGGGACCTACCTTGAAGCCCCTTCTGGCTGACTCTGCCAGGGTGATGGTGAGAACGGGACCCGGGGAAGCCGCCCCCGAAAAGGCCACCAAAAAGGAACCCACAGCTATAACAGTCAATCCCTCCACCATATCCCTCAAAAAAACCTAAGCTCAGATTTCTACCAGATGGAAAAGGGGGAAACCAGAGGCCTACAAAAAAACCACGCTAAGGAACGATACAACTAATAAAATCTGTTTTTGTTTATTGATATTTACAACAACTTGTTCTATCATGTTTCTAACAGACAGAAGGAACAAATATGAAAACCTTATCGAGAGAAACCAAACGCAATATCAAAAAATCCCGGCCCTATCCCATCCGGAGCAGCTTCTCCTCAACCCTTTACGTCCTTTGGGCCATCCTTCTAGCCCTGGGGGCCCCCCTGGGATGGCTCATCATGGAAAGAGCTCTAAATCTCACTGCACCATCCCCCTACAGGGACGTACTCTACACCTACATCACCCTGGGTACAGCCCTGGCATTCGCCATCTTTGCGGGCATCACTATGACCCGGATGGAGAGAGAAAAGAAACTCATCCATGAACTCTCAAGATCCCAGGCAGAGTTGGAAAAAAAGGAAGAAATAGCCTACCACGAGTTGGAAATCACCAAGGAGAGAATGCTCAAGATCAGCCAGCTGGGAGCACTAATAGGCCAGTCCACCAAGGAAGAAGAGGTCTACTATAAACTGGCCCACGCTGCCCACGTGGCCCTCAACTTCGACAGGGTTATGGTGTACAAGAGAAAGGCAGAAGGGCTAGTCATTGTGGAAGCCCGGGGGATAAAGATGAAGAACAAGGAGGAGGAAAAGGCCTTAGAAAACCTGACCATACCCTGCTCCCCAGATGCAGGGGCAGTGGGAATAGCGTGCCAGGAGAACCGGGCCCTGATCTTTGCTTCGGAAGATTTCATCCCTCCCAAATACCGTCTAAAACCCCCTTTTGATCAAATCAGGGCCATCCGCTCCCGATCCTTCCTCCTGGTGCCTGTGAAGATAGAAAGGGAGAGATACGCCAGGGCCATCGTAGCCGCCGACAGAAAATATAAAAGGACTGATGTCACCAGCGACGACTTGGTCTCTTTGGAGATCCTGGCCGACATAGCTGGCACCACCCTGGCCCGTCTGAAGGTAGAAAAAAAGCTGGAGGTCCTAGCCACCACCGATGGCCTCACCGGTATCCTAAACCGCCGCACATGGATGGAAATGGCTGAGAAAGAACTCTCTAGAGCCCTAAGATATAGATATCCCTTCTCAATAATTATGTTAGACATAGACGATTTCAAGACAGTCAACGACACTTGGGGGCACCAGGCGGGAGACAAGGTACTACAAACCATTGGATCCATTCTGAGAAAGAATTCCAGGAAGGTAGATCTACCGGGAAGATACGGCGGAGAGGAGTTCGTTGTACTCCTTCCCCACACAGAGGGCGAAGTGGCTCTCTCGGTGGCTGAAAGGATGCGGCAAGCCATAGAAATAGCCAATATGGAGATTTCCCAGGAGGTCACTGCAACCTTCGGGGTGTCATGGTTCAACCCCGAGACACCGGACTCCACCCTAGATCAAATTCTCCTCAGAGCGGACAAGGCCCTTTACCAAGGGAAACATATGGGTAAAAATAGAGTGGTAGCCAGCTGGGATATTTCCACGGGAGGGTGAGATGAAGAAGAAAAGGGTGAGTTTCCCCACGGGAGGCCCCCAGAACACCGAGAAGACCTTGGAGGTGGCCAGGGCCGTGGCCCTCGAAAAGGGTATATCCCACGTGGTGGTGGCCTCCACCCGGGGAGAAACGGGCCTGAAAGCTGCACGGATCTTCAAGGGCACTGGCATCAAGGTGATCGTGGTGACCCACAACACAGGTTTCAAAGAGCCTGGTGAACAGGAGATGGACCCCGCTGTGAAGGAAGATCTGGAGAGGGAAGGGGTCACCGTCTACACGGGCACTATGGTCCTGCGGAACCTGGGCACAGCCATAAGGGATCTGCAAGGCTACTCCCAACAAGACCTTGTGGCTAACACCCTAAGGATACTGGGAGAAGGGGTAAAGGTCTGCGCCGAGATGGCCGCCATGGTGTGCGACGCGGGACTGGTTCCGCCCCAGGAGATCATAACTGTAGCGGGCACCCGAACAGGAGCCGACACGGCGGCGATCATTCTGGCCCAGCCTTCAAACCGTTTCTTTAAGATGAAAATCCGAGAACTCCTGGCCAAGCCCTGGGACTGGTAGCCATGAAACGAGCCCTCCTCATGGGCAGATTTCAGCCTTTCCACCTGGGACACCTCCAGGTGGTGCGCGATATCCTTGAGGAGTTCCCCCAACTCATCGTGGCTGTGGGCTCCGCCACCTTTAACTATCTGGAAAAGAGCCCTTTCACGGCAGGGGAAAGGATCTGGATGATCCACGAGGCCCTGGCGGAGGCTGGCCTGGACATGAGCAGAGTCTACATCACCGCCTATCCCAACATAGAGAACAACGCGGCCTGGGCCGCCCATCTCCAATCCCTCCTTCCCCCCTTCCAAGTGGCCTTCACGGGTAACGCCCTGCCCCATATCCTTCTCAAAGAGGCGGGCATTGAAGTGAGGCCCTTGGAGATGATCAACCGAGAACTCTACTGCGCTTCCGAAATCCGTCGTCGCATGCTGGAGGAAGAAGACTGGGAATCTCTAGTACCCCCTGCCGTGGCCAGAATCATAAATACCATCGGAGGAGTTGAAAGACTCAAATTCATTGTGAAAGGCGAGTCGGATCCCCTCCACTGGTAGGAGACAGAACATGACAGGAGCGGTTGTCACCGTGGGCGACGAACTGGTCCAAGGACTAGTCTTGGATACCAACGCACCTTACCTGGAAGAAAAACTGCTGGAGCTGGGTTTTCAGCCCCGTCTATCAGCAAGCGTCAAAGACAACCAGGAAGACCTTTGCCAGATCCTGGGGCTGGCCACCCTAAAAGCCCGGGTGATTCTGGTATGCGGAGGGTTGGGGCCCACGGAGGACGATCTCACCCGGGAGGCCATTGCCCATTTTTGCAACGCTCCCCTAGAGTTTCACGAGGGGGCCTGGAAGTGGATCCAAGACAGGCTGGCCGCCAGGGGACGCTCCCCCCTCCCCTAACATCAACGACAAGCATACTTTCCCAAAGGCGCCACCCTATTCCCCAACAGGGTGGGAACGGCCTGGGGGTTCGCCGTTAACTACGAAGACCGGTGGATAATAGCCCTACCAGGGGTGCCCAGGGAACTCAGGGCCCTTACGGAAGGGGCAGTGATCCACTTCCTCAAAGACCGGTTTCCTCAAACCACCTCCCAAGAACTGCGCGTTCTTAAAACTTTTGGGCTGAAAGAATCTGAAGTGAATGCCCTCCTCAAAGACATACTGAAGGCCCATCCCAGCACGGGCCTCATGGTGAGGGATCATGGCGAAGTCCACGTTCGCCTCTGCGGTCCTCCCAAAGAGGTGAATGACTTGGCCAAAGAGGCGAAAAAGAGACTGGGCTACTACCTTTACGGAGAAGGTGAAGATACCCTGGAGAAGGTGGTAGGCCACCTTCTGAAAGAGAAGGGCCTCACCGTCTCCACTGCCGAGTCCTGCACGGGGGGGATGCTGGCCCACACCATCACCAACGTGCCTGGAAGCTCTGACTACTTTTGGGGCGGCTTCATAACTTACACCGACGATATCAAGCATAAACTCCTGGGGGTGCCCCTAGAGGTACTGAAACATCATACCGCTATCAGCCCAGAAACGGCCCAGTGCATGGTGGAAGGGCTGGTGAAGCGAACAGGAACAGACGTGGGGATCTCAGTAACGGGTATAGCGGGTCCCACTGGGGGTTCAACGGAGAAACCTGTAGGCCTGGTCTACATAGGCTACCATTTTCCCCAGGGGACGGAGGTGGTAGAGTACCGTTTTCAAGCTGACAGGCCGGGAGTTAAAACCTTGGCCGTCAAGTCTGCCCTAGACCACGTGAGAAAAGTTCTGTCCAGACGAGGGTAAAATGCGTGCCTTCATAGCCCTGGAACTCTCACACCAGCTCCGGGAAGCCTTGAGGAAGCTTGTCAACGACCTGAAAACCCGGAACATAAAGGGAAAATGGGTACCCCCCGAAAACATCCATCTCACCCTCAGGTTCCTGGGTAACATAGAAGAGAGCCAGGCAGAGGCCATTGGACATCTCTTAGAAGATGTGGCCAGGGGAAATAAATCCTTCCGGATTTCCCTGGAAGGTCTCGGGGCTTTCCCTTATACCACCCGTCCAAGGGTCCTCTGGGTAGGTGTAAAAGAAGGGACCCATACCCTCCAGAAGATCTACCAAATCGTGGAAAAGGGGTTGGTTCAGCTGGGACTCCCCCCAGACGACAAGCCCTTCAAACCCCACCTCACCATAGCCAGATTCAAGTACCCTTCCCTGGAGATGAGGCAGAGAGTCCACAGAACCTGTCAGGAAATGAGAGAAACAAAGTGGGGAGAGATGGAAGTAGAGTCCATCATTCTCTTCGAAAGCATCCTATCACCCCAGGGAGCCCGCTACCGGAAGGTGAAGGAGGTCCTCTTCCATAAAGAAACTCCTACCTGATTTGTCAGGTCCATGGAAAAAGGCCGGGGCCTCTTGAGAGGTCCCGGCCTTTTATTCCCTCCAAGTCCACTCCTCACTTTATCATCTTGGCAAAAAGTGGCGCCAAAGTGAGGGAGACAATGGCCATAAGCTTGATCAGGATGTTCATGGAAGGACCAGTGGTGTCTTTGAAAGGATCGCCCACGGTGTCTCCCACCACGGCCGCCTTGTGGGCCTCGGAACCCTTACCACCGAAGTGTCCCTCCTCGATGTACTTCTTGGCGTTGTCCCAGGCACCTCCGGCGTTGGCCATCATGATACCCAGGAGAACACCAGACAGGGTGGCCCCGGCCAGCATACCTCCCAAGGCTTCGGGACCCAGGAGGAAGCCCACCAAGGGAGGAGCAATGATGGCCAGCACACCAGGCAGAACCATCTCCTTCAAGGCTGTTACAGTAGCGATGTCCACGCATTTAGCAGAATCGGGCTTGGCTTTACCCTCCAAGAGGCCCGGAATCTCCCGGAACTGACGGCGGATCTCGTTCACCATGGCAAAGGCTGCCTTACCCACGGACTTCATGGTCATTGAACCCAAGAGGTAGGGTATGAGACCGCCAATAAAGATACCCGCCACCACGTCGGCCTTGGTGACGTCAATGGTCTTGAGACCCACGGCCTGACTGTAAGCGGAAAAGAGGGCCAGGGCTGTCATGGCAGCGGAACCAATGGCGAACCCCTTACCGATGGCCGCTGTAGTGTTACCCAGAGCATCCAGACTGTCGGTGATGCGCCTAGTCTCGGGTCCTAAACCAGCCATCTCGGAGATACCACCGGCATTGTCAGCCACAGGACCATAGGCGTCCACGCTCATGGTGACACCGATAGTCCCCAGCATACCCACGGCTGTGAGGGCGATGCCGTACATGCCAGCCGCCTTGCTAGCCAAAAAGACACCCAAAGCGATGAGGAAGAGGGGAGGAGCTACGCTCTCCATACCCACAGCGAAACCCTGAATAACGTCGGTAGCAGCACCTGTCTGGGCAGCCTCGGCGATGGTGACGATGGGCTTGGCCGAGGTATAGTACTCGGTGATGAGACCTATGGCGATACCCACCAAGGTACCAATAACCAAGGACCAAAAAACCCCTATGGGCAAACCTAGATTTCTGGTGATGGGATAGGCCACCACCAGCAACACAATGGCTGCCACGAAGGTGGCATAACGGAGGGCTGCCTGAGGGTTCATATTCTTGAACACCACCATGGAACCCACAGCGATCATAGAAGCAATGAGCCCCACCATGATGATAAGGACGGGATAGACCATCCAGTTGAAGGTCACCTGGGGGGAAAGCCCCATAGTAGATGCTATGGCGATACAGGCCACCACCGACTCTACATAGGATTCGAAAAGGTCAGCGCCCATACCGGCCACGTCACCCACATTGTCGCCCACGTTATCGGCGATAACACCGGGGTTCCGGGGATCGTCCTCGGGGATGCCCGCCTCGATTTTGCCCACCAGATCCGCGCCAACGTCAGCCGACTTGGTGTAGATACCGCCACCCACCCTTGCGAAGAGGGCCATGAAGGAAGCACCCATGGCGAAACCACTGAGGATCTGGGGATCGTGCTGGGCAAAGAGTAGAAAGAGCACGCCCAGACCGAAGAGCCCCAAACTGGCCACGGACAGACCCATGACAGCACCACTGAAGAAGGCCACTACAAGGGCTTTATCCTGGCCAAACTGGTTGGCCGCCGCCGAAGTCCGCACGTTACCCCTGGTGGCCGCCTTCATACCAAAGAAGCCCGCCAAGGCAGAACAGCACGCCCCAAAAATGAATGCGATGCCCGTCCACAAACCGATGAAGATGGCCAGCAGCACAGCCACCACTGCAACGATCACCGCAACAATACTATACTCCCTTCTGAGGAAGGCCATGGCCCCCTCGTGGATCATCTCGGAGATCTCTCTCATAAGCTCGGTACCCACGGGCTGCTTCACTATGTAGAGATAAATGATGCCGGCCATGATGACGCCCAAGATACCCAGCAGAGGAGCAAATACCACATACGAAACCATCTCAACCCTCCTTTAAAGATTTTTTCATATCTTCCGCTCCCTCTCCCTCCCTGAGTTCACTTTCACTATCACCTCCTCCCAATTCACTCTTTTTCTTGTTGACGAGATTCATAGCTCTATCCAAACCTTTTCTCAAGACCGTCTCCACAGCATCGGCTGCCGAGCGAAGGACAACCACCAGACCTTCCTCCTCTCGAGGAGAAAAGGGGGACAAGAGGAAATCCACGATAGCATCGTGATCGTGCTCTCTACCGGGGGGCCTGCCCACCCCTATCCTCAGCCTGGCGAATTCTCCTGTACCCGTCTCCTCCATAATGGAACGGAGTCCCTTATGTCCCCCCGAACCACCCCCGAACTTGAGTCTCACCACACCAAAGGGCAGGTCTATATCATCGTGGATAATGAGCATCTCGCGGAGGGGAAAGCCCAGGTCTACCCAGGCCTTAACCGCCTTCCCCGATTCGTTCATGTATGTCTGGGGCTTTACGAGATAGACTCCGTCTGACGAAGCACCATAAAAGGACTGGCAACCGCGGTCCCTCAACTCCACCCCCCATCTCCTCGCCAGCAGATCTACCACCATAAAACCAACATTATGCCTGGTGAAGAGGTACCTATTTCCCGGATTGCCTAGCCCCACCACCAGCTTAATCATTTAATACCCTACTCCTGCTCCTCTTCCTCTTCCTCCTCTTCCTCCTCAGCGGCCTCGGTCTCTCTGACGGCAGGACTCACCACCGTCACTACAGGAGCAGAGGGATCCTCTTTCACTTCGACTCCCTCGGCCAGGGGCAGGTCTCTGACAAAGAGGGTATCTCCCACGTCTAGGGACGAGATGTCCACCACCAACTCCTCAGGGATGTCTTTGGGGAAACACTCAATCTCCACTTCATCCATGAGAAATTCCACAATGCCACCTTTCTTCAAACCAACAGGATCGCCCTCAAACTTGATGGGAACCATGAGGGTCATGAGCTTACCGAATGTTACCGCGTAGAAGTCCACATGGAGCACGTCCAGGCTCACGGGGTCGGCCTGGACGTCTTTGATGATCACCTTCACAGTCTCCCCGTCCAGATCCAGATCATAGAGCTTGGCTTCGCTCCATTCTCCCCTCAACTTATGAACAGAGCCCTTGGCCACAAGGGCCAGGGGAGTGGCCTCCCTATCAGGACCATAGACCACCCCCGGGACATACCCCTCTCTCCGGAGTTTCCTGGCCACTTCCTTCCCCGTGGCCTCTCTCTTAGTAGCCCTAAAGATTACCGTCTCTTCCATAATCGAATCTCGACCTCCTTCACACAAATAGAGAACTCACTGACTCTCCCAGGTGAATCCTCCTTATAGCCTCCGCCACAAGGGGAGCCACTGAAAGAACCTTTACCTTTGTGAAATCCTCCTTCAAAGGTATAGTGTTGGTGACTACCACTTCCCGGAGGGCAGAGGACTCTATTCTCTCCCGAGCAGGGCCGGAAAAGACGGGATGGGTGGCAGCAGCTATGCACTCCACCGCCCCGTGTTCCAAAAGGGCCTCCACTGACCTAACCAGGGTCCCACCTGTGTCGATCATATCATCCAGTATGAGGGCCCTCTTACCTTCTACATCGCCGATAACGTGCATCACCTCAGCCACATTGTCGGCCACCCGCCTTTTATCCATGATGGCCAGAGGCAAATGGAGTTTTTTTGCAAAAGCCCTGGCCCTCTCCACTCCCCCAGCATCGGGAGAGACCACCACCAAGTTTTCCACTCCCTTCTCCTCCATATACTGGAGGAAGATAGGCATGGCCAACAGGTTGTCCACAGGAATGTTGAAGAACCCCTGGATCTGCCCCGCATGGAGGTCCACCGTAAGAACCCTGTCGGCCCCTGCCGCCGTGAGAAGATCGGCCACAAGCTTGGCAGTGATGGGCACCCTGGGCTGGACCTTCCTATCCTGCCTAGCATAGCCATAATAGGGAATCACTGCCGTCACCCGAGCTGCTGAAGCCCTTCTAAGGGCATCCAGCATGACCAGCAGCTCCATGAGGTTCTCATCCACAGGAGGGCAAGTAGGCTGAACGAGGAAAACGTCACTTCCCCTAACACTCTCCAGGATCTGAACATTCACCTCCCCGTCACTGAAACGGGTCACCTTGGCCTTTCCCATGGGGATACCCAGGGCATCACAAACCTCCTGGGCCAGCGGGACGTTGGCGTTTCCAGAAAAGACCTTCATGGTCCAGGGCATCTGCCTCCTCCTCCCTCCGGCGAGGTCAAATTTTACCCTTGGCTGGGGTGGGAGGATTCGAACCTCCGAATGGCGGATCCAAAGTCCGCTGCCTTACCAACTTGGCTACACCCCAACCTCACCTAAAGGAACCAGGCAGACCCCCCACCCCATGCCGGAGGCCCACCGGGCCGCCTCTCTAGCCTCACCTTCTTCCTCAAAAAGCCCAAAAAGGGTAGACCCACTTCCGCTCATAAGGGCCAGTAGAGCACCCCTTTCCAGTAGCCCTCCCTTTATCTCCGCCAAAAGGGAGTACCTGACAAATACCGGCCCTTCCAAATGATTGAAGACCCTTAGGGCCAGCTCTGCCAGATCGCCCCTCCTCAGTAAAAGCGCCAGAATATTAATATCGGTACAGGGGGGTGTCAAGGGGAAGGATAAAGAGGAATAAACCCAAGAAGTGGAAATACTAAGGGGAGGAAACACCAGTAATAGAACCCCCTTCAAGGCACTCTCCAGCGGCTCCAGCTGGTCTCCTATGCCCCTGCCCAGGGCAGCAGGGACGTCCTGCAGAAAAAAGGGCACATCGGCCCCCACCTTCCTGCCAAGCTCCAAGAGTTCCTCTCGAGAGAGGGCCAAACCCAGATGGTTGTTGAGGGCTAGGAGAAAAGTGGCAGCATTGCTGGAGCCTCCACCCAACCCTCCTCCCACGGGTACGCGCTTTCTCAGCTCCACCGTGACGCCGGGCAAGTCACCAACAAGCTCTGAAAGGAGTTGATAGGCCCGGACCACGGTATTGGAGGAATCCCGAGAAACACGGGGATGGTTAGAGACCAAGGTGATTCCCTCGCCTTCCAGGAAGATCCGCATCTCATCTTCCAAAGGAATACGCAGAAAGATGGTCTCTAACTCGTGGTAACCGTCAAGCCTCCTGCCCAACACCTGCAAGTGGAGATTTATCTTGGCGGGAGAGGCCACAACCAGCTCTCTCATATTGCCCCCAGGGATCACCTCAATAATACCATGGTAGGATAAAAATGGCGGGGCCGACGGGACTTGAACCCGCGCCCTCCGACGTGACAGGCCGGCGCTCTAACCGGGCTGAGCTACGACCCCGCCTGGTTTTTGGTAGGCGGAACAGGGTTCGAACCTGCGACCCCCGGCTTGTAAGGCCGGTGCTCTCCCACTGAGCTATCCGCCTCCGCCTTTGCGGGGGAATAGATAACACCGGGTCTGGGTAGTGTCAAGGAGAAGGGGAAAACAGGACTTCCCCTATTTTTACTCTTATGGGGCAGGGCGGGGCGTTCAGAACGCAGAGCTGATAGCTCATAGCTCGTAGTTCATGGTTCATAGCTCATAGTTGCTATCAGCCATGAGCCATCAGCTATCAGCCATGCGCAAGGGAGGAATGCCCCGCCCTTTCACTTGTTGAAAAGAAAAAATCCAGGATTCTGAACATGGCGCCTTTACCAGGAAGGGGATTTTGGGGGAAGTCCTGTTGCCCCTTATCCTTGAAAACCGCCCCTCTCTCCAGATATATCCCCCAGAAGCCAAATAACCAATGGAGGTCCAGAATGGAACAAACCTTGGCCATCATCAAACCCGACGCCATAGAGAGAAACCTGGTAGGGGAGATCCTGAAAAAGGCAGAAGAAGCCGGACTAAAGATCGCCGCCCTAAAGATGCTCAAGCTGAGTAAAGAGGAGGCCCAGGGTTTCTACTATGTACACAGAGAACGCCCCTTCTTCGACAGCTTAACGGACTTCATGTCTTCTGGTCCCATCGTGGTGGCCGTTCTCCAGGGGCAAGGGGCCATCCAGAGATGGAGGGATCTCATGGGGACCACGGACCCTGCCAAGGCGGAAGAGGGCACCATTCGTAAGGCCTTTGGGCTCAATGTTGAAAAAAACTCTGTCCACGGGTCTGATTCCCCCGAGTCAGCAGTCCACGAAATTGCCTATTTCTTCTCCAAAATGGAGGTGGCCAACCCATGAAGTGGGCAGCTCTTTTGGGCAATCCCTTGGGCCACACTTTGTCCCCCCTCATCCACCAGGCTGCATTCCAACAGGTGGGAATGGAAGGAACCTACATACCCATTCAGGTAAAGGAGGGTTACCTGGAGGAGGTGGTGACAGGGCTCTGTTTCATGGAAAACCTCCTGGGGTTCAACGTAACCGTCCCCTTCAAGGAGGCCATCAAAAGACTCATGGACTTCTCTAGTCGGGAAGTGGATCTCATAGGGGCCGTGAACACCGTGAAAAGGGGAGAGGACAAGCTCATCGGCTATAATACAGACTGGTCTGGTTTTTTGGCCGCCTTGGACGAGACCTGGGGGACAAAGTGGGAGGGGAAGAGGACCCTGGTTTTGGGAGGAGGGGGAGCGGCTCGGGCCGTTATCTATGCCCTTTACATCCGAAAAGCGACTAAAATTCTGGTGGCCACGAGATCCCAAGTCAAAGGGGAAAGGCTGAAAGAAGAGCTCCCCTGGAGTTCCTTAGAGGTGATCCCCTTCCAGAGAGAGGCCATAGAAAGGGCCCTAAACGAAGCAGACCTTCTGGTGAACGCCACCCCCGTGGGTCTTAAAGGAGAAGAGATGCCTTTCTCCCTTAAGAGCACGAAAAAAGAAGGGATGGTCATGGACCTCATCTACAATCCACCCATCACCCCCCTCCTCCGAGAGGCAAAAGAACAGGGGTTGAGATACTCCAACGGCTTGTCCATGCTCCTCTACCAAGCCCTGGAAGCCTTTTATATCTGGACAGGAAAGCGCCCGGATCCCCACCCCATAAAGGCCCTCCTCGAAAACTGGGAAAAACTTCAGGAGCAGCCAAAAAACTTACGTTAAACCTTGACTGTCTAATTAATATCCTAATATGTTAATGCCATTATGGTGGCCAAAGAAGAGAAAAAAGAGCAAATAAGCGAGAAGATGTACAGCGATTTGGCTGACTACTTAAAGGCCCTGGCCCATCCCACCCGGCTTCGCATCCTCAGAGCCCTCCTAAACGGCGAGATGTGCGTCAAGTCCCTGTGGGAAGAGCTGGGCCTCCAGCAGTCCAACGTCTCCCAGCACCTCACCACCCTCAGGAGTCGAGGCATCATCACATCCCGAAGAGAGGGGGCCAAAATCTGCTATTCGGTGGTGGACCCCAAGGCCAAAGAAGTCCTCCAGGTCCTATTGGAATCACCTCCTTCTGAAAAGGACTGAGCCCACCAGGAAAAACGCCATAAACCCCGCCATTCCATAGGAAAAGATGGAGACGAGAGGTATCCCCCACACCGTGAACCTTTGGGCCCAGGGCAGGCCCAAGGTCCAGGTTCCTAGTAACACAAAAAGGATGAAGAGGAGGGTGAAAATGAGCCTCAAGGTGTTCATCTCCATCACTTCCGCCATATCCTCCAAGCCTTCATGGACAAAGGTGACTTTCACCTCACCTCTGTTAAACCTCTGGAGGGCCTGAAGAAACTGGAGGGGCAAAGTCCTCACCCCCTCTTTGAGAAATTCCACCTCCTCCTCAAGAGACTCCCTGATAGCCCGCGGGGTCCTGCGGCCCTTCATGATCCTCAAGGCAAATGGGGCCACCAGTTCTATAACGTTGAGCCTGGGGTCCAAATAACGGAGGTCACTATCCACCAAAACCAGGGCCCTACCCAGGAGGTAAAGCTCTGGAGGGAACCTCACCCTGTACCGGACGGAGAGATGAATCACCTGGTTTACCACATCCCCCAAGGGCATGCCCTCAAGAGAGCGGGAGAAATAGGGTTCCAGAAGCCCCATGAGCTCCAGTCTGAAGCGCCTCTCATCCAAGGTTTCCTCCACCACCCCCACCTTCTTGAAAACCCTGATTACCCCATCGTAATTGCGCCTCACTATATGAAGGAGGAGGGTGGCAATGGAGTTGCGCATAGCCTTATCCAAATACCCCATCATACCGAAATCCATATATACCAACTCTCCCCTCTCTCCCACCAGAAGGTTGGAAGGGTGGGGATCGGCATGGAAAAAGCCATCTTCCAACACTTGTTTCATGAAAGCCACAGCCAACCGCTTGGCCACCAGCTTCCTCCCTATCTCCCTGGCATCCAGCTCCTCAGGTCTGTCCAAGGAAACCCCTTCTACCTGCTCCATGACCAACACACTGGAGGTGGTGAGGTCCCAGTGGATCTGGGGAATGATCACCCAGGATACACCACGGAAGTTGTCCCGGATTTTCTCGGCGCTGGCCGCCTCTACGGTGAAGTCCATCTCCCTGCGAATAGTGAAAGCAAACTCTTCCACCAGGTCCACAGGATGATAGAGGCGGAGTTCAGGAAGATAGCGCTCCACCAGCCGGGCCAGAAACCTCATCACCTCTATATCCCTCTCTACCGTCTCCCTGATTCCAGGCCTCAACACCTTCACCACCACCGTCTCACCGGAAACTAGTACCCCTTGATAAACCTGGGCTATGGAGGCAGAAGCTAGGGGCTCTTTCTTGGGAATGTCCACCAGACTTCTCCAGCCCCCGCCCCACTCTCTCTCCAAAAAAGCCTCCACCTTATCCCAGGGAGCAGGACCCACCTCGTCCCGGAGTTTTTGAAGCTCCTGGACGAACTCAGGGGGTAAGAGATCGGGACGGGTAGAAAGGATCTGTCCCAGCTTTATAAACGACGGGCCCAGCTCTTCCAGAACTCGCCTCAGCCTCTGGGCCGGGGTCAGGGGGGCCCTCTCCTTGAACCTGAGGATCCGCCTCCCCAGAGAGAGGAGGTGAGAAAGACCCGTCTTTTCTACCACCCAGCCAAAGCCGTACTTCACCAGCACGTTGATGATCTGGCGAAGACGCTGAGCCTCCCGGTAACCGAAAGGGAGGGGTTTCCACTTCACAGCCTAACCCTTGTAGATGTAGCGCTGAAAGACCCTGTGGTAAGCGGTCCAATTTCCCTCCCGATCATCGTTCTCCACGAAGGAAAGAAAACCTGAAACCTTGGCATCCAGCTGATCCATATAATAAACCACCAGGGCCTCTGGGATCTTAGGCCTCTTCAGGGCACCCTGGTCGGGTTCCCCATGGTGGCTGGCGACGATGTGAAGGAGCTTCTCTCCTTTACACGGGGAATTCCCAGTGTTCCCAGGGCATCGCTCACCATCTCCAGTCCCAGGGCCACGTGGCCCAGAAATCTTCCCTCATCAGTGTATTCTATGGAAAGCCCCTCCCAGACCAGCTCCCTAGACTTCCCTATGTCGTGGAGGAGAGCGCCAGCCATGAGGAGATCTCTATCGATGCGAGGATAGAGAGAGGCCATCTCCCTACAAGCCCTACTCACACTCACCAGATGGTGTAGGAGCCCTCCCACATAGGCATGATGGACCCTCTTACCTCCCGGAACCTCCAGAAGCTCCTCCAACCTGGAGGAAGAAAAGAAAAACTCTAGAAGGGCCCGGTAACTGGAATCTTCCACCTCTTCCACCATTTGGAAGACATCCTGGGTCAGCTTGCTCAAGGGAACAGGAGCCTTAGGCCTCAGCTCGCGGATAGGAAACTCCGAAGGCTTCAGAGAAGAGATGACCAGCTGGAGCCGACCATTATAAACCTTCACGTCCCCCTCAACCTGAAGAACCATGCCCTCCCGGGCCACAGACTCTAAGGTAGGAGTCAAATCCCAAAGCCGAGCCTCCACCACCCCCGTTCCGTCCCGGAGGGTAAGGGAGAGATAGGGAGAACCATCCCTTTTGGTTAATATCTCCTTTCTTTCCACAAACAACAGAGAGGAGACCCGCTGACCCTCTGCGAACTCGCTGATGCTTTTCCTCCTCTCCTCTTCATCCCTCATCCTTCATCCTTCCTTCATCGTCCCCGTTTCTCATGGACTGCAAGAGGAAAGTGGCCATGTGCATCACCCTCACAGGCATGCCCCTTTTCTCCACGCCTCCCCTCAACTGCATGATACAGCTGGGACAAGAGGTAACCAGAAGCTCTACCCCCTCCCTCTCCAGCCATTCCAGCTTCTTCTTCAGGATTTACACCGAGACTGGAGGATACTTAAAGGCATAAAGACCCGCCCCACCACAGCAGAGATGGGCTTCTTCACCCTCTATAATCTTTACACCCCTTATCCGGGAGAGGAGCTCTAAAGGTTCCTCCTTCACCCCCAGATGGCGCTCCAGGTGGCAAGGTGAGTGATAGGCCACCTTGGCCTTACAGGACCCAGGAAAAGAACCCCCTCCCAGTTTCTCCAAAACGAGTTGGGAGAGGTCATAAAGGGGAGGCAATTCCTTTCCGCTCTCCCGGTAGCCGTGCATTCCCGACATACACGTGGCACAGAGGAAGAGGAGAGGTTTTCCAGGGGGAACATAGCTCAGGTTCTTGGCCGCCAGTTCCTCCCACAGACCCATCTCCCCAACAGTACGGGCAGGCAAACCACAACACTCTTCTTTCATGATCTGCAGGGGAACCCCCATGCGGGTGAGAAGCTCTACCGCATCCCGGCCTATGTTGGGATAAAAGAACTCCACCATGCACCCTGCAAAGAGGGTAACTTCACCCCCCTTACCCATCTCCAAGCCCCTTGACAAGGCCCAGGGGTGGAAGGGGGGCTGCTGGGGCCTCTCCAACACCCGCTCCTGAGTGATAAGCCCTGCAGGACCAGGAAGCCGGGCGATCCTCTCAGGGGCCACCAGAGAGGCCAACCCCGTTGCACTCTCCAGAAGCTTCCTCTTAGCTACCAACCGAATAGCCATACGCTCGGCCTGCCCCTTCTCCTTCGCCAGCTCCTTCACGTGCTCCACCAAGGAAGGAATGGGAATGCCCATGGGACAGACTTCCAGACAGGTGCCGCAGCCCGTACAAAGGGAAGCCACCTCTCTGGCCTCTTCCAGCCCATTGGTGATGGCCGTCCAGGCAGCCCCTATACCTCCCATGTAAATGTGGGCAAAGGTATGGCCTCCCACCGTCTTGTATACGGGGCAGACGTTCATACATGCACCGCACCGGATACAGCGCAGGGCCTCTTTGAAGAAAGGGTCATCCAAGGCCTTCCTGCGGCCGTTGTCCAGGATGACCACATGGAACTGCCTTCCCTTCTTCCAGAGAAAGGAGCCTGTAAAGATGCTGAGGTAACTGGAGTATTTAAGACCCACCGAATTTACAGGCAAAACATCGAAAATGGTGAAGGCGTCCTCCACGCTCTCCACTATCTTCTCCCATCCCGTGAGGATCACATAGACGGGAGGGAGAGTAGAGCAGAGGCGGCCATTACCCTCGTTCGTCATGAGAAAAAAGGCAGGAAGATCAGCGGAGACCACGTTGATTCCTGTCATCCCCATGTTGGCACTGAGAAACTTCTGGCGCAGGTCCTTCCTCACCTCTTTTGTGATAACATATGGATCATCAGGGACCTCTCGGCCCCAGGCCTGGGAGAAGACCCGGGCCACTTCTTCCTTGGTCTTATGGATAGCAGGGACGATGATGTGGGATGGTTTCTCCCCCGCCAGCTGGATGATGCGCTCACCCAAGTCCGTCTCCACCACTTCCAATCCCAAGGATTCCAGATAGGGATTGAGCTCAATCTCCTCACTGGTTATGGACTTCCCCTTCACCACCAGGTTGCCTCCAGCCTCCCGGGCCAGCCGTCCTATATACTCCCTGGCGGCCTGGGCATCGGGTGCCAGATAGAAGGTACCTCCTCGAGCCACCACCCCATTTTGGACCCTGTCCCACAGCTCCCGGGACCTATCCAAGGCCCTATCCTTCATATCCCGGCACAGCTCCACCAACTCCTGGAAATCGCCCAGCCCCTCTAAAGCCTGGGCCCGGCCCTGGGCAAAACGGGTCATGGCCCGCTCTAGGGCCTCTCTCATAATAGGATTCCTCACCACCTCTTGGAGTCTCCTCCAGCGAGAGGGGTACTCCCTAAGCTCCTTTAGAACACCTCTCATGACACCACCATCAGATAAAGCTTTTCAGGACCATGAACCCCCGTCACATGGGTAAGTTCAATGTCTCCCGTCCTGCTGGGTCCAGTAACCAAAGAAATATAAGGGGGTGGATTCCCCTCGCCCTGAAGATGGGGAATCACAGCCTGAGAAACGTGCTCACAAAGGTCCTCCCTCCTCAGAACAGCCAAATGGACCCGGGGCAGAGAGGTGAGGAGATGATCCCTCCCCTCCCCGAAAACAAAGACCAAGGTTCCCGTCAGAGCTCCAGCTCCGTGAGCTCTGGTGACTCCCAGATCCAGTCCAGGGTAATCCCTGGACTTCTCCAGCCCCAAATCCTTCAAAACAGAGTCAATGGCCTTCACCCTGGGAGTCTTTTGGGAGATGGCGTAAGACTTGATCCCTTCCCCTTCCACCATTAGGGCAATGGCCTCCTCCAGGGTGACCTCTCCTCGAGGATAGAGGAGGATACCCCCTGCCCCTTCGAACTCCTCCACAAACCGGAGAAAAAGCCTATCCTCCCTCACCTTATAGCCGCCTCTCCTCGCTCGTTTGTCCTCACCCTCAAGGCATCATCTATAGGAAGGACAAAGATCTTTCCGTCCCCAGGATTCCCCGTATAGCAGATCTCCCTGATAGCTCCCATGACCTCCTCCACCTTGTCGTCGGGCACCACCATCTCCACCCTGATCTTGGGGAAGAACTTGGGGATGGCCCCGTGACGCTCTATCATATCGGCCATCCTGGCCAGGGGTTTACCAATGCCCATGACCTGATCCACGCTTATCCCCGGCGTCTTGAGATCAAACATTCTCTTCTTCAATTCCCACAGTTTCTCGGGATTCACAAAGGCCAACACCAGCTTCATCTCTTCCCCCCCTTTAATCAAGGAAAGTCTTGAAAAATTAGACCACAGGCCCTTCTCCCTGTCAACTCGAAGCCCTCCCATCTCAGTTGACAGAAAAGGAAGGAGACCATTATACTTCGCCATCATTTGATACTCCGGAGGTTCCTCATGAAGGTGATTCTAAAAGTGGATGTTGAAGGGGTAGGCTCCGCCGGAGACATTGTGGACGTCTCCCCCGGACATGCCAGAAACTACCTGATTCCCAAAGGGCTGGCCCTGGCTGCCACCTCCAGAAACGTCAAGAGCTTAGAAACGCAGAAGGCCGAAATCATGAAAAAAGTGGACAAAGAAAGAAAACGTATAGAAGCCCTAGCCCAGCGTCTTACCCAAACCAAGGTGGTGGTGGCAAAACAGGCTGGAGAGGAGGGTAAGCTCTTCGGCTCGGTGACCACCAGAGACATAGCCGACGCCCTAGCCAAGACGGGCATTGAGGTGGACAGGAAGAAGATCGTCATGGAAGAGACCATCAAGACTTTGGGCTACTATCAAGTGAAGGTGAAACTCCCCTATGGAATAGAATCCCAGGTCCAGGTGGAAGTGATAGAGGCTTAACTTAGATGAAGAGCGACACGGCTCAGGATTTACGGCTCCCCCCCCCAAAACGTGGAAGCGGAGCAGTGTGTACTTGGCGCCATTCTCCTGGACAACTCGGCCTTCAACAAAGTCCTGGATATCCTGAGCCCTGAGGACTTCTATAAGAGAGAACACCAAATTATCTACAACACCATGCTAGACCTTTATGACAAAAACCACCCCATAGACCTCATCACCCTCTCCGACACCCTGACCCATCGGGAAGAGCTGGAGACTGCCGGCGGGTTGGAGTATCTCATGGAACTGGCAGAGGTAGTCCCTTCATCAGCCCACGCCCCCCACTACGCCAGAATTGTGAAAGAAAAGGCCGTTCTCCGCCACCTTATCCGGGCCGCCAACGACATCCTATCCCTCTGCTACGAAGGGGGGCAGGAGGTGGAGGAGGTCCTGGACGAAGCGGAAAGACGTATCTTCTCCGTCTCGGAAAAGAAGTCCCGACGAGACTTCATAGATGCAAAGGCCCTCCTAAAAGAAGCCGTAAAGAGTCTAGAGGACCTGTCCATAAAGAAACGGACCATCACGGGTATAGCCACAGGCTTTAGGGAACTGGACCGCTTAACCTCCGGCTTCCAGCCTTCAGATCTCGTTATCATCGCCGCCAGACCCAGCATGGGGAAGACCGCCCTGGCACTGAACATTGCCCAACATGTGGCCATAAAGGAGAAAAAAACGGTAGCTATCTTCTCCCTGGAAATGTCCAGGGAACAGCTGGCCCTGAGGATGTTGTCCAGCCTGGCTAAGATCCCATCCCACAAGCTCCGGACAGGCATCCTATCCAACAATGACTGGAAAAAGGTGATAAGGGCCGCCAATAAACTCTCCGACGCATCTGTTTTTGTGGATGACACCCCGTCCCTTTCCGTCCTGGAGATCAGGGCCAAGGCCCGAAGACTCATGTCGGAGCATGGTCTAAACCTCCTCATCATAGACTACCTCCAGCTCATGAGAAGTCGGAGTAAGACAGAGAGCCGCCAGCAAGAGATCTCTGAAATCTCACGTTCCCTGAAGGGCCTAGCAAAAGAACTGAACGTCCCCGTGGTAGCCCTATCCCAGCTCTCCAGGGAGGTGGAGGGACGCCAAGACAAAAGGCCCCAGCTATCAGATCTCAGGGAGTCGGGAGCCATAGAACAGGACGGAGACCTCATTCTCTTCATCTACCGGCCTGAAGTCTACAAGCCGGACAAACCCGAATTGCACGGCATCGCCGAAATCATCTTGGGCAAACAGCGCAACGGTCCTACAGGCACCTTCAAGCTCACCTTCCTGAAAGAATATACCACCTTTGAGGAGTATACCGATGAAGAAGACTTGGACGTTTAGCAGCCTCTTATTGGCCGTGGCCGTGGCATTCAGTGCCCTGGCCTCGCAAAAGAGTATAATGGAGAGGCTGAAAAAGGAATACGAGAAAATCCACACCATAAAGGCAGAATTCATCCAGGAAACCACCCTAGGAGTGAGAAAGAAGACGGTCTATCAAGGTAAAGTCTACATTGTGCCGGACAAAAGCCGGTGGGACTACGAGACCCCCAGGCCCCAGCTGGTCATCACCCAGGACGACCATTTCCTCCTATACGACCCCATCAACAAAGAGGCCGTCAAAGGACTCCTGGACAAGGAAGCCATTGTGACAAGAGGGCCCTTCTTCTCTCTCATAAACCAAATCCAGAAATACTACACCGTGACGGAAAGCCAAGGGAGCCAAATCCCAATCCTCGTCCTCATTCCCAAGAAAAAAGGGACCCCCATCCAGAAGGTCACTGTCTACCTGGATCCCCAAACCCTCCTCATTCAGAAGATTGAAACCCTGGACTCCCTGGGCAATTTGAACACCGTCACCTTTAAAAACATCGAAATAAACGTCCCCGTCGACCCAGCCATCTTCCAGATAAAACTCCCCCCCGATGTGAATATCTCCCGCCCTTGAGGAAAACATGGGCCAACCCGCAGGCTTTTTCATCAGGTTTTGGGCATTCATATTAGACCTCCTCCTCCTGGTGGTTCTGAAAGAGGGAATCCTCCTCTTTTGGCCCCCTCGCTACCCCTATCCCTGGCTTGCCGTCTTGATTCTCTATTTCACCTTCTGGACAGGCTACACAGGACAGACCCTGGGCAAATGGGCCCTGGGGGTGAGGGTAACGGACCGATGGGGTCTCCACCCTGTAGGATACCCCAGGGCCTTCCTCAGAACCCTTGGGTACTTGGCGAACCTCTTGTTCTGGGGCCTGGGTTTCCTATGGATCGTCGGAGACCGAGAAAAAAGGGGTTGGCACGACCTTCTGGCAGGAACCCGAGTTTGCAAATGCTGAAAAGAGCCGACAAACACCATGCATAAAGGCCAACAAAGATACCACCCCCCCCAAAGATGGACCCTATCAGGCAGACTCCTCTCAGAGGTAGAGGCAGGGGTTCTCCTCATAGGCACAGTCAAACCCTTCAAGCACCAGGGGGCCCTGGGGTACCTCAACCACACCCTCGACCTTGTTCTGGAACGCTTGGGGGAAAACATCCAGGGGGAAAAGGGGGAAAGGGTCCTCATACCTACTCATGGGCAGTGGAAAAGCAACTGGATCCTCCTTTATGGTCTGGGAGAACTGGAAGAGCTCACCCCAGAAGACATCCGCCAGGAACTGGAGCGCCTGGCCCATGACCTAGACCAGCTGGACCTTGGGACCCCGGCTCTCCTTCTTCCAGGCTATGATCCCTTCAAGTGGGGAACCCCTGAGGAATCGGCCCGGATACTCATAGAGGCCTTCCCCCGAGGAGGGATCATCGTAAACCCCAACAAAAGGATCCTTCAAAAACTCCAAGGACTTCTTCAATCCATCCTACGGCCCGAAAAGATCCAGGAAGGCCCCCCAGAAGTGGCACTCCCACCGCTGCCAAAAGAAGAAGTGGCTCCCCCCCCCAAAGAAAAACCGCCGTCTCTCCCCAAAGAAGAAGATGAGCCCCTCCCCAAGAGGAAACCCATCAGAAAACCTATAGCAGAGCCCAGAAGGATCCCTGAGAAGCTTCCAAAGGATAAAAAGGCCCCCCCCAGGGCCCTTCCCTATGCCTCCTGGAGCCCCTTCAGGTTCAGGATCCTGGACAGATATATCGCCTCTGAGGTCCTCTCCTCCTTCTCCCTGGGCATAGCCATCTTCATCATCCTCCTCTTCCTGGGCAGGATGGCCGACTTCCTCAACCTCCTGCGAGGCGGAACCCCTTTCCTCATCCTCAATCTCATCCTGGCCATCACCATGGCCGCCCTGAGCATGGCCATACCCCCCGCCTTTTTCTTCGGAACCATCATGGCCATATCCCGCCTCTCCACAGATTCAGAACTTGTGGCCATGGAATCCCTGGGCATGAGCCTTAAGAGGATCTCCATGCCTGTCCTCACCTTGAGCGCAGTAGTCACAGTGGTGACCACTCTCCTGGCCCTTTACGTCACCCCTCTGGCCAACCAGGCCTTACAGGGCACCCTTTTCCGCATAGTCACCTCCTCCCCCCAGATGGGCGTCAAAGAAGGAGAGTTCATAAGGCTTTCAAAAGGCCTCTGGGTCTATTGCTCCCGCTCCCAGAACAAACGGCTGGAAGGAATCTTCCTCTACGATGAAAGGGGAATGATGACCAAGATCGTGACCGCCAAAAAGGGCAAGCTCAAGGCAGATCCAGAGCAGCTGGGCATTACCCTCCTCCTCAAAAAGGGAGAGGTATTGTCCATCAAGAAGAAAGACTACCACCTGCTCACCTTCAATCGGTACAGTTTTCTCCTCTCAAACCTGAGACACTCCCTCAAAGGGGGAACCAAAAGGGAACTCATCCTACCCCAACTTCTGGAAAGATTGAAAAGGGACAAGAAAAGGGGAAGACGAAGATTTCTGAACACCCTCAACCACCTGTATAAGCGTTTCTCTCTCCCCTTCTCCACCCTCATCTTTGCCCTCCTGGCGTTAGCCCTGGGCACTTTCCTGCCCAGGGCCGAAAAGTGGACAGGACTCCTCACGGCCTTTGGCGTCTTCCTCCTCTACTACGTCCTCCTCACCCTCTCCCAAAACCTGGCCATGAAAGGCCTCCTTACTCCCTTCCTGGGAGCCTGGTTTCCTAACATCGCACTGGGCCTGGCTGGTGCAATCCTCCTCTGGATAAAATCCGAGAAGGTGGGAATATGAAGATCCTCACCCGATACGTACTGAAGGAATATTCCCGCCTCTTGGCCTTCATCCTCTTAGCCCTGGCCTCGGTATACTCCCTCATCCTATTCTTCGAAGTCCTGGATGACGCTCTAGAACACAAAGCTCCCCTAAAGAGCGTTCTTTACTATCTCCTCTATAGTCAGCCCAGGGTGATCAAGGAGATGCTACCCCTCACCTTTTTCTTCGCCACCCTGGCCTATCTCATCTCAAGCAACAAGAACTTTGAGGTCGTAGCCCTCAAGGCTCTGGGAATAAAAGTCTACAAGGTCCTCGTCCCCATGACCATCTTGGCAGGAGTGGTGGGAATCACCATGGTCTTCTGGAACTTAAACCTGGTGCCATGGGGAATCTCGAAAAGCACGGAGGTCAGAAGAATTGAGATAAAAAAGGAAAGGAAAGCCTTACATATGAGATATACAGATATTTGGGTGAAGCACGGAGACACCACGTGCTTCATACACTTCTTTGACGAAAGGAAACAGGTCTTCCGAAAGGTCCGCTGTATCTGGTTCCAGGAAGGAAAAATTTGGTCCTTGGCTATGGCCTCCCGGGCCCAATGGAAAGAGGGCAAGTGGCAGCTGGTAAATCCCACCGTCCTCATCATAGAAGAGGGCACCATAAAAGAAGAGACACCACCCCTCCTGCCCCTCCCCCTGGACATCACCCCCCAGTCCCTTCTGGAACAGAAGAAAGAGCCCTGGGAGATGACTTACAGGGAGCTCCGGGATTACATCGAGGCCATGGAAGAAGAGGGATACTCGGTACCCCACCTGAAGGAAGAACTCTACCAGCGAATGGCCATGGCCTTCTCCCCCCTGATATTGGTACTCCTTGTCTTCCCATTGGCAGTGAGGCCTCCCCGGGAAGGAGGATGGAAGGCCATCCTCTACTCCATGGCAGCCCTCATCATTTACTGGGGTGCCAACTCCCTCCTCACCCTCATGGGAAGGGGTGGTTGGGTCCCTCCATTATTGGCCGCCCTCATTACCCCCTTGGGTGCTTCAGGAGCAGCCCTCTGGTTCCTCAAGAAGAAAGAGGGTTAACCCATTGAGTCAACAAATCGAGTCAACAAAAGGATCTTAGAAGAAGCCTCCAGAACAGAAGTGTAGTGATAGGCCTCCAGAAGATGCTTGCCCCGGGCAAAGGAGCCGTGCCCCCTAACCACCACCACGGGAAAAACCACCAAGGCCTGGGCCACGGCCTGGGCCACCTTCTGGGAGCCTATGGGATCCTCCACCTCCACCACCGGAATCCGGGGCAACACCAAGGCTCCCTCGGCGTCCACAGGCTCGATCCACTCACAGGAAAAAGATAGGGCCACGGCGTAAGGGGGATGGGCATGAACCAAGGCCTCCGCCTGGGTACTTTGATAAACAGCCCTGTGGAGAGGCAACTCCCGGGAGGCCTGGGGATGAACCTCCTCGTCCAAGGACACGCTTACCAGGTCTTCTTGTCCCAAATGACCCAGCATAGCTCCTGTCCGGGTGATGATCAGCCTCTTTCCCTGACGGACACTGAGATTGCCGCCATGGGAGGTGACCATCCCCCCCATATGGAGGTCTCTGCCCACCAAAGAAAAGATCCTCACCAGGTCCAAGGGCCCCTCCCTTCTTATTCTTACAAAGACCGCCGCCAGGCCATCCCACGGCACCCAGGATATCCCCCTTACCGTTGCTCCCTTCCGGGCCTGGCGGGGTTCGGAGGCTCCTGCCGCGTGGGACCCGGCGGCGGTCATCTGAAGTCGAAGATGGCGGAGAGGGTGGGATTCGAACCCACGGTCCGCCTTTTGGGCGGACACACGATTTCCAGTCGTGCCCCTTCGGCCAACTCGGGCACCTCTCCGCAGGGGAGTAAAATAACCACCCCAACCTCCCCCGTCAACCTCCCTTGGCACGCAGACCCAAAAGGGGATATACTTTCCGCCATGTTGGCTTACGTGTTGAAACGACTGGTCCACATGGTGCCCCTGTTCTTCGGCATCACCCTCATCACCTTTTTCGTTATCCGCCTGGCCCCTGGCAATCCCACCTTCTACCAGGGTGCCTTCAACCCCAAGGTGAAACCAGAAGCGGTAAAACGCCTGGAGAAGATCTACGGCCTGGACAGGCCCTTACCCGTCCAATACCTCCTTTGGGTAAAACGCATGTCTAAACTGGACTTCGGTAACTCCTTCGTTGACGGCAAGCCAGTGATAAATAAGATCGCCGAGCGAATTCCCATCACCCTCACCCTCAATTTACTCTCCATGATCCTCATCTTGGCAGTGGCCATACCTATTGGCATCGTGTCGGCCATGAAAAGGAACTCCCTCCTGGACCGCTCCCTCACCGTCTTCGTCTTTATAGGATTCTCCACCCCATCTTTTTGGCTGGCCCTCCTCCTTATGATCCTCCTGGGCATAAAGCTCCACATCTTGCCCATCTCGGGTTTGGAGTCCCTCAACGCCGACCAGCTCCACGGCATTGCCCTGTGGTGGGATAGAATAAAACATATCATTCTCCCTGTCTTCGTGGCAGCCTTTGGGGGGCTGGCAGGTTTCTCCCGCTATATGAGGCAGAGTATGCTAGAGGTCCTGAGCCAGGACTACATCACCACCGCAAGGGCCAAAGGCCTCACTGAAGGCCAGGTGATCCGCAAGCACGCCTTGAAGAACGCTCTCATGCCCATCGTCACCCTCCTGGGCCTGTCGGTACCGGGACTCATTGGGGGGTCCGTCATCTTTGAAACCATCTTTGCCATTCCTGGAATGGGCCAGCTCTTCTACGAGGCAGCCCTGGCCAGGGATTACCCCACCATCATGGGAATCCTCACCATTGGCGCCGTCCTCACCCTCCTGGGCAACCTCATGGCAGACGTATCCTACGCCCTGATAGACCCCCGGATCAGATACCAATAGCGCCTTTTAAAGGGTTCGAAGGGCCCGCTCCCATATCTCCAGGGATCGAACGAGAGTATCTATCTCTTGGGGAGAGAGGGTGCGTACGGCTCCATAAAGCATGGATCGCATCCTCTCCTGAAGAGCCTCATACTCCTTGTACCCCTTCTCGGTGATGATCACCTTGATCCTCCGCCGATCCCTGGGATCCCGCTCTTTCTTTATCAGCCCCCTCTCCTCCAAGCGATTGGTGACCTGGGTAAGTTTACTGGGTCTTATGGGGCTCAAGTCGTCGAAAAGCTCCTTGATAGAAACCTCCTTCACCCCCCCCTCCACCATCTTTCCCAGGATCACCACCTCCACATCCGTAAGATCGGAGGCCAAGGAAAATAGCTTTCGGAAAGCAGGCCTCACCCTCCTCATGCCCGTGAATATGGCCTCCAGGCTATCCTCTCTCAACTCTCCCTCCCCGAAAGGTCTAAAATGGAATCTTACCCATCCCCCCTCCCTTTCTTCAAGAAGGAGCTCCAGGACTTCCCCCAGTTTTACCCTTAGGGATAGGGGCGGGGCGTTCTGACCGCAGAGATGATAGCTCATAGTTCATAGCTCGTAGTTCATGGTTCATAGCTCACAGTTGCTATCAGCCATGAGCCATGAGCCATCAGCTATCAGCCATGGGCAAGGGAGGAATGCCCCGCCTTTTCACTTGTTTGAAAGGGAAAATCCAGAATTCTGAACATGATGCCTTTACCAAGAAGGGAATCTTGGGGGAACTCCTGGAAGAGAAACCATATTTCATCCGCTTTAAAGTTATGATCTCCCGGCCAACGGCTTTAGAGCTAACTAAAACTTGTGAAACCGCCGTGGATAAGCAAAGAAACGGACCCCTTTTGAGGCTTTTCTTGGCTGCCCAGTGAACTTGTTCAAAAGGATACCTAGCCACCCGCCACCATCCACCTCCTAAGATGGCCATCTTAGTTCATCTTCCACCAATTACTTTCCCTTACTTCCCCAGAAGCCTTCTGTAAAACCCCAGGTTCCCCTCCACCAGGCTGTCTTCGCTGAAGGCCTCCAGCATCCACCGACGGCCAGTGCGACCCATGCGGCAGCGGAGGTCCTGGTTTTTTAGGAGTCCCACCACGTGGCGGACGAGGCCATCTACGTCTTCGGGCTCCACCAGGAAACCCGTCTCTCCGTGGCGGACTGAGGCCCTGATGCCCCCCACGTTGAAAGCCACCACGGGCACTTCCATGGCCAGGGCCTCCAGGGCTGCTGTGCCCAGGGACTCCCCCGCTATGGGAGTGAAGAGAAAGACCTGAGAGGTTGTCAGGATTCGAGGAACGTCCTTCCTGAGACCCAGGAACCTAACCCTATCTGCTATACTTAACTTTTTGGCGTAATTATTCAGGAATCCCCTGAGGGGCCCTTCTCCCAAAGCCAGGAAGTGGGCATCGGGAAACTCTTTCAGAATACCTTTGGCAGCATCCAGGAAATAGACATATCCCTTTTCCCGGGCCAGGCGGGCCACTTTCACCACCACAGGGGCATCAGGGGGAATCTTCAACTCTTCCCTGAGGCCCTCGTGGTCCACCTTTTCAGGATTGAAGCGCTCCAAGGCATCCACCACGCTATGGACGGTTACCACTTGGTCCACCTTGTCCCCCAGGACTCCCGATTGGCGGAAGACCTCGGTAACTGCGTCAGAGACCACCATTACCCCGTCTATCAGTCGCCGATATAGAAAGCGGTTAAACAAATGGCTCTTCACAGGGAAGATGTTGTGGCGGGTACGTACCACCAGGGGCCTGGGTCTCACAAGCCAGGCGGCCACCACGGCGGTCCAGGTGTCTTGGGAGCCGTGGGTGTGGACCACGTTTATCCTGTGTTTCTTGATGAGATCCCTAAGGCGGATCACTTCCTTCACATAAGTGACGGGATGGAATTTTTTTGGGAGGCTCAGGTTGTCAAAGACAGGTATCCCCTCTTCCCGGGCCCTCTTAACGAGGGTGGCCCCTTTGGGAGCAGCAATGATGACGTAGTGACCCCGCCTCTGGAGGCCCCGGGCCACAGTGAGAATCCGGTTGGGCTGCCCCCCCCAGCCCCCTTTGTGCATATTGGTATGAAGGACCCTGAATCCTTCCACTCGATTCCACCTCCGTCAAAAAGCCCTGGCATGAGCCAGGGCCCATCTCTCGTGTCAACAAAAAGCTAAATGGTAAAGGACCATCCGTCAACTAAACCACCTAACCCCTCCCTTGCCTAGGTATACCATAACATTTTTCACTTCAGTGTAGAGATCCATGACGTGGCGGGACATCTCCCTTCCCACACCGCTCTCCTTGAATCCCCCAAAGGGGGCCTGGTTGGGGATCATGTTGTAGGTATTGATCCAGATGTTACCCGCCTTGATAGCCTTGGCCAGGTTTAAAGCCCTCTTCACGTTGGTGGTCCAGATGCCCGCTGCTAGGCCATATATGGTGGAGTTGGCCATCCTGATGAGCTCCTCCTCATCGGAAAATCTGATGACCACCACCACAGGGCCAAAGATTTCTTCCTGGGCAATGCGCATGCGATAGTCCACGTCCACGAAGACCGTGGGCTCAAAGTAGAAGCCCTTAGCCAGGGCAGGATGGTCAGGTCTCTTGCCTCCCAAGACCAGCTTGGCCCCTTCTTCCTGGCCGATCTGGATGTAGATCTCCACCTTCTCCAGTTGCTCGGCGGAAACCAGGGGCCCCAGCTGGGTCTCTCTGTCCAGGGGATCGCCTATCTTGATCTTCTTGGCCCCCACCAGGAACCGGTCCATGAAGGAGTCATAGATCTTCTCATGCACAAAGAGGCGGCTGCCAGCGGCGCATACCTGGCCCGAGTTGAGGAAGATGGCGAAGAGGGACCCAGGCACGGCTTCATCCAGGTCGGCGTCATCAAGGACAATGTTGGGAGACTTGCCCCCCAGCTCCAGGGAAACCCGTTTCAGGTTCTTGGCCCCCATCTCCATGATGAGCTTGCCCACGGCGGTGGAGCCCGTGAAGGCCACCTTGTCCACGTGGGGGTGGGAGGCCAGAGCAGCCCCGGCAGGCTCACCGAAGCCGGGACAGACATTAACCACGCCGGGGGGCACCTCAGCCTCCTGACAGATCTTGGCCAGCTCCAGGGCTGTGATGGGTGTCTGCTCGGCAGGCTTCAGCACCACAGTACACCCTGCCGCCAGGGCAGGAGCCATCTTCCAGGCAGCCATGAGAAGGGGATAGTTCCAGGGAATGATCTGGCCCACAACACCTACGGGCTCCCTCAGGGTGAAGTCCAGGAACTTGCCGGGTACAGGAATGGTCTCGCCCATGACCTTGTCGGCCATGCCAGCAAAGTACTGGAAACAATCTACCACTAGGGGCAGGTCCACCTTGCTGGAATCCCGAAGGGGCTTGCCCACGTCCATGGTCTCTAGACGGGCCAGCTCCTTGCGCCTTTCCAGGACAAGATCAGCTATACGTCTCAGAAGGCGGCCTCTGTCGGTGGCGGACATCTTGGGCCAGGGGCCTTCCTCGAAGGCCTTGCGGGCCGCCTGGACAGCCCTGTCTATGTCCTCCTCCCTGGCCTCAGCCACCCGGGCTATCACCTCACCATTGGCAGGGTTGATGGATTCAAATGTGGCCCCTTCATTTGAGTCTACAAATTCTCCGTTAATGAACAACTTCCTCCCTACCATACCTCTCCTCCACTTGAGACTTTACAATGCTCTATAAAAGATGAGGGAGGTCCTTTCAATTAAACACCCCCATCCCCTATACCTTTATTTTATAAACCTGGAAGGCCCTACACGTTGACACACCCCGCCTTTCTCTGCCAGTCTCTTTCTAAGTTCTCTGTGATGGGAGGAGGGTAAAAGATGAGAGACAAAATCCTGAAGTTGCTCTTAGACAACATGGGCCTCAAAGAGGGAGAGAGCCTACTAGTTTTCACAGATCTCATCTCTAATCGCGAGCCTCGACTGGTTCCCCACCATTTTGCCAGAAGGGAAAGGACTCGCATACTCGCCCAGCAGGTGGCCGAGGTGGCCCGCTCCATAACAGATAAGGTGATTTACCACGAGTACAAGGCCCTGGGACACCATGGAGTGGAGCCCCCGGCATCCCTGTGGAGGGTTGCATTTGGCAACGAGAGTGTAGCCGCTCTAGAAGCAAAGGGGCTTCTCTTGCCCCTCTTGAAAAAAGAGGACCACCAACTTTTTTCCCAGGCATTTGAGGTGTTGAAGGAGACAGCCCAAGGCGTAATCCAAGTTGTTGTAGCCCTGGCCAACTACTCCACCACCCATACCTCTTTCCGCAAGCTCCTGACAGAGCTGGGAACCCGGTACGCCAGCATGCCTCTTTTCGACGTAGAGATGCTCAACGCCTCCTTGGACGTGGACTTGAAGAAGCTGGAAAAGGTGACGTTGGGCTTGGCCCAGATCTTGGACAAGAGCGAGGAGATAAACATCACCGCCCCTAATGGCACGAACCTCACCCTCTCAATAAAGGGTAGAAAAGCTACAGCGGACACGGGTAATCTCTCCTTCCCCGGCTCCTTCGGTAATCTACCGGCTGGGGAAGCCTTCATAGCTCCCGTGGAGGGTACAGCACAAGGTGTCTTCGTGGCCGAATGGGGTTCCACCCGGAAGTTGGCGGTCCCCACCTTCTTCCATATTCAAGGAGGCCAGGTGACCAAGGTAGAAGGGGACTCTGGAATTATGCAGTTTTTGGAAGACGTATTCCAGAAACATCCCCTGGCCAGGAACGTCGCCGAGTTGGGTATCGGCACCAACCCCAGGGCTTCCAGACCTGACAATATCCTGGAGGCTGAGAAAATTGCTGGCACTATCCACCTGGCTCTAGGTGACAACTCCACCTTTGGAGGCCAAGTGAGAGTTCCTTTCCATCAGGACTTTGTCCTCTTTAAACCCACAGTGAAAGTGACAGGTCCCCAAGGTGAAAGGGAACTCCTCAGGGAGGGCCGGTGCGTGGAACCATGAAGAAAGACTCCGCCTATAAAACCTATCTATCCACCCTTACCCAGCAATCCCTCACCCTGGCCATCTTGGTTGCGGCCCTTATTATCCTGGGAGTTACTGGCTACATGTACCTGGAGGGGTGGACCCTTATAGACGCCCTTTACATGACCATCATTACCGTGGCCACTGTGGGATTCAAAGAGGTTTATCCCCTCTCTGTTCAGGGCAAGATATTCACCATAGTCCTCATCACCATGGGAGTGGGAGTCTTTGCTTATGGGGCTGTCACCTTCTCCAGGCTGCTGGTGGAGGGGGAACTCAAGAAAGTTTTTGATAAAAGGAGGCTAGAAAGGGAGATGAAGAAACTTAAGGACCACGCCATAGTCTGCGGTTTTGGGCGTTTGGGGGAGAAGGTAAGCGAAGAGCTTCACAGAAAGGGGGTTCCTTTTGTGGTTGTGGAGAACGACCCCAATAGAATTCCCAAGTTAGAGGAGAAGGGATACCTGTACATTGAAGCTGACTCTTCTGACGAGGGAATCTTGGAAGAAGCTGGTATAGTGGACGCTAAAATCCTAATAGCCGTAGTGGGGTCCGACGCCGACAACCTGTTCATCACCTTGTCCGCCAGGGAGTTGAACCCCAAACTCCACATTGTAGCCAGAGTAGAAGACCCCCAGGCCACTAGGAAGCTCTACAAAGCGGGAGCCAACCGGGTAATCTCCCCCTACGACGTGGGAGCCAGCATGCTGGTCCATGCCGCTCTGAAACCTGCCGTGACAGACTTCATTGAGCTCACCACCCGTCTGGGCCCCGTCACCCTCATCCTAGAAGAGGTGGTGATTGAAAAAGGCTCGGCTCTAGACGGGGTTCTCATAAAGGAGTCCAAGATCCGGGAAGATACTGGGGCCATAGTGGTGGCCGTGAGAAAGGCAGACACCTCCAACATCCTGCGTCCAGAGCCGAGCCTAAAGCTGGAAAAGGGCGATCTCCTGGTGGTGCTGGGTATGAGGGAAGATATAGAGAAATTGGAAGAGTTGGCCAGGACTCCCCACTCCCTATGAAGGAAGAGAAGGCCGCTCCTCAGCGGGGGAGTAAACCTCAGGAGGCGGCGCTTCCACTTTTTCCTTCCACGTCCACCCTACCAAAGCCAACTCCAAAACCTGGTCCATGTGCTCTACCAGAAGAATCTCCAGTCCCCGGCGGATCTCATCAGGCACCTCTTTCAGGTCCTTCCTATTCTCCTCGGGGATGATCACCTTCTTTATGCCGCTGCGCTTGGCCGCCAAAAGCTTTTCTTTTACGCCACCTATGGGAATCACCTTGCCCCGCAGGGTCACCTCTCCTGTCATGGCCAAATCGGCCCTCACTGGGATATGGGCCAAAGCAGAAGCCAGGGCTGCAGCAATGGTGATTCCAGCGGAAGGCCCATCTTTAGGAATGGCCCCTTCGGGCAGGTGAATATGGATGTCTATTTTCTGGAAGTAATCTGACGATACACCCAGGGATTTGGCCCTGGAACGTACGAAGGTGAGGGCCGCCTTAGCAGACTCCTGCATCACTTCACCCAGTTTTCCTGTGAGGATCAGGTTTCCCTTGCCCTCCACAACAGCCACCTCCGTGGTAAGGAGTTCCCCTCCGTTCTCTGTCCATGCCAGTCCCTGGACCACGCCCACCTCGGGTTGGGCCTCCACTATGTTGTGGCGGTACTTGGGCACCCCCAGATACTCCTCCAGCTCGGAGGCGGAGATTCGGATGGGCAAATCATCCGTGCCTTCCACCAGCCTACGGGCCACCTTTCGGCAGGCCTTGGCCAGCTCCCTTTCCAAGTTCCTCACCCCTGCCTCCCGGGTATACTCCCTGATGATGGTCATGATGGCCGAATCCTCCACCACCAACTTGTCTTGGGGAATGCCATGGGCCTTGATCTGCCGGGGTAGAAGGAAGTGACGGGCAATCATCTTCTTCTCGTACTCAGTGTAACCTGGGATACGGATGATCTCCATCCTGTCTTGGAGGGGCCGGGGAATGGAGTAAAGGACGTTGGCTGTGGTGATGAAGAAGACTTCAGAAAGATCAAACTCCACTCCCAGGTAGTGATCGCTGAAAGATGAATTCTGCTCAGGGTCCAACACCTCTAGGAGGGCAGAGGCAGGATCGCCCCGAAAATCAGAGCTGAGTTTGTCAATCTCATCTAGGAGCATGACCGGATTCTTGGTTCCTGCCCTTTTCATCATCTGGATGATGCGACCGGGGAGGGCCCCCACATAGGTTCGGCGGTGCCCCCGAATCTCGGCTTCATCCCGGATGCCTCCCAGGCTCACCCGGACGAACCGCCTGCCCATGGCCCGGGCTATGGACTTGCCCAGGGAAGTCTTACCCACACCGGGAGGACCCACGAAACAGAGGATGGGTCCCTTGTTCTTTTTCACCAGATGTCGCACAGCCAGATATTCAAGAATCCGCTCCTTCACCTCTTCTAGGCCATAATGATCTTCATCCAGGACTCTTGCCGCCTCTTTCAGGTCCAGCTTATCCCTGGTTCTCTTGCTCCACGGTAGTGAGATGAGCCAGTCCAGATAGTTCCTGACCACCGTGGCTTCTGCGGACATGGGGGGCATGAGCTCCAGTTTCTTTAGCTCATCTTCAGCCTTCCTGGCCACGGCCTTGGGCATCCTGGCCTTCTTTATCTTCTCCTTCAGTTCCTCTATTTCATTGAGGTCACTTCTACCCAGCTCCTTCTGGATGGCTTTGAGCTGTTCGTTGAGGTAGTACTCCCTCTGGTTCTTCTCCATCTGCTTCTTGACCCGGTCCTTTATTCTATGCTCCACCTCCAGGATCTCGTTTTCCAGCTGGAGGTAAGCAAAAATCTTTTCCAATCTCTCTTTCAAATCTATGGTGGCAAGGATCTCCTGTTTTTCTCGGGTTTTCAAGGACATATGGGAGGCCACCGTATCAGCGAAACGCCCGGGGTCCTCCATAGCTCCCAAAGAAACCACCACTTCGGAAGGTACCTTGGTGTTTAGGGAGGCATACTTTTCGAAGGCCTCCTTTATTGCCCTCACAAGGGCCTCTGTTTCAGGGGTTATGAGGAAAGAGTCCTCAAGGGGGAGCACCCTAACTTCCAGGAAGGAAGCTTCCTCCCTGAACTCCAAGATCCTGGCCCTGTGAATGGCCTCGACAAGGATCTTTATGGTGCCATCAGGCAGCTTCACATGCTGGATAATAGTGGCTACAGTACCAATACCATAGAGGTCTTGCTCTTGGGGCTCATCTACATTGGAATCCTTCTGGGCCACCAAAAAGATCTTCTTGTCCCTTCTCAGGGCATACTCCACAGCCTTGATGGAGTGGGGCCTGCCCACAAAGAGGGGGGTAATAGAGTGGGGAAAAACCACCAGATCCCTCAAAGGAATTACAGGGTACACAGTATCTTCGCTTCTAAAAAACATACCTATTTGTTTACCTCCTAAGTTATCCGGCCCTCTCAAATAGATATATAGGCTCAGATCTCTTTTTCACCACGTCTTCGTTTATTATGCACTCTTTTATACCATGCTTACCCGAAGGAAGCTCATACATGATGTCTAGCATCACCTCTTCCGTGATGGCCCTGAGTCCCCTGGCCCCTAGCTTTCTTGCCATGGCCTCCCTGGCAATGAGTCTTAAGGCATCTGGAGTAAAGGTGAGCTTTACTCCCTCTAGCTCGAACATGCGCTGATACTGCTTCACCAGAGAATTGGCAGGCTCCGTCAAGACCCTCACCAAGTCATCTTCGCTGAGGTCATTCAGAATGGCCACCACAGGGAGCCTACCCACCAACTCGGGGATGAGGCCAAACTTGATAAGGTCGTCGGGCTGGATCAAGGAGAGCACCTCCTCGGATTTGGTCTTGTCTCTGGCATCCACATCGGCTCCAAAACCGATCACTTTCTTTCCGATGCGGCGTTCTATGATGCGATCAAACCCTACAAAAGCCCCGCCACAGATGAAGAGAATGTTGCTGGTATCTACCTGGATGGTCTCCTGCTGGGGATGCTTCCTGCCCCCTTGGGGTGGCACATTGGCCACGGTACCTTCAATGATCTTCAGCAAGGCCTGCTGCACCCCTTCCCCTGACACATCTCGGGTAATACTGGGGTTCTCGCTCTTCCTGGCGATCTTGTAGATCTCATCTATGTAAATGATGCCCTTCTCTGCCCGTTCCACATCGTAATCCGCCGCCTGAAGAAGACGCACAAGGACGTTCTCCACGTCTTCGCCCACGTATCCCGCTTCAGTGAGGGGAGTAGCGTCGGCAATGGCAAAAGGCACGTCCAAGAACTTGGCCAAAGTCTGGGCAAGGAGGGTCTTACCGCAACCGGTGGGACCAATCAGGAGTATATTACTCTTCTGGATCTCCACTTCCCCTCCAGTATCCTGGCTGGAGATCCTCTTGTAGTGATTGTACACCGCCACTGAAAGGACCCTCTTGGCCTTCTCCTGGCCCACCACGTACTTATCCAGGAACTCCTTTATCTCCTTGGGGGTGGGTAGATCCCTGAACCCTTCTTGGTGCTGGTCCTCACTCTCTTTGATGATCTTGTTGCACAAGGTGACGCACCGATCACAGATGTAGACGCCGGGACCGGCGATGAGCTTCTTCACCTCCCTCTGGCCTTTGCCGCAAAATGAGCATCTCAAATCGCCTTCTCTAAACATCCCCTAACCCCTCTTGCCCTTTTTGACCTTGGTCCCCCTCTTTTCCAAGACCCCATCAACTATACCATAATCCTTGGCCTGAAAGGCGTCCATAAAAAAGTCCCTGTCGGTATCGGTTTTTATCCTCTCATGAGGCTGCCCCGTGTGGGTCACCAGGATGTTCTCCAAAATCTCCTTCAGCCGTATAATCTCCTTAGCCTGAATCTCCACATCTGTAGCCTGCCCCTCAAACCCACCTATGGGTTGGTGGAGCATTATTCGAGCATGGGGCAAAGCAAAGCGTTTCCCTTTGGCTCCCGCCGCCAAGAGGACAGCTGCCATACTGGAGGCCTGCCCCACACATATAGTGGACACATCCGGTTTTATATATTGCATGGTGTCGTATATGGCCAACCCCGCCGTCACCACCCCGCCTGGGGAGTTTATGTACATGTATATATCTTTTTGGGGGTCTTCAGCCTCTAGAAAGAGGAGCTGAGCCACCACCAAATTCGCCATGTCGTCATTAATGGGAGTGCCTATCAGGATTATCCTGTCCTTCAACAAGCGGGAATAGATGTCGTAAGCCCTCTCGCCCCTCTCCGTCTGTTCTATGACAATGGGGATCAGACCCATACTATTCTCCTTCGTCCTCTCTTCTGGGTTCTTCGCTTTCAACGACAGGCTCATCTTGAGAAGCAACAGCCTTTTCCAGCAGGAAATCTAATACCCTCTCATGAAGCATGTCAAGGGAGAGACCCTGGAGCCTGCCCGACCTGTACATGAGATCGGCCACCTCTTCCAGCGGGCGCTGGAGGCGCTGGGCCACCTTCTCCACTTCCTCCCTGAGGTCGTCTTCCTCCACCTTTATCCCCTCGGTCTGGGCAATTTTGCCCAGGATATAGGAAAAGCGTACCTCTTTGATAACCTCCTCTTCCAGCTTCTTCCTCTTTTCTTCCCAATCTATGTTGGCTTTATCCGGGTCCATCCCCCTGAGCCTGAACTTGAACTTCTCATCGTCAAGTCTCTTGGCCACCTTCTCTTCCACCAGACTGGGGGGAATGGGAAAATTGTAGCGGGCCACCAGTCTTTCTTTGATTTCTTCCACCATCTCCTCCCTGGCCTTGCGGTCGTACTCTGCCTGGAGGTCCTTCCTTACGCTCTCCTTTAAGCTCTCCAGACTGTCGAAGCCCATGGATTCAGCAAACTCGTCGTCCAGGGGTGGTAACTCCCTCTTTTTCACCTGGTTCAGGGTGACCACGAAACAGCCCTTCTTGCCGGCTAAGTCCTCGTCGTAGTGGTCTTCAGGAAACTCCACGTCCACCGAGAAGGTTTCCCCTACCTTGTGACCTAGAATACCCTCCTCAAACCCGGGAATGGTCTCCTTTTTACCCAAAATTAGGCTCATACCCTGGCCTTCTTTTCCTTCCACCGCCTCACCTTCTATTTCCACATGGTAGTCGATGACCACCAAGTCTCCTTCCCGGGCAACTCCGTCCTCCCTATCGGAGAGGGTGGCCTTCTGTTCCCTCATCCGTTCCAGGAATCTTTCCACTTCCTCCACGGAGGGGCTGTACCTCTTCGCTTCCACCTCTAAATCCGTGTACTCTCCCAGCTCAAATTCAGGTTCTGTCTCCACTTCTATGACCATGCAGAATTCTTTACCTTCTTCAAGCTCCACCTGGGGAATCTTAGGCTCCAGAGCAGGTTTGACACCTGCCTCTTTAATGGCGTTCTCATAGGCCTCGGGTAAAAGCTTCTCCAACACCTGGTCCCTCACGTAGGAACCGAATCGCGCCTTGAGAAGGGAAAGGGGAGCCCTGCCAGGCCTAAAGCCGGGGAGCTGGGCTTTCTGTTTAAGTTCTTCATAGATCTCATGGAATTTCCTATCCACCTCCTCTTTAGGGACCTCCACCTGGATCTTTTTCTTGCAAGGAGCCACTTCTTCTACCGTCACCTTCATCCTTCCTCCAGCATCTATTAGGATTTTTTCGGATTCTCTAGGGCTGACAGCTTATTACAGGAAAAGGGGACAAATCAACCAACCACAAAACAGGACTTCCCCCAGTTCTACCCTCAGATGGCAGGGCGGGGCGTTCCGAGCGCAGAGATGATAGCTCATAGCTCGTAGTTCATGGTTCATAGCTCATAGTTGCTATCAGCCATGAGCCATCAGCTATCAGCCATGGGCAA
>JAJSAC010000013.1 GCA_024274915.1 Thermodesulfobacteriota bacterium
CCCGTGTTTCTCTCTCGCACCTATCCCCATTAATCCGCTAACAAGCCTAATCTACACGCTATTTACCCTCTGTTTCTAATTTCCCTCCTCTATTTGCCTCACTGGCCTCATATCTTACATTCGTGATCTATTAGATACACCTTCAAGAAGGCGGTCTCCCTTTTCACCTTCTCCCCTTCTGCTAAGGAACAGCCAAAAAGTAATGTAAAAATTTGAGGGGCGTCTTATACTTATTGGGCACCCCCAGTTTGGGGGAAGGCTGGATGGGCCAATATCCAGGGGTTACCCAGCAAAGGGAAGGAATCCTGGGCTTGAGATTTGCCTGTGCTGATAGTTTTTGGCCTGAGATATAGAAAGGGGAAAGGGGGCATCCAAGCAAGAGAAAAAAGCCCACAGGGGAAATATGAAAGAATTTTGGTGTCCATATAGGTGTCCATCGTTGATGTCAAAACATGGTTATCCATGACACACCTTAACACTCACCCCGGGAGAGCAACCCAAGCCAACTCATTGATATTTATGAGATAATATCCTTCGTTGGCTCTCCATGTCTCATGGTGATAGAAGCCAAAAATCGGGGCTAGCGAGATTCGTAATCAGCAGGTCAGCGGTTCAAGTCCGCTCGCCGGCTCCAGTTTTTTCAATCACCCACAAAATCCCACCCGAACCCAAAAGAGTGTTTCCCCACCTATTCCCCACCCGGAGAGCGAAATAGAAAGGAACATTCCAAAGACATATCTCTTGAAAGCTTGCTCGCAAAAGCATCTATTCCAAAAGGCCTCACCCAACCTCCGTACAATGGTGAGACCCAAGAAACCCTTTTAGCCTGGGAGGAAGAAGTCACGGCCAGATTTTCATAGCTGAAGAAGTTTCGTAGACATCTCCACGATGTCTGCCATAGTCAGGAGTTTCCCACGCCATATCGCTCTGAAGCTCATGAAAGACGATGCTACTGTGTACTGCCAGGACACCACGGGAAGAGACAGAAAGGGGAAGAGATTTAGAATCAGATTTGTGACCCGGTCTTGGCCCTCTGGAAGCAGGACTTCCCCCAAAATTCCCTTCCTGGTAAAGGCACCACGATCAGAATCCTGGATTTTTCCCTTCAAACGAGTGAAAGGGCGGGGCATTCCTCCCTTGCCCATGGCTCATGGCTGATGGCTCATGGCTGATAGCAACTATGAGCTATGAACCATGAACTACGAGCTATGAACTATGAGCTATCATCTCTGCCGTCGGAACGCCTCGCCCTGACCCATAGAGTAAAACTGGGGGAACTCCTGCCCTCCCACAAATTGACTAGCCTCCCCTCCCGATGCTAATGGAAAGTCCAACAATTTCGCGCGTCAGGAGGAAAAACCCATGCCTGAAGAGTTCACCGTAGTGGACATCACCTGCAAAGAGTGCGGGCAGCAGGGAAAGATCGAAGAAAAAGAGGGGTACGAGATAGAGTTCTCCGGCGTAGGTGGGGACTGCGGGGACGACTCTCGGGTCTACTTTTATGGCTTCAGAGTTTTGGAGGGGGAATTCGAAGTGACCCACCAGAACCTCCACCTCTATGACCACACCATCACCTGCAAAAAGTGTGGTAACACCAAGATGACCAAGAGAAGGTTAGAATGAAAGGGAAGAAACAGATAACTCCTTCTAAGTCCAGGACCTACACTCCCCCCCTGGACATGCCTCTTTGCCCCGCCTTAGTGGCTGTGGTAGAGAAAGAGATAGCTGACAGGGTAGGCGTTTTTACTCTCTCAAAAAGGAAATCCGAACAAAGCAGGAAAAACCCTCCTTCTAATTGCAATAGACAGGAGGCAATGCTTTAATCCCCGGGAGTCTTCGGGGTCGTAAGACCCAGCCCATAGCCATTCAGAAACATTAAAGGAGGTGAACCTGTGGCCGTCCGGGAGATGTTCGATTCCATCGCTCCCCGGTATGATTTACTCAACCGCCTCTTGAGCGCCGGCAGAGACATCGCTTGGCGGAGGTTTGCCGTGAAAAAGCTCCTTACATCAAGAGGCGGTGTCTATCTGGACGTGGCCACGGGAACCGCTGATGTGGCCCTGGAGATAGTCCGGCAGTCCCCCTCCTGCCGGGTGGTAGGCCTGGACTTTGCCGAAAGGATGTTGGATCTGGCAAAAAACAAAACCGCAGGGAAACCCATAGACCTGGTGAGAAGCGACGCCCTAGCCATGCCTTTTCCCGACAGCACTTTCCATGGCTCCATTGTAGCCTACGGTGTGCGAAACTTCCCTGACCGCCTCCAGGGGCTAAAGGAGATGGCTAGAGTGGTGAAACCTGGAGGACGGGTGGTAGTTTTAGAGTTCTCCACACCTTCAGGTCTTCTGGGAGACGTCTACCGCCTCTACTTCCATCACCTCCTGCCCCGCGTTGGCGGACTCCTCTCTGGCAACCGTGAGGCCTACAGCTACCTCCACCACTCGGTGGAGGCCTTCTCTCCCCCCCAAACCTTCTGCGACATGATGGTGGAAGCCGGGCTTGCCAGGATACGCTCCCTTCCGCTAACCTTTGGCATCACCATGTGTTACGTGGGAGAGAAGCCATGGCCTATAAGGACCTGAGGGATTATCTAGACCGACTGGAAAGAGGGGGAGGGTTAGTACGCATCCATACTCCTGTTGACCCCCACCTGGAGATCACCGAAATTGCCGATCGGGTAGTTAAAAAAGGAGGCCCTGCTCTCCTCTTTGAAAAGGTGAAAGGATCGCCTTTTCCCCTGGTTATAAACCTATTCGGCACTCCCGATCGGATGAAGCTAGCCCTGGAGGTGGAAGATCTGGAAGAAATCGGCCAGGAGATGGTGGATCTCATCGAGCCCGAGCTGCCCACCTCTTTTATGGAAAAACTCAAGGCCCTACCCAAGCTAAAAAAGATGGTCGACTTCATCCCCAAAAGGGTAAAAACAGGCCCCTGCAAGGAGGTAATCCTCAAAGGCGATCAGGTGAACCTTTTAGAGTTACCCGTGATGAAGTGCTGGCCCTTGGACGGTGGCCCCTTCATCACCTTACCTTTGGTCTTCACCAAAGACCCCGAAACGGGGGCCAGGAATTGCGGCATGTACAGGATGCAGGTCTTCGACGAGAAGACCACGGGCATGCACTGGCACGTCCACAAAGACGGGGCCCGCCATTACCTCAAGGCCGAGAGACGGGGAGAGCCCCTGGAAGTGGCTGTAGCCTTGGGATGCGACCCTGCTACTATATACGCCGCCACGGCCCCCCTACCTCCTGACATGGACGAGATGCTCTTCGCCGGCTTCCTCCGAAAAGCCCCTGTGGAATTGGTTAAATGCGAAACGGTGGACCTGGAGGTGCCCGCCCAGGCCGAGTTCGTCCTGGAAGGCTATGCCAACCCAGGCGAGAGACGCATAGAGGGCCCCTTTGGCGATCACACAGGCTACTACTCCATGGCAGACCCCTATCCCGTTTTTCACGTAACCTGCATCACCCGGAGGGGAAAGCCCATATATCCCTCAACCATAGTGGGAAAACCTCCCATGGAAGACTGCCACATTGGCAAGGCCACTGAGCGCATCTTCCTGCCCCTTATGAAGAAGCAACTCCCCGAAATAGTGGACATGAACCTACCCGTGGAAGGGGTTTTCCACAACCTGGCCATCATCTCCATTGACAAGCAGTATCCCGGCCATGCTCGGAAGGTGATCAATGCCCTTTGGGGCATGGGCCAGATGATGTTCACCAAGATCATTATCGTGGTGGACTCCTGGGTCAACGTCCACGACTGGTCCCAAGTGGTGTGGCGCATGGGCAACAACGTTGACCCTGCCCGGGACATCATCATCACCCAAGGTCCAGTGGACGTCCTGAACCATGCCTCCCCCCTGCCCAACTTCGGAGGCAAAATGGGCATAGACGCCACAAAAAAATGGAAGGAAGAGGGTTTTGAAAGGGAGTGGCCCCCAGATATAGAGATGAGTCAAGAAATAAAAAACTTGGTAAACCAACGCTGGAAAGAGTACGGCCTGGAGTAAAGAACAAAGGGGGATAAAATCCCCCAAGAATGGGAGGGAGGTGTATGGCTGACAAGGGTGCTTTCAAGAGGGAGCAGTGGAAGTCCCAGCTAGGCTTTCTCATGGCGGCAGTTGGCTCGGCCATCGGCTTGGGCAATATCTGGCGATTCAGCTACATGGCTTACGCCAACGGCGGTGGAGCCTTCCTCATCCCCTACACCGTGGCCCTCTTCACCGCCGGCATCCCCTTGTTGCTCCTGGAATTTGCCCTGGGACACGAAAGGATAGGATCGGCCCCCATGGCCTATGCAAAAGCCTCCAGAAACTGGGAGTGGCTGGGCTGGTGGGCCGTGGTCTTTGTTATGTTCGGCATAGAACTCTACTACACGGTGATCATCGCCTGGTGCCTGGACTTTTTCGTCCTCTCCTTCAACCTGGGGTGGGGTCCAGACCCCAACACCTTCTTCTTCAAAAAGTTCCTGGGCCTTTCGGCTTCGCCATCCCACATAGGCGGCATCCAAACAGTCATCTTCGTCGCCCTCATCATCATCTGGCTGGCCAACTGGTTCATTGTCTACCGGGGTGTAAGCAAGGGCATTGAGCTGGCCAACAAAATCTTCATGCCCCTATTGTTCATCCTAACCGCCGTGTTGGTCTTTTGGGCCATCACCCTGAAGGGAGCGGGCACAGGGATCAAGGCCTACCTCACACCCGACTTCTCAAAGCTCACCAACCCCAAAGTATGGATAGACGCCTACAGCCAGATCTTTTTCACCCTGTCCTTGGGGTTTGGAATCATGATCGCCTATGCCAGCTACCTCCCCAAAAAGGCCGAAATCACCAAAAACGCCTACCTCACTGCCTTCATCAACTGCGGCTACTCCATCTTCGCTGGCTTTGCCGTATTCTCGGTGCTAGGCTTCATGGCTGTCACTCAGGGCAAGCCCCTGGGTAAGGTGGTCTCCCAGTCCATAGGTCTGGCCTTCGTGGCCTATCCCAAAGCGGTGAGCCTCATGCCCGCCGGCAACTTCTTCGGAGCCATCTTCTTCCTCTGCCTGGTGGTGGCCGGCCTTTCATCTTCTGTGTCCATTCTAGAGGCCTTTGTGGCCGCCATGGTGGACAAGTTCGGCTATGCCAGGAAAAAGGTGGTGACCATAACTGCCATCTTGGGCTTCCTGGGCTCCATCATCTTCACCACCCAGGCAGGCCTCTACTGGTTGGACATCGTGGACCACTTCCTCACCCATTATGGATTGGTGGTGGTGGGCATATTGGAGTCAGTGCTGGTAGGTTGGCTCTTCGGCACCTACATCCTGAGGGACCATATAAACAAGGTCTCTTCCATGAAAATAGGACTGTGGTGGGACTTCCTGGTCAAATACTTTGTTCCCTTGGTCCTGGGCATAATCCTCATAGGAGACATCTACCACGAAGTTACCAAACCCTACGGCGGCTACTCCTGGGCAGCTGTCTTGGGCATCGGTGTAGACTGGGTCATTCTCACCGTCCTACTGGCCGTTATCTTCGCCACCAGACCCTGGCAGAGGGACCTCAACCAGGTGAGCCGGGCCGAAACCTTTGGAGATGAAGAGTGGGATAGGGATGAGATTACATAGAGACGGCTATTGGCTCATAGCTCATGGCTTCTAAGGCAAAAAATGAAAGATTCAGGAGTTGAGTCATGATCAAGTTTGGGACATCGGGGTGGAGGGCAGTCATTGCCGATGAGTTCACATTCGCCAATGTTAGACTGGTGGCCCTGGCCATCGCCCAGTACCTCAAAGAGGGGGGTCTGGCCAACAGAGAAGTGGTGGTGGGCTACGACACCAGATTCATGTCCAACTTCTTCGCCAAAGCCGCCGGAGCCGTTCTCACTAAAGAAAGGATACCCGTGCTGTACAGCACCCGGGACGTACCCACCCCCGTCATCGCCTTCACCATCATTGACAGAAAGGCAGGGGGAGCCATCAACATCACCGCCAGCCACAACCCTCCCCGGTACAACGGTCTCAAGTTTTCTCCCCCTTCGGGGGCCCCTGCCCCTCCCCAGGTGACCCAGGCCATAGAGACCAAGATCAGGAACCTCCAAAAGAAAGGTGTGCAACTAGAACCCCTTGAACCGGAAGAGAGTCTCTGCCAGGAAGCAGACCTGGCCCCAACCTACATCCAGGACCTTGAAACCAAGGTAGACTTCCCCGCTCTGGCCGCCTCCCCCCAGAAGGTGGCCTACAACGCCCTCTGGGGAACAGGCAGAGGTTACGTGGACCAGGTCCTCAAGGACGCCGGGTGGCGGGTAGACGTAATGCATGGAGAAGTGAACCCTCTATTTGGCGGCAGACGGCCCGAGCCATCAGAAGAAGAGATGCCCGACTTCCTGGAAATGGTGAGAGAAGGGAACTACATCCTGGGCTTGGCCACCGACGGCGACGCCGACCGCTTCGGCATTGTAGACAAAGGGGGCAGGTTCGTCACCGCCAACCACGTTCTGGCCCTGGTCTTCCGGTATCTGGTGGAAGAGAAGGGATTGGAAGGAGGCGTGGTCCGCTCCGTGGCCACCACCCATCTCCTGGACCGACTGGCCCACCACTACGGCAGACCTGTGTATGAAACCCCCGTAGGCTTCAAGTTCGTCGGAGAGTACATCTTGGAAAATAGAGTGGTTATGGGAGGCGAAGAGAGCGCAGGCCTCTCCATCAAAGGCCATGTACCCGAGAAAGACGGTATCATCGCATGTCTCTTGATGGCAGAGATGGTGGCCAAGAAGGGGGCCACCGTAGGGGAACTGCTAGAGGACCTCTTCCTACTGGTAGGTCCCCTTTACTCCCGTAGAATAAACATCCCCCTCACCCCCGAGTTCAAAAGGGAGCTCCCCCAGAAACTGGCAGCCCACCCTTCCCAGGTGGCGGGGTTGAAGGTGACGGACGTTGTCACCGTAGACGGCACCAAGCTGGTTTTGGAGGATGGTTCCTGGCTCCTTTTCCGTCCATCAGGAACGGAACCTTTGGTACGCCTCTACCTAGAGGCCGAGTCCCAGAAAAGGCTGGACATCCTGGAAGAAGCGGGTAAGAAACTCCTGGGAATCTAAATACGAAGGAGAAGGAAAATGTCAGAGTCAGAGAAGGTACTGAAACTGGGTATACCCAAAGGTAGCCTGGAGAAGGCCACCATAGACCTCTTCCGCCAGGCGGGTTGGCGCATCACCGTTCGGGAAAGGAGTTACTTTCCCTCCATTGACGACGACGAGATTAACTGTGTCCTGGTACGGGCCCAAGAGATGTCCCGTTTCGTGGAAATGGGGGTTCTGGACGCCGGCATCACGGGCAAGGACTGGATCCTGGAGAACAACTCCAAAGTGGAAGTTCTCCAGGACCTGGTTTATTCCAAGCTCACCAAAAAGCCAGCGCGATGGGTCTTGGTGGTGGCCAAGGATTCGCCCATAAACTCCCCCAAAGACTGTCGTGGCAAAAAGATCTACACGGAGCTGGTGAACTTCACCCGCAGGTATTTTCAGGAGAAGAACATCCCCGTGGACGTGGAGTTCTCCTGGGGAGCCACAGAGGCCAAGATCGCCGAAGGCCTGGCCGACGCCATCGTGGAGGTGACGGAGACGGGTTCTACCATCCGGGCCAACGGCCTGAGGATCGTGGAAGAGCTTATGGTCACCTACCCCCAGCTCATCGCCAACAAAAAGGCCTGGCAGGACCCCTGGAAGAAGGAAAAGCTGAGTCGCATCTCCCTCATGCTCAAGTCGGCCCTCAACGCCCACGGCATGGTGGGCCTCAAAATGAACGTGCCGGGAGACAAGTTAGACAAGGTGATCAAGCTCTTGCCCAGCATCACCGCTCCCACGGTGGCTCCCCTTTACCAGTCAGACTGGTACTCAGTGGAAACCATCGCCACAGAGAAAGAGGTGCGCATCCTGGTACCCAAACTCCAAAAGCTGGGAGCCATGGGTATCATCGAGTATCCGCTGAACAAGGTGATTTAAGGCTACTTAGCCTCGCCCCCCTCGGCACCGCCATCCCCCAGGCCCCCGAATCCCGTCGAGAGGAAGGCATCCACAGGCCCCTGGATTCCTTCCAGTATCCAGCGGGTTGCTGTTTCTGCCAAAAACTCTAGGGCCTCGTCGGGGGAGAAGCCAGGACAGTGGCAGACCACCTCTATGGTCCGAGAGGCTTTAAAGGAGGTGTCGTACTCCAACACATCAAAGTCCACTTGAAGGGTGGCTTCGGGAGGAGGGGAGCACCTCACCTTCTTTATGAGAAAGAGGGTATCCCCCAACTCCGCCAAGGTGTGGGGAGAGTCCTTCAACTGAAGGGGCTCAGCGATCACAGGGGTGAACTTCTGATCTTCAAACTCCATAGTCCTCTTCATGACAGCTATCACATCCCGGGTCACCCTGTCGGGCTCATAGGAAGTGGCTAAAACAACGGAGTAAGTATGCTCCAGTCTCAAAGGCTCCATGGTCTTCACCTGGACCCTGGCGGCACAACCCACCAAAAAAAGAGGAAGGATTAAAGAAAGCGCCATCCATTTCTTCCCATACAACATGGCCCATAACCTCCTTCTCTACAACAAACCCCCTTATAGTTTGCCCCCGGAACATCCGAAAAACAATTGGGCGTGTTTCGGGTTTTACCCGTAAATCCCCACCGCGGCAAAGTAGAGGTCAAAGGCTCAAAAATGGTCAAAGCTGTGAAACTTCATGGTGTAGCTGCCTCGGCCCTTGGTAAGGGACCGCAGAGCAGTGGTGTAGCCGAACATCTCTCTCAAAGGTACCAGGGCCCTGATGATCTGGACACTGCCCCTGTCCCTCACTCCCTCTATCCGGGCTCCCCGGGCACCCAGGTCCCCCATGACATCCCCCACATTCTCTACCGGCACTAAGACCTCCAGCTCCATGATGGGCTCCAGGAGCACGCTCCCGGCCTTCTCCAGGGCCTTCCTCATGGCCATGGAGGTAATAATGGAGTAGGCCTGGGGGGTGGACTTGCCCGGCTCGTAACTGTAGTCCAATACCTCTACCCTCAAATCGGTAACAGGGTAACCCGCCCTCACACCGCTGGTGGCCGCATCCCTGACGGCCTGGACAATGGCCTCCCTGATCTCCCTCTCCTTGGCCACCTGGGGCTTCTCAGGAACTAAATCTACTATTTCCAAGCCTCTTCCCCTATTCAAAGGCTCCAGGCGCAGCCTAACCCCACCGCAGATATGAAAGGCCTTTTCGTCGTCGCCCATCACCTTGTCCATCCACTCCTCCACCTCCACGACCCTGGTGATGGTCTCTCTAAACTCCACCTGGGGCCGACCGGTGCGGAACTGGAGTTTGTGACGGCGCCGGAGACGCTCGGTGAGAACCTCCAAATGGAGCTCCCCCATGCCCGATATGATAATCTCCTCCGTCTCCTCGTTCTTGTGGTGGCGAAAGGTGGGATCCTCGTCCTCCAGCATAGTGAGGGCCTCCTCCAGCCGCTCCATCTCCGAAGGACTGGAGGGCTCCACGGCCATGGAGATGACGGGCTGGGGAAACTGGATCTCCTCAAGGACAACGGGATGCCCTTCGTCGCACAAGGTGTCCCCCGTCTGGGCCCACCGCAGTCCCACGGCAGCCCCTATCTCCCCAGGACCCATGGATTCCACCTTTTCATGGCGATTGGCGTGAAGGCGGAAGAGCTGGCCCATACGCTCCTTCCTGTCTCTGGTTGCATTGAGGATGCGCTTCCCTTCCTTGAGCACGCCGGAATAGACCCGGAAGTAGACCACCTTCCTGCCTCCCTGGACCATCACCTTAAAGACTAAGGTGGCCATGGGATCCTGGAAACTGGGACGGCGCACCTCTTTCTCTCCTGTAACAGGATTGAAGCCCTCAACGGGAGGCACATCCAGGGGAGAGGGAAGAAAGTGGACCACCCCATCCAACAGGGGCTGCACACCCTTATTCTTCAGGGCAGAGCCACAAAAGATGGGTACCAACCCTCCCTCAAGGGTGGCCTGCCTTATGGCTTGGCGAAGGGCTTCCGCCGGCATTTCCCCACCCTCCAGGTAGAGCTCAGCCACGGTGTCATCCACATCGGCCAGGGTCTCCAGGAGCCCCTCCCTGGCCACCAAGGCCTTGTCCTTCAGCTCCAGAGGAACCTCCACCTCGGAGTACTCCACCCCCTGGGGGTCCCGGTCCCATACTAGGGCCCTCATCTCCAGGAGGTCTACCACCCCCATAAAACCATCTTCCTCTCCAAGGGGAATCTGGAGGGGCAGGGGAGTGACCCCCAGCTTTTCCCCCATTTCCCCCACTACCCGGTCCATAGAGGCCCCCACCCGATCCATCTTGTTCACAAAGGCCACCCGGGGTACATCAAATTCATCGGCCAGATGCCACACCGTCTCCGACTGGGGCTCTACCCCCCCCACGCCGCAGAATACCACCACCAACCCGTCCAAGACCCTAAGAGAGCGTTTCACCTCCACGGTGAAGTCCACGTGGCCAGGGGTATCTATGATGTTGATGTGATGGTCCCGCCACTGGCAATAGGTGGCGGCAGCAGTGATGGTGATACCCCGCTCCTTCTCCTGGTCCATCCAGTCCATGGTAGCCTGCCCGTCGTGGACCTCCCCCATGCGGTGGATGCGGCCCGTATAGAAGAGGATCCTCTCCGTAAGGGTGGTCTTACCCGCATCTATATGGGCAGCAATACCGATGTTGCGGATCCTATCTATCTTCACCCCGTCCCTCCCAGGCCTCCCGGGCCAGGCGGACCATCTCCCGGGTGGCCTTGCAGGGATCTGGAGAGTTGAAAATGGCAGAACCCGCCACAATCACATTGGCTCCCGCTTCCACCACCTCTTTAACATTGGCAAGACCTATGCCCCCGTCTACTTCTATGTCCAGGTGAGGCGCCATGGCCCTGAGATCCCGGATCTTGCCCAGGACGGCTGGGATGAACTTCTGCCCCCCGAACCCAGGATTCACCGACATGAGGAGGACCATGTCCAGATCACCCAGGATGTAGTCCAGAACGTTCAGGGGCGTGGAGGGATTGAGGACCGCCCCGGCCTTTTTGCTCTCCTCTTTGATCATCTGGATGACCCGATGGGGATGGGGGGTGGCCTCCACCTGGAAAGTGACGATGTCCGCCCCCGCCTGGGCAAAGGCCCCAACGTAACGCTCAGGCTCCACTATCATGAGATGCACGTCCAGGGGCAGACTTGTGTGGGTTCTGAGGCACTCCACCACGGGAATACCCACGGAGATGTTGGGCACGAAGCGCCCGTCCATGACATCCACGTGGAGGAGATGGGCCCCTCCCTCCTCTACCCTGGCCACTTCCTCCCCCAGACGCCAGAAGTCAGCGCTAAGGATAGAGGGAGCGATCTTTATAGTGAGTCCTTCCATTGGCATCCTCCCTGAATCCCAGATGGAGCCTATTACAACAAAAAAGGCCCTCTACCCGCAAGGGCAGGGAAACAGGAGTTCCCCCAGTTTTACCCTTAGGGATAAGGGCGGGGCATTCCGAGCGCAGAGGTGATATCTCATAGTTCATAGCTCATGGTTCATAGTTCATAGTTGCTATCAGCTATGAGCCATCAGCCATGAGCAAGGGGCAAGGGAGGGATGCCCCGCCCTTTCACTTGCTCGCAAGGAAAAATCCAGGATTTTGAATAAGGTGGGTTAACCAGGGAGCAATTTTGGGGAGAGCCCTGGTCCTATAGAGTTTCCCTACGCCTCAATTTGGCAATGAAGAATCCGTCGGTGTTGGCGTAATGGGGGTAGAGGGTGAGAAACCCCTCTTTCTTGTAATAGGGCTGGATGGGCTCCGGGAGGAGATCACAGAAATCCACGGGCTCTAGCTGGGGAAACTTACGAAGGACCTCCTCCACCAGGGCCTCTCCTTCCTCGGGTTCAGAAGAGCAGACGCTGTAGACTATGACTCCACCGGGAGCTAGGCAGTCCACCAGGGAAGTGAGTAACCGACCCTGTTTTTCGGCAAAGGCAGGTATATCCTCCTCTTTACGCCGCCATTTAAGCTCAGGATGGCGCCTTAGGGTGCCCAGGTCGGAGCAGGGGGCATCCAGGAGGATGCGGTCAAAGAGCCCCTCGCCCTTCACCACTTCCACCACGTCCCCCAGCCTACACTCCACTATGGTCGCTCCACTCCTTCCGCAGGCATCTTCAACACGGGATAAGCGGCCGGGATGAATGTCACAGGCCAAGATTTCCCCCTGGTTACCCATGGCCCAGGCCATCTGAACTGTCTTGATACCCGGAGCAGCGCAGGCATCCAAAACCCGCTCCCCAGGCCGAGGAGCCAGCACCTTCACCACCAGAGCCGAAGCGGGGTCCTGGGGATGGATAAGACCGTTATGGAACTGGGGGAGCTGGGTGACGTCAACGGGGGTTATAATGATGATCATGTCATCCCAGAACGAATGGGGTTTACACTCCACCCCCTGGGTCCTGAGCTCCTTCCGGAGGTAGTTAGGCTTAACCAGGTAAGCATTGACCCATACAGAGAAGGGAGCACGACCGTTGTTCGCCCGGACAAGTTGAAGGAGCTCCAGCACTCCCATGCGTCTCCGCCACCGCTCCACCAGCCACAGGGGATGAGAATAGGCTGTAGCTACGGCCTCCCTGGAAGTCCTCATCCCCACCACCACAGGATAAGGACCGCTAGCCACCTTCCTCAATACAGCGTTCACCAGACCATGGTATCTGGGATGGCACCACCTCTTGGCCAGCTTCACCCCTTCATCCACGGCGGAATAAGGGGGAACCCGATCCATGAAGAGGAGCTGATATGCCGAAAGCCTCAGGACGTTCTTGGCCTCCAGGGGGAGACGTTGGTAGCCCTTTACGTATTTGGCCAGAATCCAGTCCAAACGACCCAGCCACCTCAAAACCCCTAGGGTTATCTCCCATAGAAAGGCTCTGTTTCGCCCTGTGATACCGTAGCGGGCTGCCTCTCCAGAGAGGAGCTCATTGGCATGGTCCCCTGCCAGAAGGACCTTGCCCAGAATAATAAAGGCCAGGGTTCTAGGAGTCATATAAGCCCTATAGCTCCACCAACTCTATGTAAAAAGAGGGAATTTCCACCAGGGCCACGGTGGCCCTAGTAGATAGCCAGCCACAGGCCTCGCCAGGATTGAGGACCCATGTGGGTCCCACCTTCTCCACCCGAGAGCGGTGAGTGTGGCCGTAGATGATGAGGCTGTACCTGCCACTGGCCGCCAGCTCCTCCAGGTAGTGGTGGAAATGCTTGATCAGGATTTTGTGACCCTCCAACTCCAGTTCCAGGGGAGGAGGCTGGATCCTGCCCCGGGCCTTCTCCAAAAGGTAAGGAATCTCTCCCTCGTTGTTGCCAAAGACCCCCTGCCAGGGAGCTTCCAACTCCATCAGAGGGTCTAAGGCGAAGGGAGAGACCACATCGCCAGCATGAACCACCAGGTCCACCCCTTTGCCGTTAAAGAACCCCACGGCTTTCCTTATGTTGTCCAGGTGATCATGGGTATCCGACAAAACTCCCAGCAGCATTTCTCTACTCCCCACCACCAAGTCTATATTCCAGCTTATTGCCACTGCCTACTCTACATTGGAGCCATACGAGCGGCAAGGGCTCCATGGGAGAGAGTCGAGCCTAAACCCAAATAAAATCTACTCCTCCGGCTATGACAAGGGTTCGCAGAAAGGAATCCAGAGGCATAGCCCCAAAAGCGAACCACCTGCGAACAGGACTTCCCCCAAAATTCCCTTCCTGGTAAAGGCATCATGTTCAGAATCCTGGATTTTTTCTTTCCAACAAGTGAAAGGGCGGGGCATTCCTCCCTTGCCCATGGCTCATGGCTGATAGCAACTATGAGCTATGAACC
>JAJSAC010000014.1 GCA_024274915.1 Thermodesulfobacteriota bacterium
GGAAGTATTGTTATGGCAAGACACCCATGCAAACATTTTTAGACTCGATTCACATTGCCAAAGAGAAGATGGTGGGGTATGATCTTACAGACAGTGATGCTCAAGAGATGACCAGTGTCAGATGAAGTCTCGTCTAGTACACTTCAGGAGAACTCGTAAAGGGGTCGCAGGAAGAGGCCCACCGGGGGTTCAAGACAAAGGTAGCCCTGGAGGCCATCAAGGGAGATGGACCATCCGCCGTTTCTTATGATCGGTGTCACTCTGGCTGCTAACAGATTGCTAACAAAACCGGGCCCGTTCTCCCCCAGGAGTTCCCCCAAAATTTCTTCCCTGGTTAATCCACCTCCCTCAAAATCCTGGTTTTTTGCTTATGGGCAAGTGATAGGGCTGGGCATTCCTCTCTTGCCCATGGCTGATAGCTGATGGCTCATGGCTCATGGCTGATAGCAACTGTGAGCTATGAACCATGAACTACGAGCTATGAGCTATTCATCTCTGCGCTCGGAACGCCTCGCCCTGCCCCATAAGAGCAAAAATGGGGGAAGTCCTGGATTTCGCTACCTTGACAGATTTCATCCAAAGGCATATAAACCCGCTTGAGCTCTATGTTTTTTGCATTTGCCGGAGTGGCGGAACTGGGAGACGCAGGGGACTCAAAATCCCCCGGGTTCTGTGCCCGTGTGGGTTCGAATCCCACCTCCGGCACCATTGAGGTTAAAAGAGTCGAGTCCTGATGTTTTCATTTAATCTCCGAAAGAGGATGGTCGGGGATGAAGTACGGCGAGGAGGAGATTGCCAAGGCCAGGCTGGAGCCGTGGGAAAATCCCTATCCAGAGCGGGATTATACCATTGACATCACCTTTCCCGAGTTCACCTGCCTGTGCCCCCGCTCGGGCTATCCCGATTTCGCCATCATGCGTATCTCTTACATTCCCGATAGATGGGTGGTGGAGCTGAAGTCCCTAAAGCTCTATCTAAACCAGTACAGGAATCGCTATATCTCCCATGAGGAGGCCACCAACCGGATTTATGAAGATCTCTACGACCTCCTTCAGCCCCGGTATCTCAAGGTGGTGGGTGACTTTCATCCCCGGGGCAATGTTCACACGATTATCACCGTGGAGGGGGGGGAGAAGGCCTCCAGTCCAGGTGGGGGAGATGGGTAGAACCCCGAAAGACTATCTGGGTCCCATGAGGGTCCCTTTCCTGCTGTTGCCCCCCGTCTGCGTCTTTTTGGGAGTGGCTACGGTCTACTGGGAGACGGGGCGGGTGCACTCGGGATACGCCTTTCTGGCCCTTCTGGGGGCTCTGTCATCCCATGTTAGTGTCAACGCCTTCAACGAGTACCTGGACTTCAAGAGCGGCCTGGATGCCAGGACTCAGAGGACTCCCTTCAGTGGTGGCAGCGGCACCTTGCAGGCCCATCCCGAGTTGGTGGGATGGACCCTCTTTGTTGCCTGTTTCTCCCTGGCCATTCCCGTGGTCATCGGTTTTTACTTTCTCAAGGTATGGGGATGGGGCATCGTGCCTCTGGGTCTGGTAGGCCTTTTCCTGGTGGTGGTCTATACAGGTTGGATCACCCGTCGGCCCCTGCTGTGCCTCATGGCTCCAGGGCTGGGATTCGGTGTCCTGTGGGTCATGGGTACCCATTTTGTTCTGACGGGGTGTTATTCCTTGGCTTCTTTCTTTGCCTCTCTGGTGCCCTTCTTTTTGGTGAGCGACCTTTTGCTCTTGAACCAGTTTCCCGATGCTCGGGCCGACGAGACCGTGGGACGGCGCCACCTGGTCATCGTAAAGGGTGAGAGGTACAGCGCCCGGGTCTATGGGGCCTTTCTGGCTCTGGCCTACCTCTCTCTGTTGGTGGGCGTGGCCTTGGGAGTTTTGCCCAAGGGTGCCCTTCTGGGGCTGGTAACCTTGGTCATGGCCGTGCCCACGGCTGCCAGGGTCCTGAGATACGCCCGGGACCTGGAAGGGATTATGCCTGCCCTGGGCAGGAACGTGTTGATCAATCTGCTCACTCCCCTTTTTACGGGGGTGGGGTTGTTCATGGCCAAGTGGATGGGCTGATGCCTCACTTCTTCTGCCCTTTCTGGGCCATGTCTTCCAGGATCTGCTTCATCTCCTGGAGTTCCTCTCCGTATCCAGCCCAATTTCCCTCTTTCAGGTATTTCATGGCCCGGTTGTAGTGGTATAGGGCCCTTTTGGCTTGCTCCGGTAGATTGCCTGGTGTCAGACCCTTGAGGGCCCTATTGGTGGCCTGGGCTGGTACATTCTGGGCGGAGAATATGGCCCTTAGTGCCTTATCGAGGGTCTTTCTCATCTCCAGTTTGTTGCCGAAGGCGGCTACCACCCGCTTGAGTTCCGGCATCTGGCTCTGCTCGGACTGGAGGTAAACGGGCTCCACGTAGATGAAGGATCTTGCTATGGGTATGACCAGTAGGTTGCCCCGAATGACCCGGGATCCCTTTTGACCCCAGAGGGTGAATTCGGAGGAGATGTCGGGCTTCTGATTTATCCTGGCCTCAATCTGCATGGGTCCATAGATGAGCTTCTCTTTTGGGAGCTTGTAAACGATGAGCTTCCCGTAGTTGGGGGTGTCACAACGGGCGCACAGCCAGGCGATCATGTTGTTCTTTTTGGAGGGTGTCAAGGGAAGCATGAGGATGAATTCTTCCGACTTCTCCTGGGGCAGCTTCATGATGATGTAGTAAGGGAACATGGGCTGTTCCGTGTCGCTGTAGATCTCCGTGGGGATGTTCCAGTAGTCTTCCTGGTTGTAGAAGACCTGGGGGTCCGTCATGTGGTAGACATTGTAGATCCGGGCCTGGATGAGGAACAGGTCTGTGGGATAGCGGAAGTGTCTTTTCAGGAAAGGGGGCATTTGATCCATGGATTTGAAGAGACCGGGGAAGATCTTCTGGTAGGTCTGGATGATGGGATCCTTGGGATCAACCACGTAGTAATTTACGTCCCCATTATAAGCGTTGATGACCACCTTGACGGAGTTGCGGATATAGTTGAGATCAGGCCCCTTCATGATTTGGGAGATGGGCTCTGAGTATGGGAACATGTTGGTCTTTGTGTATGCGTCGTGGACCCAGTACAGCCCGCCGTCATCGCCTACCACGATGTAGGGATCCGAATCGTAGGCCAGGAAAGGGGCGATGGTCCCGTCTCGATCTGTAATGATCCTGTGGTACATGATGCGGCTCTTGTTGGTGATGTAGTCGGTGAGGAGGATCTTGATGTCTGAGAAATACCATGCGTAGATCAGCCTCCTGAATATGCCTGAGATCTCTACCCCTCCCTTGCCCTGGTAGGTGGTGTAGACGTTTTGGTCCCCTTTGGGATAGTCGAACTCCTTGGTCTTGGTTCTGACTATGGCATACTCGTCCGTCTCCTCTCCATAGTAGATCTCCGGCCTGGTGATCTTGATGGGTACGTCCGAGCGGGGCGGGATGTCCTTCACAATGAAGTTGGGCATGCCTTCCGGGGTGACCTGGTTTACGGGGTTCATGACCAGTCCATAGCCGTGGGTGTACTTCAGATGTATGTTTACCCAGGTCCTGGCCCTCAAGGGGATCTGGGAGGGGGGTAGCTCTCGGGCGGCCAGGGCCACTTGCATGTATTTTCCGAAGTGATAGCGATCCACGTCCACGCTTTTGAAGTCGTAGTATAAGCGAATCTCCTGGAGCTGCTTGTAGGTTTGGATCAGGGGCCTTCGGTCCCACAAGCGGATGTTCTCCACGGTGGAGCGGTTCCTCTGGATGTCTTTGTAGGTGATACTCTCCTGTACCGGGAAGTCTTTTTCGTCTATTTTATTCAGGCCGTAGGCCAGGCGGGTGAATTATATGTTGTTTTTGATGTAAGGGGCTTCCTTGGTCACCTCATTGGGCTTAACCACGTACTGTTCCAGGGCGTTGGGATAGATCCAGATAAGGGCCACGAAAGCCAGGAGGTATAGTCCCACGACGTAGGCCAGAAGCCTCCATTTATGGAGGGCAGGGGCCAAAAATAATGCCAGGGCCAGGACCAGGGCCAGGATGAGTAGCCCCCAATAAGCCGGAATGAGGGCGTGGACGTCTGTATAGCTTGCCCCGTAGGCTACGCCTCGGGTGGAGTATAGGGTCTCGTATAGTTTCAGGCGATAAGTCCAGGCGACTGCCAGGAATAGGAGTCCCCCCAGGATGGACAGATGGTATCGGGCTTTGGGGAGGATGCGAAACCGATTGTCCTGGACAACTACGGTGACGGATTGGTCAAAGTAGTAGGAGAGACCTACTATTACAAGGACCAGAGAGACGGAATAGATGCACCAGCTCTGAAGAAACTTATAAAAGGGAAGCTTGAAGACATAGAAGCCTACATCCTTTGAGAAAATGGGATCGGTGATACCGAAGGGGGAACTGTGGAGGAATCTCAGGATAGTCTCCCATGAGTTGACGGTGCCCAGTCCCATGATGAGGGCGAGGAAGAGAATGATGGCTCCCCAGACAACTCCTGATCCTTTGTCTCGGAAGAGGGAGCTGATGGTGGATGCGGGCTGGTCAGAGTTGACCAAGATTATGGAGCGGGTGTGCCTGCCTGTTTTCCTGGCAATGGTGATGTTGATCCATGCGAAAGCGCCGAAGAGGATGGAAAAGGTAAGAAAGGCCAGGACCTTGGTGCCGATCATAGTGGTGAATACATTGGGGTACCCCATGTTACGGAACCACAGCCAGTCGGCGTAGTATTTTAAAGAGAGGGTCAAAGAGATGAATCCTGCTGCGGCTACTGCTCCCAGGATGGCTAGGGTCTTTCTGGTTTTCACGGTTTTCATGTTGACCTCCTGGAATGGGTGGTACTGTAATTCCGGCGAAAAGACAAATGGCCGCCCGTTGATGCATAGGTGAAGGTGTGGGTTTGTTCCAGATACACTCCCCATGGGGCACCGTTTCTGGGCTTTTGCCAGGTGCATTGGGTATGCTATTGGGGAGGGCATGGCTGGAGCGAGGGATTGTGAGTGGGAGGATTTACTTGCAAGGGAGGCCCATTTTGGTGGAGTCGGGAATGGTTCTGTTGAGGTGAGGAGATGAGGGTAAGGAGGGTGTTTTCAATTTTCCTTCTATTGCCTATTTTGGCTGGTTGCACCCTGGTGGAGGTGAATCTCTTTCCCCGGGAGGTCCCCCTCAAGGAGACCACCCTCATGGGAGAGGGGAGGGCCAAGGTGGTTCTGGTGGATGTGTCGGGTTTTCTCTCCACTGGTCGTAGACCCGCCCTTCTGGGTGTGCGCAGTAGACCCTCCATCGTGGAACGGGTGCGGCGGGTGCTGGATAGGGCCGCCGAGGACCCTCTTGTGAAGGGAATCCTTCTGCGCATCAATAGTCCTGGAGGAACGGTGACGGCGGCGGACATTCTGTATCACGAGGTTTCCACCGCCGCCGAGAGGCACCACTGGCCCGTGGTGGCCTGTCTCATGGAGGTGGCGGCCTCGGGAGGTTATTATGTGGCCCTATCGGCCGACAGGATAGTGGCCCATCCCACAACGGTGACGGGGGCCGTGGGGGTTATCGCTTTGAAGCTGGACATTCAGGGGCTCCTCAGGAAGGTGGGGGTGAGGGTGGAGGTCTACAAGTCCGGGGCGGAGAAGGATACGTGGTTCCCTTTCAGGCCTTCAACGCCTGGGGAGCAAAGGCACATTCAGGAGATGATTCAGGCCTTCAGTCAACGTTTCTTCCACCTGGTGAAGGAGAGGAGGCGCCTCTCTGGGGAGGCCATGGACCAGGTGGAGACGGGGCGGGTCTTTCCCGCTTCCCTGGCCCTTAAGCTGGGTCTTGTGGACCGGGAGGGGTATCTGGAGGATGCCTTCAACCTGGTGAAGGAGCTGGCGGGAGTAGAAAGGGCCAGGCTGGTGGCTTATCTACCGCCGGATGAGGCCGAGGCCAACGTCTATTCTGGGCCGTTGCCAGATGTCAAGGGCTGGCTTGCTCTCCTCACTACGGGAGAAGCCGCCTATTTATGGGTGCCGTGAAGGGGGTTCGTGACCTCTCGGTTTGAGACCGCCCACCGCATTATTCCAGGGGACGCCAGGGATCATTTGAAGCCGTGCTCTTTGTGTTTAGCGGCGACGGTCTCTGCCAAATTCTCAAGGGCTTCAAAGTCGGCTTCTCCCGGGGCGCCTATGGTTAGGACGGGTTCGATAATCTCCACTTTCAGGTTGGGGACCATTCCTGCCAGGATTTCTACGGTCCTTCCCCCCCATCCGTAAGAGCCAATGATGGATAGAAACCTGGCTTTGGGGCGAAGTGCGTTGGCCAGGAAAGCGGCATAGACGGCGTTGGGGTGGGGGCCTGCGAGGACCGTCGGGGTGCCTATGATTATGGTCCCGGCGTCAACAAGGGCCATGGCCAGTTTCCCTATGTCTGTGACCGTTAAGTCGAAAAGTTCTACATCGATCCCCTTCTCCACGAGGGAGGAAACCAGAAAGTCCACCATCAGTTTTGTGCTGTTGTGCATAGATACGTAGGGTAGAACCACGAGGTTCTTGGGAGGACCATCTATCCACTCAAGATGGGCATTTACGATGAAGGCTGGACGTGGGTGGATGGGTCCATGACTGGGGGCTATGATGGCTATATCGTAAGGGGCGAGCTTTTCCAGGTTCTTCTTGATCACGTTTCGGAAGGGCATCATGATCTCGGCATAGTAACGCTTTGCTGCTTCATAAACCCGTCTTTCGTCAGAAGCGTAGAGATCGGTAGTTGCAATGTGGGAACCAAATAAGTCGCAGCTGAACAGGATTTTGTCTTCTTCCAAGTATGCCACCATCGTTTCGGGCCAATGAACCCATGGGGTATGAATGAATTTCAAGGTTTTGTCACCTAGAGAGATTGAGTCACCGTCGTTAACAGTGATGAAATACTCTTCTGATATATGTAGAAGGTTTATGAGTATCTCTTTTGCTTTAGGAGTAGAAACCAGTTTCGCATTGGGATATCTGGATAGTATATGGGGAATGCTACCTGAATGGTCTTGTTCCGAATGAAGCGACACTACGTAATCTAGCTTAGATATCCCCTCTAATTGGTTTAGTAGTTCATCGACCATGGACGGATCTACTGTATCAATCAGAGCGATCTTATCAATGCCTTCGATGAGGTATGCGTTGTAGCTTGTTCCATCTGGAAGGGGAATTAAAGAGTCGAAGAGACGTCTGCTCCAGTCCACAGATCCCATCCAGTAAATGTTGTCTTTGATTTTTCTCGGTTTCATGGCATCTCCTTTTTATCTTTTTCGCGTTTTACTCTATCACGTTTCTGCATTAAGTTTCAATTAAAGTAACGCCATGCCATAGTTGGTCTTTTCTTGCCACAACCCTTCTCTACCCCGATGGTGTGGCTGAGTCCCATTTACTGGATGGTGAAGGAGATGGGTTTGCTGTTGAGGTATATAAAAGGGGGCAGATGTATGACTCATCACATCTGCCCCCTTTTCGAGAGCGTTGGTGCCTTGGTTATTAGATCCACGGCCCTCCTATGGGTAATTTGATGCCAGCCTCGGCGTATACCACATGGGCCATCAGGTACCAAGCCAACAGGGCGCAGGCAACGAGATCCCATGCGGCGAAGGTGCCAATGGCCTTGATTCCTGTGAACTCCTTGATGGTGAGACCGGCAAATCCAATCAACAGAGTGAGGAAGATGAGGATCAGGGCTGTGTGGTGTTTAAGGGATGCGATGAACAGGATGAAGGTGAAGAAGGTCCACACCAAGAGGAACCAGGCAAGGCCAGGAGCGGTTAGCTTCAGCACAGGGTACGCTTTTACCAGCTCGGCGTTGGTCCCAAAGATTACAAAGAAGCATAGGGAGATCCAGAAGGCCCCGTATCCAGAGAAGGCGCAGAATCCAAAGTTGTTCCCTGTTCTGAACTCCAACAGTCCGGCAATGAGCTGGGCTGTTCCTCCAAACAATAGGCCCAACCAGAGGACGGGGGTGATGGGGCACCAGCCCAGGTTATGGAATTGGAGTATCAGGGTGGTCATACCAAAGCCTCCCAGGCCTACGACTGCCGGGTTGCCCAATTTTACCTCATTCATTTTATTTCCTCCTTTATGGTATAATTTAATTATAAAGATGTTTTAGTATTTCTATACCATGTAACATAAATTCTAATCCATTAATTAAGTCAAAGTGTCCCATTATTTCTCCTAGTTGTAGGTTATCATATTGGTTGTTTGTGTAATAGTGTGGCTCTCTGGTAGATTTTGATTTTGGCCTGTATGCTGTCGGGGCTTGCATATAACCTTCTGTTTTTTCAATGTATTATATCACCTCCTTTCCGACTGGATTTGGCTAGCCCTTGCGTTGATCCCACCTCCTTTCTGTAGCGAGATTGGAATATATTATGCTCATAAGACTATTATATATGTCAAGTGTTGGTGTTATATGCTCAATTTACTGCGTTTTTATGCAAGTTTTGGTTTGTTTGTTTTCAAATGCTCCTGATGCTAATTATACTACTGTTTTGTAAATTTGTGACCTTTGGTATTGGGATTCCATATTCGGATTGATTCTGGAGGGAAGGGTGACAGCCGCCTTTGTTGAGGTGAGAGGTTCGGTGGCTTGCTTCTGAGGACCACTGGAGTCAGAAGATGGTATGGGCCTTCAACAGTGCAGGGGTATTGCTCTATTATCTGTGGGCGCTGTGGGGGGGTGGATTTTTCAGATGCTCTTCTAGTTCCTTCAATCGGGGCGATACCTTCATCTCGGCCATGAGTCTCCGTAGCTCTTCAGGGATGAGTTGCCCCTTTTCCGTGACAGCGGCGGTGATGTAATCCAATGGGGTCTCGTCGAAGTAGTAGTTGGCGATCCTGAAGGGGGCGTTCTCCAAAACTTCCCCCGGATCGTGGTCCTCGATTTCGAAGAGGGGGACCAGGGCCGGGGGAAGGAGTTTTCCTGTATCGGTGAAGGTGTAGAAGGGAACTCCCCGATCTTTGGCCACCAGGGCCAGGGGGTAGGTGCCGCAGCGGTTTACCAAGCATCGGTGGGTAATGGCGTCGGCCCCCAGGGCCACCACGTCTCCTTCTCGCACCAGGGAGAAGATGAGACCGTCGGTACAGAGGGTCACTTTTAGTCCCATTTGGTGGAGGAGACGAGCCGTTGCCACTCCCCCCATGAGGGGCCGACCCTCAGAGATGAGGACTTCTACCTTCTCTCCTTGCTCCAGCAGGGCATTGATCACTTCCAGAAGGGTAGAGCTTCTGCTCAGGGTGACAATCCTTCTACCCCTGAGGGCCTTCACCCCTTCTTCCAATAGGATGGCTGTGGAGGTTACCTCTCCTCTTAGGGCCTCTTCCAACAGAATCTGGACCTTCTGGAGGTCTTCTTCCCATGCTAGGAGGACCTGGTTCACCAGGTTGAGAAGGGGGGCCATGCTGGGCTGGGCCTTGGCCGTTTTTGCCAGGAGGGGGATAAGCTCCTGGGGATGTTGCTGGCCCCGCTCTTTTACCCATTTAAGGAGGTTTTCCACGGCCCACCGATAGAGCTCCCGGGCTCCGTGCTTCCTGTCAGCGGCGATCTCTTTAATCCTTTTGAGGTACTTTTCCATGGTCGCCTCCGTATTGGGCGAGGAATTCTCTTTTGAAAGCAGCCAGCCTGTTCTGGGCGATGGCTTGGCGCATCTTCTCCATTAGAGTGAGGTAGAAGTGGAGGTTATGGATGGTATTGAGCCTGAGGCCCAGGATCTCGTTGTTCATGTAGAGGTGGCGCAGGTAAGCCCTACTGAAATGGCGGCAGGTGTAGCAGGTGCACCGGGGATCTGGAGGGAGAGGGTCTTTGGTGTAGCAGGCCTTTTTGATGCTCATGGGGCCTTGCCAGGTGAAGAGGGTGCCGTTTCGGGCGTTGCGGGTGGGTATGACACAGTCGAACAGGTCTATGCCCAAAGATACGGCTTCTACCAGGTCCTGGGGGCGTCCTACTCCCATGAGGTACCGGGGTTTCTCCTGGGGCAAGAGGGAGGCGGTGAAATCTGCCATCTCGTACATGAGTTCCGGGGGTTCTCCCACGCTTAGCCCCCCTATGGCGAAGCCGTCGAATCCCATCTCTACCAACTCCTCTACGGCTTGCTGCCGGAGGTGGTGGTAAAAGGAGCCCTGGACGATGCCAAAGAGGGCACCGGGGCCTCTCTTGGCCACAAGGCTTCTCTTGGCCCATGCATTGGTGAGCTTTAAGGATGCTTTTGCCTTGTTTTCGGAGCATGGGTAGGGGAGACATTCGTCTAGAACCATCATGATGTCGGAGCCCAGGCTCTCCTGGATTTCTATAGCCTTTTCAGGGGTGAGGAAATGCATGGAACCGTCTAGATGGGATCTAAACTCCACCCCTTGGGGACCCACCTTCTTGAGAGGGCTCAGGCTGTAAACCTGGAATCCTCCTGAATCGGTGAGTATTAGGCGCTCCCATCCCATGAACCTGTGAAGCCCTCCCAGTTCCCGTACCACATCGTGGCCGGGGCGCAAGTAAAGGTGGTAGGTGTTGGCCAGAATAATGGTGGCCCCTAGATCCCGGAGATCATGGGGAGAGAGGGTCTTTACCGCCCCCAGAGTGCCGACGGGCATGAAGAGGGGAGTATAAGCCCGGTATCGGGGCGTTTCTATGATGCCCAGCCGGGCCCCGGTGAAGAAATCTTCTTTCAGGACTTGGAATTTGAACACGGCTACCCTTCCAGTAAAAGGTTCCTTGGGTAATTATCCCTTTTCCCCTCTGGAAGCAACGGTGGAGAGGGTGGCGGGGGTTGCAGAATGAAAATCCAGGTCTATAGTTAGGGGCACGGTTTGGTTAAGAGGCGAACCGGAGCCAGCTGGCTCCGGTGGTTTGTATTTTGTGAGGCAATATATTTGTCACAAGAGGATGTTAGGGGGGTGAAAATTATCTATGAAGAGGTACAAGAGGCTGGCGGAGGCCATCTTGGAGAGGGCTATTATAGACTTGCTGAAACCCGTTGCTGAGGAGAAGAAGAGGACCCTGGACTGGGTGACAGCTTACCATTGGATCTTCAACTCTGATTGGCCTAGTATCCTCAGGTTTGAGTCCTGCTGCGACGCTCTGGACATCAATCCTGATGAGATGAGGAGGATGTTGAGAAAGGCCTGTGAAGATAGGGCCCTAGCCATGGAGATCCTTTACAGAAGCAAGAAGATGGATGACTCTAGAAATCAGGGTTCCTTGGGGAACGATTAGTACAATATCGACAGGGTTTTCCAAAGGTTACGCCCTTTTGGGGCGGTTTTTCTCATAGATGATACGCAGACCTTCCAAAGTGAGGAGGGGGTCCACAATTTCTATTTCTTTGCTGGTTTCGGCGATTATGGAGGCCAGTCCCCCCGTGGCTATGATCCGGCAGTCGCCTCCCAGTTGGTTTCTGAAGGCTCTGGACATGCCGTCTACCAAGGAGACGTAGCCGTAATAAATGCCTGATTGGATGGACTCAACCGTGTTTTTGCCTATGATGCGGTTGGGTTTTTTCATTTCCACTCTGGGGAGTTGAGCCGTCTCTTTGAAGAGGGCTTCCATAGAGATCACTATGCCCGGAGCGATGGCTCCTCCTAGGTATTCCCCTTGGCTGGAGACGGCGTCGAAAGTGGTGGCTGTTCCAAAGTCTACGATCACCAAAGGTCCACCGTATTTGTTGTAAGCGGCCACGGCGTTGACCACTCTGTCGGTGCCCACTTCCCGAGGGTTGTCCACCAGGACGGAGATACCGGTCTTGGTCCCGGGCCCCACCACCAGGGGTTTGAGCCCTAAGAGGGTCTGGAGAGTTTTGGAGAGGACCGGGGTGAGATTGGGCACCACGCTGGAGATGATGGCCCCTTCTATGTGATTGGTGGGCAACCCTTCCAGGCTGAAAAGTTCTTTTATGAGGACGGCGTACTCATGATGGGTCTTTTCTCTGTTGGTGCTTAACCTCCAGTGGGCGATGAGTTCTTCTCCTCGGAAGATACCTATCACCGTATTGGTGTTGCCTATATCAACTACCAGCAACATTTCTCTGTCTCTCCAGGTAACGTTGTAGGATGATGGTGGCAGCCACTTTGTCAGCCAATTTGCTTCTCTTTCTTCTGTTGAGTCCTGCTTCTTTCATGATACTGTGGGCCTCCCAGCTGGAGAGCCTTTCGTCCATGGTGTCTACAGGCAGCCCTGTGACTTTTTGGAGGCTGGACGCAAATTCTCTCGTCTCCCGGACCATTTCTCCCTCTTTTCCATCCATGTTGAGGGGGAGTCCAATCACAATCTTTCCCACCTGATAAGAGAGAACGAGCTTTTTGATTTCCTCCATCACCCCTGGTCCGTTGTTCAGGATGGTGAGGGGCTGGGCCAAACTCCCAGTGGGGTCTGAGATAGCCAAGCCTATCCTAGCCCTGCCATAGTCTATGCCTAGATGTCTCATACTCTGAACCCCCAGATAGTCTCGAGACTTTGGGGTTTCTTTTAAAAAGGGCCAGGACCTGGCCCTTCTTTTTAAATTCTTCACCCTGAAGGTGCGCATCCACTTGATGGTTGGGGTCCAGAGCTTGAGCTTGCAAAGGACGAAAAGAGCTTTTTCAGTTCCCTACTGCCACACTTGGGACATTTCACTTCTTCCCACTGGGAAGGGGGCAACACCAGCTGCACAAAACGGTGGCCACATGATTTGCATTGAAACTCGTATAATGGCATGGCCTTTTCCCTGGTTCGGACTACTGAAGGTATTTGTCGACAAGGGCCTTGATGGCTTCTTTGGGCTGTACCCCTATCATCTGCTCCACCACCTTGCCGTCTTTGAAGATCAACAGGGTTGGGATGGCTCTGATGCCGTAACGCACGGCCAACTGGGAGTTTTCGTCCACGTTTACCTTGCCCACCTTCACTTTGCCCTCGTACTCCTGGGCGATGGCTTCAACGATGGGGGCGATCATGGAGCAAGGGGCGCACCACACAGCCCAAAAATCTACCAATACAGGTTTATCGGATTGAAGCACTTCCTGGTCAAAGTTGCTTTCTGTCAGGGTTAAAACGCTCTTACTGGCCATGTAATTTCCTCCTGTGCTTTTGAGAAGGTTCAACCAATGGTGCCGGGGCCCAGAATTGAACTGGGGACACGTGGATTTTCAGTCCACTGCTCTACCAACTGAGCTACCCCGGCCGAGCCAGGAGCAATCTAATTCAGCCCCTTCTCCTTGTCAAGGGCTGGAGTTCCTTGGTATAAGGCTGGGGCCAAATGGGAGGGTGAAAGGATGCTGGATAAATGGAGGAGCTTTTTTAAGAAGGGTGAGTGGGACAGGGGGTTTCCCCTGGGCAAGAAGAAAATGAAGGAGCTTCTGGAGCGGGTAAAGAAGGGTAAAGAGGAGGGTGTAAACTTAGAGGCCTTGGAGGTTTTGGAATTTTACGGCCTTCCCTTGGCCCGCTACAGGGTGGTGAGGTCTCGAGAGGAGATTTACCAGGTGGCCGAGGAGTTGGGATATCCTTTGGTGCTTAAGACCATTGCCTCTAAAGTGATCCACAAAGGAGATGCTGGGGCCGTGGCCCTGGAGGTTTATCGTGAAGATGTGGCAGAGGCCTATCCAGCCATCTTGGGGGAGGTTGCCACTCGTATGCCTTGGCTCACCCTTATGGGTGTCCTGGTCCAGGAGATGGTTGAAGGGGAGGAGCGGAGAGAGGTGAAGCTGGAAAGGGAACAGAAGAAGCCTTTCCCCTTCCGATGGATTACCAGGTTTTTTAAGAAGGGGGAGGAGGAGCCCATGGAAAGGGCCGAAGAGGTGGAGGGTGAGGAACAGCTCTCTTCCCTTATGTCCCATGGGGATTGGGAGGATGTCTACAAAGGAATGTGGGCCCTGTGGCTTCAGTACCCCCAGGTGAAGAGGATGGAACTGGAGTTCATTTACACTCCGGAAGGATTTGAATCTTCTCAGCCTTCCCCTCCAAAATTGATTGACGCTAAGCTTTTTTTCTTTGAGCTCTAGCCGTTTTCCATGGGTAGACTGGGCATCATCGCGGGTCGGGGTGAAATTGTGGATCTGGCCCTGGAGTCGCTCCGGGGACAGGGAGAGAGCCCTTTTGTGGTGGATGTCACCGGTGGGGAGGTCTTGGAGCGCATGTCCTGGGTTGAAGGTGTTACCCTTGGTGTGGGACAGGTGGGAGGAATAATCAAGGCCCTGAAAGATCAGCAAGTGGACCGGGTCCTTTTCGTGGGCAAGGTGGACAAGAGACTTATTTACAAAAGGAAGAGGCTGGATCTCAGGGCTGCCAAGGTTCTCCTTTCCCTCAGAGATTTCAGTGATGATTCCATTCTCAATGCGGTGATAAAGGAGCTGGCCAGGGAGGGTATGGAGGTGGTGGGACAGAAAGAAGTGCTGGCCGATATGGTGCCTGGACCTGGAGTGCTGGGGGGGACTCCAGTGGATGATAGGGTCATGTCCGATGTGGCCTTCGGGTTTCACATGGCCCGGCAGGTGGGGGATTTGGGTATTGGCCAGACGGTGGTGGTGAAGGACAGGTGTGTGGTGGCCGTGGAAGCAGTGGAGGGCACCGATGAGACTATAAAAAGGGGTGGGGCGCTGGCGGGTCCCGGGGTGGTGGTGGTTAAAGTGAAGAGACCTTCCCAATCGCCTCTATTGGATGTCCCCACGGTGGGGCTTAAGACCCTTGAGGTCATGGAAGGGGTGGGGGGGCGGGCCCTAGCCGTGGAAGCGGGGGAGACTCTGGTATTGGGGCTGGAGAAGGTGGCCAGAAGGGCCGATGAGGTGGGCATATCCCTTCTGGCTGTGAATGAAGAGTTCCTCAAAGAATGGCTCGAATCCTGATTGTGGCAGGGGAGGCCTCGGGGGACCGCCTGGGTGGTCTGTTACTCCAAGAGCTCAAGAAAGAGGCTCCACACCACTCCTTTGTCGGTGTGGGTGACAAGGAACTTGAGGCTCAGGGTGTGGAGATCCTTGTCCGTTCCCACGAGTTGGACGTGGTGGGGGGACTGGAGGCTGTGTCACGTCTTCCCCGCCTTTACTATGCCTACACCATGCTCAAAGACCTAATCACCTCCAAGGAGGTGGATGCCCTTCTCCTGATAGACTACCCAGGGATGAACCTGAGACTGGCCCAATTGGCCCGGTCGGTGGGGCTGCCTGTCATCTACTACGTGTCTCCCCAGATATGGGCTTGGAGGCCGGGGCGCATAAAGAAGATAAAGCGGTCCGTGAGCTTTATGATGGTTATTCTACCCTTCGAAGAAGAGATCTACAGGAAGGCAGGGGTTCCGGTGACCTATGTGGGCCATCCCCTCATTGACATTGTGAAGCCCCAAACGGATGGGAGGAACTTCAGAAAAGGGTACGGTTTGCCTTTGGACAGGGAATTGGTTGCCCTTCTCCCCGGGAGTCGGAAGCAGGAATTGGACTACCTCTTGGAGGAGATGGTAGAGACTGCGGCCATCCTTGCACGAGAGAGGGGTACAGCCTTTGTTTTGCCTGTGGCTCCTACCCTTTCCCTGGAAGACGTTGGGGAACGTTGGTCTAGACTTGTGAAGGGCAGGGACATAAATTGTGTCATCATGCAGGGAGATACTTACAGCGCTGTGGCGGCTGCTGACGCGGCTCTGGTGGCTTCTGGTACGGCCACCCTGGAGACGGCCCTGTTGGGCACACCCCAGGTATTGGTTTATAGGGTGAATCCCATAACCTATGCCGTCGGGAAGCGCCTGGTGAGGGTGAAGTGGCTCTCTTTGGTGAACATTATCCTCGACGCCCAGGTGATCCCTGAGCTGATTCAGTCCAGGGCCAAGGTCTCCCTCATGGTGGAGAGGGTGGAAAGGCTCCTGGAGGGCGAGGGACGGGAGTTGAGGGATAGAATGGCCAGGCTGAGGGATATTCTGGGTCCCCCCGGGGCTTCTAACCGGGCCGCTGCGGAGGTGGCCAGGTTTTTGGAGGAGAAGGGGCTATGAAAGCCTATTTCAGGATTCTTGCTTACGCCAAGCGGTATTGGTTCAGGATCACCATAGCCCTCATTGTAGCCCAGATTGTGGCTGCCACTGACGGGGCTCTGGCCTGGTTGGTGAAGCCCATAATGGACCGGATTTTCATAGAGAAGAACGCCCAGATGCTCAAGATCATCCCTTTTGCCATTGTGGGCCTTTATGTGGTGAAGGGAGTGGGCAGATACGTCCAGAACTATTTCATGCGTTATGCCAACCTGCGCATGGTCATGGACCTCAGGACCGACCTTTTCAGGAAGATTCAGGGCATGAGCCTTGCCTTCCACAAGAGCAGGTCTACAGGTGAGCTCATATCTAGGGTGATGAGTGACGTATCCGTGGTGAGAAACGCCAATGTGGATGTGATAAAAAATCTCGTCCGGCAGGTTTTCACTTTGCTGGCCCTGTTGGTGGTGCTCTTCAAGAGGGACTGGCAGTTGGCTGCAATGGCCTGTTTAACTGTACCCTTTGCTGGGGTTCTCATAGACAGGCTGGGTCGCAAGATCAAAGAGATCACCAAGGCCTCCCAGGAGAAGCGGGCGGATCTTTCCTCTCTCATGGTGGATTCTTTCTCTGGTGTGCGCATAGTGAAGGCTTTCAATATGGAGGAGCAGGAGACCAAGCGCTTCAGGAAGCACTTGCATAAACTCTATTCCTTGAGCATGAGGAAGGTTAAGGCCTCGGAACTGGTTTCTCCCCTTATTGAGTTTTTGGGTTCCTTGGGAGCGGCGGCTGTCATCTATGTGGGAGGTATGCGGGTCATTTCTGGTAGGCTCACCCCTGGGGACTTCTTCTCTTTTATGGCAGCCCTCATGATGATGTACGGCCCCATCAGGAAGCTGACCAAGGTGAATAGCACTATCCAGGCTGCCATAGCCGCGGCTGAGAGGGTGCTGGAAGTGCTGGATATGGAACCCGACATAAAAGATGCCCCAGATGCCGTGGAGGTCACGAATTTTAAGGAGTCTATTCGTTTTGACCATGTATGGTTTGCCTACCCCGACGACCCAGACACGTGGATTCTCAGAGATATCAACCTTGAGGTAAATAAAGGTGAAATCCTGGCCCTCGTGGGAGAGAGCGGGGCGGGGAAGACCACCTTGGCAGACCTTGTTCCACGGTTTTACGACCCTACCAAAGGGGGGGTCTATCTGGACGGTCTGGACTTGAGGAAGATCAAACAGATCTCTCTTAGGACCCTGGTAGGCATAGTCACCCAGGATGTGATCCTTTTTAATGACACCATCTTGAACAACATCCTCTATGGTCGGCCCAAGGCCTCGTTTGAGGAGGTGGTGGAGGCTGCCAAGGTGGCCCATGCCCATGAATTTATCCAGCAGCTTTCCAATGGATACGACACAGTGGTGGGGGAGAGGGGAGTTCGTCTCTCTGGAGGGCAGAAACAGAGGATAGCCATTGCCCGGGCTGTGTTGAAGAATCCCCCCATCCTCATTCTGGACGAGGCCACCTCTGCCCTGGACACCCAGTCGGAACGTATAGTTCAAGATGCCATGGATCGTTTGATGGAGGGGAGGACGGTTTTTGTGATTGCCCACCGCTTGTCCACCATCCAAAAGGCCCACAGGATTGTGGTCTTGGATAAAGGTAGGATTGTAGAGATGGGAACCCACAGGGAGCTCTTGGACAGAGGGGGTCTTTATAGCCATCTTTACAGGCTCCAGTTTTTGGGAGATCATGAGAGTACCCATATATCCGCACATCACGGCTAGGCTCCTGGGCGGTTTGCTGGGGCCCTGGGATTCCACCTATCGGATGAGGGTTTGGAATAGGGAGGTGGAGGAGGGTCTCAAGAGGGGCGGAGGGGGGATTATTTACGTTTTTTGGCACAACAGGCTGCTGCCCCTCATAACCTACTACCGTCGTGCCTACATCTCCCGGTTTCCCGGGGATGGAGTGGATGTTTTGGTGAGCAGAAGCAAGGCAGGGGAACTCATGTCTCGCGTCCTTCACCGTTATCACTTCGGAACTGTCAGGGGCTCCAGTTCTCGAGGGGGCAGGGAGGCTATGCTGGAGATGGCCAGGAGGTTGAGGGGTGGTAGGGACGTGGCAATCATCCCTGATGGGCCCAGGGGACCCCGTTATGTGGCCAAGATGGGGGCTGTGGCATTGGCCCGGGTTTCGGCTGTTCCCATCTTGCCTGTGGGGGTTTCTGCCAGACCTGCAGTGAGATTCAATAGTTGGGATCGATTCATGTTGCCCATTCCCTTTGCCCGGGTTGGAATCCTTTTCGGGGAGCCTTTTTACGTCTCTAAAGGCGACGATCTGGAGGAGGCCAGGCTACGGTTGGAGAAGGACCTCATGGAAGTGACAAGGCGGGTGGATGAGAAATTGGGAGTGAGGATAGACTATTGAAGTTTCCGCCTCTCCTTCCCGGTCGTTTCGTAGAGAGGAAGAACCGTTTCCTGGCCTTGGTAGAAGTGGACGGGGAGGGTGCTTTTCCCACTTTTATCCCTAACTCTGGACGCATGGAAGAGCTCCTGGTGACTGGTGCCAGGGTCTTACTTAAGGACAGAAGGAGGTTACCGGGTAAGACCCATTACGAGTTGGTTTTGGTGGAGAAAGAGGGTGTCTTGGTGGGTGTAGATTCTCGATTGCCTCCTGGGATTTTGGAGGAAGCCATATGGGAGGGAAGGACTTTCCAGGGTTATAGGCCCTTGTGTCGAGAGCCATCTCTAGGTGGCGGTAGGGCTGATCTCCTCTTGGAGGGTGGGCGGGGCGAGCCTGTTTGGGTGGAAACTAAGTCGGTGAATCTGGTGAAAGAAGGACTGGCCTTGTTCCCAGACGCTCCCACCACCCGGGGGGGCCGTCATCTCCAAAATCTCCAGGCTCTGGTGAGGGACGGAAAGGAGGCCCATGTGGTTTTCATTGTCCAGCGTCCCGACGTCATGGCCTTTGCCCCCTTTGATGAGAGGGATCCGGATTTTGCCCAGGTCTTGAGAGGGGCCCGGGATGCGGGGGTTGGGGTTTCGGCCTTTCGCTGCGAGGTCTCTCTGAAAGAAATAGTGTTGACGGGAGAGATCCCCGTCATTCTGTAAAGGGTTGGGCAGAACCTTGAAAAAGCTCTTGGCTGCTCTGGTTCTGTTGTTGTTTGTGGCAGCCATGGGGTTGTTGGTTTTCAGGGATTCCCTGATGTCCAGAGTGGTCCCTGCTGTGGCTTCCCGGTTCCACATCTCCCTTCAGCTTCAGGGCCTTCATCTGGGGCTAAACCCGCTGGTTCTACGTTTGGGAAGGGTGGATGCCCGGTGGGAGGGAGGAGAGGCCCATCTCCTGGGTGTAAGGCTTCATTTGTCCCTTTTCCCCCTTTCCCTCAGGGAACTCCATCTGAACAGGGGAGAGGTGAGGATAGTTGGGGGAGGGGGGAGCAAAGGTTTCGTTCTGCCCCACAAGTTGGAAAAGGTGGACCTGGAGGATCTTTCCCTGGAAGTGGAAGCGTCCTGGGGGAGGCTGGATCTGGAGGGTGTCAAGGTTTTTCTGGGCCCTGATGGATTCTCCTTGAAGGGATTGGTGAGTTATCTGGGGGGTTGGGGGGAGTTTCGGGGCCGTTTTTCCTTCGCTGGAGAGGGAGACTCTTTAGTTCAAGCCCAGCCTAAGGGGAGTGGATGGTTGGAAGGGAGGTTGATTGTGGGTGACAGGAGCCTCCAAGGATCCCTCCACCTTCCCTCTGTAATCTTGCTGCCTAAAGTCCCCAAGGTGGAGGTGAAGGATGCCGCCCTTGTTATTCCTACCCTTTTTGAGGCTCATGGGGACCTTTTGTTTGTGGGCGGTGGGTGGAGGCTTAGAGGTGAAGGACGGGTCTTGTCCCTCCATTTATTGAGGCCCTTTTTGCCTTCTTTGCCCGAGGGGATGGAAGGGATCCTCCGTTTTTCTGGAGAGGCGGCCTGGGACGGGGAGCTTGCTTACTCGGTGGAGGTGGAAGGAGGTCGCTTGAGAGGGGAGGGGTTGGGAGGCCTCAAGAGGGTGGAGGTCTCTTTTGGGGGGCATCTGGAAGGGGAGGGGGGCAGAGGCCAGGCCGTGCTCAGGCCTCTGGTCTTGACCAAGCTGGTACTGCCGTGGGGGAAAGAGGAGGGCTGGTGTGGAGAGGGGAAGCTGGCCTGGAAGGATTGGGGCAGGAAAGGGGTGGAGGGTGGTGTGTGGCTTCACAGGGGGACGAGAGGAGTGGAGGTCACCATCTCCTTTCCAAGCTTGGGGCTGAGGGGGGCATGGATGAGGCTGAAGGCTGAAGGTTTCCCTGTAACCGATCTCAAAAAGTGGAGGGCGTCGGTGCCTCCTATTTTGGGTGATGTGGCTTTGAAGGGATCCATAAAGGGAGAGGTGGACGTCTCCTATGGAGGAGGGAAGTGGAGGGCCCGGGGCTGGTGCCAGGGCGAAGGATTGGCCTTCTCCACGCCAGAAGGGAACGGAGGAGAGGGCTTAGAGATCAGGATGGATTTTTCATCTTCCCAAGATGCGGTGAAGGGTCCTTGGCACCTGTCCCTGTCTTTGCTCAAAGGGCAAGTCTTGGCTTCTTACTGGTTCCTCGACTTTTCCCGGGGGCCTTGGACTCTTTCCCTGGACGTGGCCAGGGAAAGGGGGAGGATCTGTGTCCGGCAGGCCAAGTACCGGGGGTTGGCCCAGGTCGACTTTAGTGGGGACTTCTGCCTTCCGGGAGGGGGGAAGGGTGTTGTGGTTTTCAGCGGCGACGTGGGTAACCTCTACACCCAGTTGGTGGCCGAACCCTTGGGCGAGAATGAGCCCTTACTGAAGGAGCTTACCCCCCAGGGCGATGTCAGAGGCTCCTTTTCCTTTGGGTGGAGGGGGGGCCTAAGGGTGAAAGGCGAGGTACGTTGGAAGGGTCTGGTGAGGGCCAGGGCTTTCTTTTTGAAGGGGGGGATTCTTCTACCATTGATATATACATCAGAGGGGAGGGGGAAGGGGGAGTTGCAGGTGGAGGCCCTCACTCTGGGCCCCGTGGATCTGGAGGGATGGAATACTCCTTTGGAAGGTCTCCCTTACCTTCTCCGGGGATTGAAGGGATACCGCTTGTCCCTGTGGGGTGGGGAGGTGGATTGGGGCCCTTTTTCCCTTTCTTACAGGGACCTTAAGGATCCCAAGTTTGAGATAGATGGGCTGGAGGTTAAGGGACTTCGCCCACCTCAGAGCCCCCTTCCCGTGGTGGTGGAGGGGAGATTCCCCAGGGTGAGGGGTGGAAGGGAGGGTATCTTCCTGGATGGCGGGGCAGAAGTGAGGGTGGCCAAGGGAGTGGTTCGTATCACCAAATTGAGGGTTCTTCATCCTTTCACCCCCCTCATGAAGATCGGTTGTGATGTGGAGTTTTCCCATCTAGACCTGGAAGAGCTTACCAAAGTCACCCCTTTTGGCAGGGTCACGGGTTATATCAAGGGCTATGTGAAGGATCTGGTCATCAGCCATGGCCAACCCGAATCCTTCCAGTTGAGGGTAGAGACCCAAGAGGTGAAAGGGGTGAAAAAACGCATAAGCTTGAAGGCGATCAACTCTATCTCTATTCTGGGGGGTGGAGGGCCGGTTTCCATGTTTCTGCCTTTCTTCAAAGAGTTTGGCTATAGTTATCTGGGTTTTTCCTGTAGCTTAAGGAACGATGTTTTTACACTCCATGGGCTTAAAAGAAAGGGGGGGATGGAGTACATTGTGAAAAGGGGTGGTTTGACGGGGGTGGACGTGATAAACAGGAATCCCAATAATAGGATCAGTTTTAGTGACATGATGGAAAGGTTGGAAAGGATCAGGAGGGGAGGCCATGAAAAGGATTTGTAGACCTTTGTATCTTGGGCTTGCCGTTTTCTTTGTCTTGTCCTGTGTCACGGTGAACATCTACTTCCCCGCCGCCGAGGCTCAGAAGACGGCCAAGGAGATCGTGGAGGAGGTGCGGGGAGTGAACGTGGCACCTGGGAAGAAGGGAGAGGAACCCCAGTCCTTCTTCTGGGTGGGGGTGGCCCATGCTGGGGAAAGGGCTTTAGAGGTTTCTAACGCCACCATCAGGGCCCTAAAGGCTTCTATGAAGGAGCGTTATCCCAAGCTGGAGTCTTATCTCGCTTCGGGTGTTCTGGGTGAGTCTTTGGACGGCTTTCTGGTATTGAGGAGCGCCCAGGGATTAGGCCTTAAGGAGAGGGCCGTGGTGAAGCGCCTCATGAAAGCGGAAAATGGCGATCGCAGGTCCCTTTATGAAGCAGTGGCCCAGGCATTGGGTATTGACGAGTCCCAGATGTCCCGTCTGAGAAGTATCTTTGCCAAAGAATGGCAGAAAACTGCTCCTCCCGGTACTTGGATAGAGGTGAAGCCTGGGGAGTGGAAGAGAAAGTGACATGCCCATTCTCTTCAAAGGATTGGTTTCAGCCGCTATCATAGTGGCCCTCAGTGAGCTGGCCAGGAGACACGCGGTCCTTTCTGGCCTTCTGGCCGCAATGCCCCTCACCACTCTCTTGGTCATCCTCTGGGTGTATGTGGATACCAAGGATGTGGCCAAAATAGAGGTTTTCTCCCGGTCCGTGCTTTGGGCCTTACTGCCCACAGCTCTCTTCTTTGTGGCCTTGGTCCTAACCCTGAGAAGGGGCTTCTCCTTCTGGCCTGCCTTGGGACTGTCCATGGGTGTGTGGATGGTGGGGGCCTTTATTCATTTATGGTTGTTGGGTGGCTAGGCAGGCATCTCCTCCGAGATAAAAAAGTGGGGGTGACCCCTGGGGGCCACCCCCTAACTGAAAACAGGCAAGGGGGTGACGCTCACTTGTTGGTCAGTCGGCCCAGACCTGTCCTCTCTTGTCGATGACCCTCTTGGCCTTGTGGGTGGCCCTGGGGATCTCTCCTTCCCTCAGGACTAAGACCCTTCTGGGGGCCACACCTACCCGGACCTTGATGGCTTCTCTCACCTCTTTGGCCAGGAGCTCTTCGTCTGTGTCCACGGTGTCCAGCTTTTCCACTTCCACGTCGAAGCGGTCTAGATGCTCTTCCCGATAGACAACCATGCGGTACTCACCAGTGAGGCGCTTATCCTGGCGCACCACGTACTCAATATCGCTGGGGAAGACGTTGACACCGGTGATGATGAGCATGTCGTCCAGCCTGCCGTGGACCCCCATGATCCTGGGATGGGTCCTGCCGCAGTCGCACTTCTCCCAGGTGACGGTGACAATGTCTCCCGTGCGGAACCGGATCATGGGCCTGGCCATCTTCCTTATGGTGGTGAGGACCAACTCTCCCCTCTCCATGTCGCCCACAGGTTCGAAGGTATCGGGGTCCAGCACTTCCACAATGTGATGATCTTCGTAGATGTGGAGTCCTTCCTGGACTTCACACATGCCTGCATTGGCGCCGAAGAGATCAGACAGCCCGTAGAAGTCGTAGAGATCTACGCCCCATAGGTCCTGGATGGCCTTTCTGGTGGCAGGAATGGATCCGCCGGGTTCTCCGGCCACAACCAGCTTCTTCAGATTGAAGTCTTTTTTGGGATCTAGGCCCTCTTTCATGGCCGTTTCACCCAGATACCAGGCATAGGAGGGTGTGGTCCAGGTGATGGTGGCCTTGAAGTTGCGGAGGATGAAGAGGAGCCTTTCCGAGGGGATGGTGCCTGCCCAAATGCCCATGGCCCCTGTCCTCATGGCACCGATGACGTCGGGTCCACCCACGAAGAGGGTGAAGTTGAGGGCGTGGACGTAGCGGTCCTGGGGCCTCATCCCGATGCCCCAGAAGAGACGGGCCTGATAGTCCTGGAACTCGTCGAAGTCCCGGGCGGTGAAGGGAGAGATGGTGGGCACACCCGTGGAACCGGAGGAAGCGGAAATGTAAACAATCTCATCTTCGGGCACACATATCATGTCTCCCAAATCAGGCACGGCTTCTTGCCTTTCCCTTTCGATCTGCTTGTTGGTAAAGGGGAGATACTTCACGTCTTCCAGAGTTTTAATCTTGTCGGGGGATACACCTGCCTCGTCAAAGGCCATCTTGTAGTAGGGGGAGTTCTCATAGCAGAACCTGACCATGTACTTGAGTTGCTCCAGTTGCATCTCCTGGATCTTCTCGGGGGCCATGGTTTCGATTTCAGGGTCCCAGTACTTCTCCTTGGGGTTAGGTCTTGAATAGACCTCTACCCCGATACCGCCCTGCATCTTCTGCAGCTCCTTCATGAAACCCTCCTTTTTGGGTGGTATTATTTCTTCGGTTTGGGTGGCTCGGGCACGTCTGCTTTGATGCCACCGATCCTCTTGGCCAGCTCCACCCACTTCTCCCAGGGTGTGGAGACCCTGACCATAAGCCTGGCAGCGTCGGGGGAGCCTCCCCCGTGCATGCATCCAGGCACTCCGGGACCCAAGGTGAGCCACTCCACCAGTCTGGCGCCTCTGGCCCTGGTCTCCCAATCCAGACCGGCTGTGAGATATTTCTTGATGAGGTCTCCGTATCTGGGGTCCGTAATATCCTCGTAAGAGGGGAAGCAGCCTGTCTCTCCGATGCCACCGGCAATCTCTTGGGCCAGTCTGTTGGTCTCATAGGGTAGGGTGGCAACGTGAACTTTGTTGGCATTGGCCAGAAGGGGATCGCATAGCCAACACCCTGATGGATGCTTTTTGCCCAGGGTAGATGCGGCCACGCCCACGCCGAAGGTGGTTTCGTTGTTGACCTGCATCCTGATAAGTTTGTCGTAGAAGGTACGGATGGAGAGACCATTGGCCCTGGCCATAATGATGGCTGCTCCTACCTTGATATCTCCCTGGCCCGCCACGCAACCGCCTATGGCCGCCCGGTAGGTGGAGGTGAAGTATTGGATCACCTTGAGACAGTACTGGTACTCACCGCACATAAAGACTCTCTCTTTGGGAACGAAGACATTATTGAAGAGGAGGTAGGCCTGGGTGATGCCGCCGATCTCGTTGGGGATGTCGAAACCTTCTTCAAATTCCCTCTTGTCGCTGGGTCTTCTGGTCTCCACGATGGTGAGACCTTCGATATCCCTGGGTACTACGAAAGCTACGGCGTACTCTTTGTCTGCCTCTTTGTAGGCCCCGCCGGGGAGGCAGAAGATTTCGTTGGAGGCAGCCACGCCGCAGATCATGCACTTGGCGCCCCTCACCACAATACCGTCGTCCCTCACCTCCACCACTCTCAGGTTGAGATCAGGGTCTTTCTGCATACTGGGGGGTAGGGCCCTGTTGCCCTTGGCGTCGGTGAGGGCACCGGCACAGGTGATGTCCTGGGACTGGGCATAGAGAACCCAGTTCTTAAGCCTCTTGTGGTACTCGGTGCCCAGTTCCTGGTCCATCTCCCAGGTGGTGGCCCACAGGGCGTTTAGGGAGGTCCATCCTACGCACCGCCCACCTGTGCATGTGCCTGTGAGGTGGTAAGCCTCTCTCTTTATCTTGCAGTTGTACACGGCGTCTTCGGGGGTCTGTACGACGGAGAGGTACCTGGAGATCTTCTCCCCTGTTAGGTGGGAGGTGGTGGTGAAGATCTTGCCCAGTTCAGGATCGTTGTAGGCTTCGAAGAGCTGGGCGTGGCCGTTGATGGTTCTCCTGGTGGCAGGATGAGTGGTGACGTCTTCAATGAGCTCCCCGAACTTGTAGATGTTGGGCCTCATCTTCCTGAGACTTTCTCTGTATTCCTCTGGTGTCCTTAATGCCATGTTATGCCTCCTTATTATTGTTTAATTTTGGTACTAGTGTTCACCCTCTGTTCCTTTGCCAGACTCTTTTTTGGGTGATGTTGCCTTGTTGTTGGTCAGTTTGTCTTTAATGGGGTTGGCCCCGTTTTTCATGAACTCTATGGCCAGGTACATAACTGCTCCCGATGCCAATCCTAGGGCCGATCCAGGTTTAGCGGCGATAATAGAGCCCATCACTCCGGAGATACCTCTCTGGACGTTGTCTTCCAGCATCTCCATAGCCAAATAACAGCAAAGCCAGCCCTGAATGGCAAGGGTCAGGGCAAACCCCACTTTTAAGGCGGGCTTGCAGATGGTGACCACAATGGCTAGGCAGAGGGCGATGCTCATGCCCCAAAAGAGGGAAGTGGCTCCGCCCCAGTAGGTGGGCTCTTCTTCGGGGGTGCTGTGGATATATCTGTTGACCACGAGGGCTTGGCCGCCTGTCCACTGGGGGCCTGCCAGGGAGATGAAGGGAAGAAATACGGCTTCACCGATGTTTCTGATGGCGGTGATGATGTGGTTTCTGTTGGCGGAGAAGATCACCTTCTCGTCGGGCCTTTCTCTGTTGCATACGTCGATGAGGGATTCCAGGATGAGAACATCACCGAAGGCCAGAATGTAGGCCATGATGGCCAGGGGGATACCTTTGATCATGAGATCTACACTGGGAAAGCCTAATCCTAAGGCAGATACTTTGGTGATCATGCCCGAAAGGTCCCAGTGGACCAGTCCCCATTTGATGACAGGAGGTTTCACTTCCTTCACGATGACGCCTACAATATAACCCACGACGAAGGCGGGTGCTATACCGTACTGGGCTATCCATCGGAAGATTCCGTACTCTTGGCGAAGCTTAAGGGCCCTTCTCGAGAAGAGCATGAAGAAGGAGAAGAGTATGGAGATGGAGAGGGTGATGGGCATCTCGCTGAAAAAGGACCCGGGCTTGAAGATCCTGATAATGGAGGCCAGACCTGCTCCCAGTAGGATCCCTGACTTGATGGAGGCTGGCACGATGGAGACCGCCTTTTTGGCGATCCCGAAGCCTCCCAGGATGAGAAAGATGGCCCCTACTACCAGTTGGAAAGCTATTAGGGCCTTGAGCCTTTCAGGTCCCAAGGGAAACTGCACTAGGTAGCCGATGTACAGGGGAATACCAGCGGTGATCCACCCAGCTACAGCCGGATCACCAAAAGATGTGTGTAGCAGATAAAGAAAATTATTGATAATGACCATGGTGATGGCAATCTCGAAAGGGATTCCTAGGTATTTGGTCATGGCGGCTATAATGCCCATGGGGACCACCGCTAAAATGGCGCCCTGGATGAAGTCCGCCCATTCAACAGGGTAGTGGATAAAGGGGAGTCTGAGCTTTAAAGGCCCTCCCCAGTAGGGTTGTTCTGTACCGTACTCTCTTTTGTACAGGTAGAATTTCATGGGAACACCTCCTTTGAAAATGGGATGAAGGTCGCCTATTATTTAACCACGAGGACAGGACAGGGCACCCGTTCTACCATCTTGTCCACTAGCCCGGCACCTGTTCTTCTGTGGCACCCAACCAAGACCAGGTCTATTCCCAGTTTTTCCACTGCCTTAGCCACTTCTTTAGGGGGCATCCCCACTCCCACTGTAGTTTCATAAGGGAAGTGGGAGCCCATGACCCGGGAGGCAAATTCTTTGAGGTTTTCTTCAGCTTTGGTCTTCATGGCCAGTTCCAGTTCTTCTGTCTTCTTTCCCAGCTGTAACTCCACCACGTCCGCTTCCGTAAAGAACAGGGGGGCCACATGCATCAACACAATTTGACTCCCCAGCTTATTGGCCAGGGCCTTCCCGTATTCCACAGTTTTTTGTGAGTGCTCGGTTAAGTCCACAGAAATCAAAATCTTTTTGGGTAGTTTCCAAGTGGGCTCCATCCTTTCACCTCTCCTTGTGAAGTCTCAGGTGCTAAAGTGGGGGGGAAGGACGAGTCCTTCCCCCTATTGAAAAGATCTAATCTACCTGTAGTCTCTCCTTTAGCTTCTCAATGAGGGCTGGCAAGACTTGGGTGGCGTCGCCCACCACTCCAAAGTCGCAGACCTCAAAGAATGGAGCATTGGGGTCTTTGTTGATAACCACAATGATCTCCGAGTCCTGGACACCCACCACGTGGTGCATGACCCCAGATATGCCTGCTCCAATGTAGAGTTTGGGATGGACAATCTTGCCGCTTTGGCCGATCATCACCTCTTCAGGGGCCCAGCCCTCATCAACAGCGGGTCGGGTGGCTCCTACAGCGCCACCTAGGAGTTTGGCCATCTCTTCAAGAAGTTGCCAGTTTTCTTTGCTGCCCATACCGTAGCCCCCGCAGATGACCACGCTGGCGCCTTCCAGGGCCACGGTTTTCTGCTCCTTGGCCTTGAACTCCACGACCTTGGGCTTGAGGTCTGCCTCTTCCAGTGCCACCTCCATGGGAACCACTTCTCCCTGGCGCTCCTGGGGTTCCAATTTGGGGAAGACACCGGGCATCACGGTGGCCATTTGGGGGCGTTTCTCAGGGCAAACGATGACGGCCATCATGGCACCGCCAAAGCCTGGGACGATCTGTTCCAGGACACCGTCTTCGCCCAGCCTGAGATCTACGCAGTGGGCTGACAGTCCCGTCTCCAGTCGGGCCGCCACTCTGGGGGCTAGGTCGGCGCCCAGGGGGGTGGCTCCCATGAAGAGGGCCTCAGGTTTCTCGGCTTTTACTGCCTGGCAGATGAGCTTGGTGTAGGCAAGGGAGTGGTAGATCTGCAAGTGGGGGTGGGAGAAGAGAAAGACCTTGTCGGCTCCATAACCGAATAGTTCTTTGGCCTTGTCTTCCGCAAAGTCGCCCAGGAGCAGGGCACCTACGTAGGTGTTGGTGGCGTCGGCCAGCTCTCTGGCCTTGGCCAGCAATTCCAGACCTACGTCGGAGATACGCCCCTGAAGCTGCTCTATGAAAACCCAGAATCCCTTGTAGCCTTCCATAGCACCCTCCCTCACAGCATCCCCACTTGGTGGAGACGGTTGACCAGTTCCTCGGCCACCTCTTCGGGTTCGCCTTTGAGGATCTCCCTTCTACGTTTGATTTCAGGCATGAAGAGGTTGCGAACCCGGGTGGGGGATCCTTCCTGTCCAACCTTGGAGGGATCCAGGTCCAAGTCGCTGGCGGACAACACTTCCAGGGGCTTTTTCTCGGCGGCGAGGATACCCATAATGTTCACCAGGCGGGGGAGGTTCACTTCCTTGGTAACAGCCAAGACCATGGGACCCTGTCCTTCAAGGACCAGTTGGGCTAGCTTCAGATCCATGGTTACCTGGAAGGTGGAGCCGTCCTGGGTTTGCACTTTGCTCACGTGGGTGATGTGGGGTACTCCAAGGTAGTGGGCGATCTGGGGGGCCACCTGGGAGGTGGAACCGTCCAGACTCATGTTCCCGCAGAGGACCAGCTGGAAGTGGGGTGCTTTCTTCTTGATGAGGCCTGCCAAGGTGTAGGCTGTAGCCAAGGTATCCGCCCCTGCCAGCTGGCGATCGCTGGCCAGGAAGGCCCGGTCGGCTCCCATGGCCAGGGCTTCCCTCAAGGTCTGGGTTGTCTCGGGAGGCGCCATGCTCACCACTGTCGCGTCCCAACCGAAGTTGTCTTTGAGTTGGAGGGCAATCTCCAGGGCGTGTTTATCCAGAGGATTGATGACAGTGGGGATCCCTTCCCTCCTCAGGACCCCGGTTTTAGGGTCCAGGGAGAGGCGATCCCAGTGTTTGGGATCGGGGATGGGCTTAACGCAAACCACCGCCTCCGGCATGGTTTTAACGGCCTCCTTAGAAGTTCTTCACTACATGGCGGCCCAGTACCACTTTGGCCACCTGGGAGGTTCCGCCGGAAGGAATGGAGACCCAAGCGTCTCTCAGGAACCTTTGGACGGGGTACTCCAGGATGCAGGAGTATCCGCCGTGGATGTCACAGGCCATTCTGGCACATTGGAAGGCGTTCTCTGTGGCTACGTATTTGGCCAGGGTCATTTCCGTGTCACAGGGCAGACCCTGATCCATCATCCAGTTGGCCCGGTAGTTGAGGATTCGGGCTGCTTCGGCCAAGGCGTATATGTCGGCCAGGAGGAACTGGATGGCCTGGAGGTTGGAGATGGGCTTCCCATAGAGGACCCTCTCCTTGGCGAATTTGGAGGCCTCTTCCAGGGAGGCGTAGCAGAGACCTACGCCTATGGAGGCCATTCCTGGCCTTCCCACCCTGTTCACCGTGGCCAGTCCGATCTTGAGGCCTTCGCCGAGCTTGCCCAGGAGGTTTTCCTTAGGCACCTTGCAGTCCTGGAAGACCAGCTCGCCGCTGAAGGCTCCTCTGAAGCCCATCTTGTTCTCTTCGTGTCCCAGGGAGAAGCCTTCGTAGGAAGGCTCCACGATGAAGGCGCTGAAGGCGGGCCTACCTTTGGCGTCCTCGCCTGTTCTGGCCACGATGACCATAATGTCTGAGACGTGGGAGTTGGTGGCGAAGCACTTTCTACCGTTGATCACCCAGTGGTCGCCCTCATCCCTGGCCGTTGTCTGCATTCCGAAGACGTCGGAACCACCGCTGGGCTCGGTGATGGAACAAACGCCCAGGGTGTCTCCCTTGGTCAGGGGGGGGAGGTACTTCTTCTTTTGCTCTTCCGTGCCCCAGGTCTCTATGGGCCAGCAGGCCATGTGGTGGACCTGGAGGGCGATACCCACGGCGGCTGAGACCTTGGAAATCTCTTCAACGGCTATGGCCCTGGCCAGAAAACCCATGCCATTGCCGCCATACTCTGGGGAGGTGACAAGGCCGAGGAGACCAATGTCCCCCATCTTTTTGATAAGGGGGCGGGGAAACTCTCCCGTCTTCTCCATCTCTTCCACCAGGGGAGCAATCTCTCTCTGGGCAAACTCGGCAACTGATTTTCTCAGGAGTTCTTCCCTTTCGCTCAGCTTAAAGTCCATTTTTCACCTCCACGGTTTGTTTTTGGATTATAAAGGCCTGAAGTTGGATTTACCCCTTTAAAAAGGTGATGTCAATATTTAAAATTTTAAATAACTAAGGACAATGGCTATAAGATAGAAACGGTTTTAAATTATTGATGGGCGTTATTGGCAAGGGCGGATCCAGGGACGGTTATGCAGACCAGTGCCCTTCTCCGTTGCCATTTTCCCTTGAGGAGCGGGATTTTTGTGGTCCTTTCAAGATATACCCATCATGTCCATAAATCGGTCTAGAATGGAGCGTAGGTAGTCTTTGTTCACCTCGTAGAAGACCAGAGAGCCTTCCTTTTTATGGACAATGACCTTGGATCTCCTGAGTTCTTTGAGGTGGTGGGAGATGGCCGGTTGGCTTAAGTGAAGCTTGTTCACTATATCTGAGCAAAAGAGCCCCTGGTTCTCAACGAGCATCTTCACAATCTCCAGGCGGATCTCATTGCCCAAGGCATTGAACACTTCCACCAGGGCCAGATCTTCCTCATTTATCTTTACAAAAACCTCGGCCGCCTTGCACTGTTCAGTCATGGATTGTCACTCCATCTCTTTGTGTCGATATGATCAAATATCATAACTGTCTTTTAAAAATCAACGGAAAAGTGCCTCAGGCTTCCGGTTTGGCCTTTATGTGCTTTATGGCCTTATCGAGCCTGGATATAGCGGCCTCTTTCCCCATGACAGATACGATCTCAAATATGCCTGGGCTCACGGTCTTTCCTGTGAGGGCGACCCTGCAAGGTTGGGCCAGGTGTTTCAGCTTTATGCCGAATCTTTCCAACACCCTATTGAAGGTCCTTTCTATTTCCTCTTCAGAGAAGTCATCCAGTTTCTCCAGTTCTTGGACCAGGGCTTCCAGATAAGGAAGGACCTGGGGCTTCAAAAATTTACGGTCTCCTTTAGGATCATATTCCCTGGGCTCCCTAAAGTAAAATGCGGCCATCTGGGCCATCTCCTTAAGGGTTTTGGAGCGTTCCTTCAGGGTGTCCACCACTCGACAGAGCCACCCCATGTCTGTTTCTGCTCCCTCCCTTATAAGACCTTCCCTTGCCAGGAAAGGCACCAGGAGCTTGGCCAGCCGCTCGGTTTCCCCTGTCTTGATGTAGTGGGCGTTGAGCCACAGGAGCTTGTCAGGATTATAGACGGCAGGGGACTTGCCCACGTTTTCCAGAGAGAAGTACCGGATGAGCTCTTCTTTGGAGAAGATCTCCTGGTCTCCGTGGGACCAACCCAGCCTCACCAGGAAGTTAAAGAGGGCTTCTGGGAGGTAGCCTTCTTCCCGATATGCCAGTACCGACGTAGCGCCGTGGCGCTTGCTCAGCCTGGCCCTGTCGGGTCCCAGGATCATGGGTACATGGGCGAATTGGGGGGGCTCGTACCCCAGAGCCCTGTAGAGTTGGATCTGCTTGGGGGTGTTGTTCAGGTGGTCGTCTCCTCGTATGACGTGGGTGATGCCCATGAGGGCGTCGTCCACCACCACTACAAAGTTGTATGTGGGGGTGCCGTCAGAGCGCACCAGAATAAAGTCGTCCAGTTGGGAGTTAGGATAAACCACTTCTCCCTTGATGAGGTCGTGAATAACCGTTTCCCCTTCTTGATCCACTTTGAGGCGGATGACGGGATTTATCCCTTCCCTGGCCCCCGTTTTCCCGCGGCATCTGCCGTCGTATTGGGGCATTCGACCTCCTTCCAGGGCCTTTTTACGCCTTTCCTCCAGCTCTTGGGGAGTGCAGTAGCAGTAGTAGGCCTTTTTTTCTTCCAGGAGCCTTTGGGCCTCCTTTTTATAGATCTCCATGCGTTCCGTCTGGCGATAAGGGCCTTCATCCCAATTCAAGCCCAGCCATACCAGTGCTTCCAGGATCTCCTGGATGGAGTCCTCTGTGGACCTGCTTCTGTCGGTGTCCTCTATCCTGAGGATGAACCTGCCCTTGTTATGTCGGGCGAAGAGCCAATTGAATATGGCCGTCCGGGCTCCCCCCAGGTGGAGGTATCCCGTGGGACTAGGGGCGAATCTCACTTTTACCATGGGTGGCTCCTTTTCCCGTTTTCACAGAGAAGGGACATTAACACAGGGTGGGGACTGGAGCCAAGGGGTAGTGGACAGGACTTCCCCCAGTTTTACCCTTAGGGATAAGGGCGGGGCGTTCCGACGGCAGAGATGATAGCTCATAGTTCATAGCTCGTAGTTCATGGTTCATAGCTCATAGTTGCTATCAGCCATGAGCCATGGGCAGGGGAGGAATGCCCCGCCCTTTCACTTGTTGGAAAGAAAAAATCCAGGATTCTGAACATGATGCCTTCACCAAGAAGGGATTTTTGGGGGAAGTCCTGGTAGTGGAGGAACTGGCTTTCCTTTATAGAGGGCCCTCGCCATTGGTGGGCTTTTGGGGCCTTAAGCTCAGATCCTCCGGCTCAAAAATTGTGCTAGGATATAGTTGGTAAAATTTGACATTTGGCCATTAATGTTTCTTGACTTTTGGGATGAATAGGTATTTTTAGAGATAAAAAACGGGGGAAGGTCCCCCTTTTATTTACCTCTAAATATCTAGTACTCCGATAGAACTTTGGGGTACGAGAGGTGGGCAGTGGTTGAGGGTAGAGCGGGTGGATTGTTCAAGTTCATAGCGGACCATTCCCCTGTGGGTATATATTTCTTTGCGGACCACAGGTTTCTCTACGTCAATCCCGCCCTGGCTCGGATCTTTGGTTACACTCCCGAGGAGATTGTGGGCAAATTGGGTCCCTTGGACCTCACCCATCCCGATGACCGCCCCCTGGTCAAGTTGAAGATACAGCAGCGGATCAGGGGGGAAACTGAGCATGTCCACTATGAGTTTCGGGGGCTGCGCAAGGACGGAGAGGTCATCTTCTGCGAGGCCTTGGGCAGTAGGGTGGAGCACGAGGGAAAGGCGGCTATTGTCGGGACCCTGCTGGACGTGACAGGGCGTAGAAAAATGGAGGAGAAACTCTGGTGGGAGTTGGGGGTGAAGTCGGCCATCTCCGAGATTTCCCGGACCATGGTGGCCCTCTCTTCCACCATTGAGGAGATTGCCAAGGTGGTACTGGATAAGGCCATGGCCCTGACCGGTAGTCCCCATGGCTTTGCCTCGGTGATAGATCCTTCTACCGGAAAGGACATGAGGCTGGTGATCACCGGGGGTATGAAGGGGTGTTCCCTCTCAGTGGAGGGAAAGATGGTGGCCTTCTCCAAGGGGAAGGACGGGCGTTATCCTGGCCTGTGGGGTTATGCACTGAACACGGGGGTCTCCTTTTATACTAACCTTCCAGAGGCCCATGAGGCTTTCAAGGGGGTTCCCCGGGGCCACGTGCCCATAAGGTGTTTTTTGGCGGTGCCTGCTGTGTTGGGGGATAGGGTTCTGGGACAGGTAGCCCTGGCCAATGCCCCCCAGGGATATTCCCCCCAGGATCTGGACAGTGTGGAGAGACTGGTGGACCTGTACGCCTTGGCCATAGACCGGGAGAGGGGTGTTCAGGCCCTGATGGAGTCGGAGGAGAAGTACAGGGTACTGGCTGAGGCGTCTCTCACGGGGATCTTCATCCAGCAAGAAGGTAGATACGTCTTTGCCAATGAACGCTTTGCCAGGATGCACGGGTACAAGTTGGAGGAGGTTCTGGGTCGTAATTATCTGGAGCTTATCTATCCCCAGGATCGGGAGAGGGTGGCCCAAATTGTGGCCAGAAGACTGGGGGGGAAGGGGGCGCCCCAGGAGTATGAGGTGAGAAGGCTCACCAAGGATGGAGAGATCCTCTGGTGCAGGATGATGGCGGTGAGGATCCAGTATAGGGGAAAGCCCGCCATCATGGGAAACATCATAGATATCAGTGATCTGAAGAGGCTGGAGGTGGAGCTCAGGGGCAGTTTGGAAAAACTGGAGAGGACCTTAGAGGGTGCCATAAAGGCTTTTGCTTCCGCTGTTGAGAAGAGGGATCCTTACACAGCAGGGCATCAGAAGAGGGTGGCTCTCCTGGCCCGGGCCATAGGCCAGGAGATGGGTTTACCTGAGAGCCAGGTGGAGGGCATCCACCTGGCGGGTTTGGTCCACGATGTGGGAAAGATCTCCATTCCCTCAGAGATTCTCAGTAGGCCAGGCCGGTTGAATCCCACGGAGTTCGGGATAATAAAGGCCCACCCCCAGGTGGGCTATGAGATACTGAAGGAGATAGAGTTTCCCTGGCCTGTGGCCGAGATAGTTCTGCAGCATCACGAGAGGCTGGATGGGTCGGGATATCCCCAAGGGCTTTCCGACGGGGAGATCCTTCTGGAGGCCAGGATAATAGCGGTGGCCGACGTGGTGGAGGCCATGGCTTCCCATCGTCCCTACCGTCCGGCCTTGGGCATAGACAAGGCGCTGGAGGAGATCCAGCGGGGTAAAGGAACCCTCTACGATCCCCCAGTGGTGGATGTCTGTGTGGAGCTCTTCAAGGTGAGGGGATTTGGGTTTTAGGGGGTAAGGCACCCGAGGGTAGGGTTGGCCGAGCTTGGGTTTTCTTGGAGCTTGTTTCATTCTTTCCCCCTTTTAAGGGGGCTTTGAGATCGCTTGGGAGATGGGGGAAGGGATGAAGGACGCAATGGAAGGTTTTTTCCAGGTGTTGGCAGACAGTACCTTGGTGGGGGTTTACCTCTTTAAAGGGTGCAAGTTTCGGTACGTCAATGCTGCTTTGGCCAAGATCTTTGGTTACACTCCCGAGGAGATTGTGGGCAAATTGGGCCCCTTGGACCTCACCTATCCCGATGACCGAGAATTGGTTAGCGGTCATATAAGGCGTCGCCTCAGGGGTGAGGTGGGGTACATGCGTTACACCTTTCGGGGACTGCGAAAGGATGGGGGAGTGGTGTACTGCGAGTCTTTTGGCAGGTATACTGAATACGAAGGGGGTCCGGCCATCGTTGGCACCCTCGTGGATATCACTGAGAGGAAGCGGGTGGAAGAGGCGCTGCATAAAAGTAGGAAGGTGTGTCACACTTTACTGAATGACGTGTTGGACAGCACCAACGTGGGTCTCTTTATTCTCGGCCCGGATTTCAGAGTTGTGTGGGTTAACAAGGCTCTGGAGCGTTTCTTGGGCCTCAGGAGGGAAGAGATCATAGGGAAGGACAAAAGACAGCTCATAAGGGAAGTGTTAAAGTATATTTTCGAGGACCCCCATGGGTTTGAGGAGAGGGTTTTGGCTACTTATGATGCCAATACCTACATCGAGAGCTTCGAGTGTCATGTGCTGCCCGGGCCGGGGAGAGAAGAGAGGTGGCTGGAGCATTGGAGTCGGCCTATCAAGTCCGGGCTCTATGCTGGGGGCCGGATCGAGCACTACTACGATATCACTGAACGGAAGAGGGCCGAGGAAGCCCTGAAGGAGTCGGAGGAGAAGTACAGGGTGCTCACGGAGAGCTCCCTTACCGGTGTGTTTATCCAGCAGGATGGGAAATACGTCTTTGTCAATGAGCCCTTTGCCAGGATGCATGGCTATGAGGTGGGAGAGTTAGTGGGACGGGATTACCTGGACCTGGTTCATCCCCAGGACAAGAGTATGGCCCAGCACATTGTTTCTATGGAGCTGGGAGGAGGGATGGCCGCCAAGGAGTACGAGATCAGAAGGCTCACCAAAGACGGGAGGGTCATCTGGTGCAGGATGATGGCGGTGCGGATAAAGTACAGGGGCAGGCCCGCCATTATGGGAAACGTGATCGATATCACCGACCGAAGGGAGCTGGAGGGGCAGCTTCGGCGGAGCGTAGGGAGGCTGAGGAGAATTCTGGAGGGCGCCGTCCATGCCTTTGCCTCGGCCATAGAAAAGAGGGATCCTTACACAGCAGGGCATCAGAAGAGGGTGGCCCAGCTGGCCCGGGCCATGGGCCAGGAGATGGGTTTACCTGAGAGCCAGGTGGAGGGCATCCACCTGGCGGGTTTGGTCCACGATATCGGGAAGATATCTGTACCCGCTGAGATTCTGAGCAAGCCCGGGCCCCTCAATGAGGCCGAGTTCGGGATAATAAAGGCCCACCCCCAGGTGGGCTATGAGATACTGAAGGAGATAGAGTTTCCCTGGCCTGTGGCCGAGATAGTCCTGCAGCATCACGAGAGGCTGGATGGGTCGGGATATCCCCAGGGGCTTTCCGACGGGGAGATCCTTCTGGAGGCCAGGATAATAGCGGTGGCCGACGTGGTGGAGGCCATGGCTTCCCATCGTCCCTACCGTCCGGCCCTGGGCATAGACAAGGCGCTGGAGGAGATCCAGCGGGGTAAAGGAACCCTCTACGATCCC
>JAJSAC010000015.1 GCA_024274915.1 Thermodesulfobacteriota bacterium
AAGAGCCCGGCGGCCTCTTTGTTGTGAGGGGGTTGTCACCGATAGCTCTTGGGCATGCCCAAGACGTGCTCGGCGATGTAGTTGAGGGCCATCTGCTGGGTGACGGGGGCCAATCTCACCAGGTTGATTTCCCTCCACCACCGTTCTACGTGGTACTCCTTGGCATATCCGTAACCACCTAGGGTTTGCATGGCCCAGTAGACGGCTTTGGTGGCGTTTTCTACGGCTACAGCCTTTGCCATGTTGGCCGTTGCTCCTACTTCCCGGTAGTGGGCCCCGTGGTCGAAGAGCCAACCTGCTTTGTAGGCCAAAAGCTCGGCGCTGATGAGACTGGCGTAGGCCTCGGCTATGGGATGTTGAAGGGCCTGATAGCTACCTATGGGGTCGGTGAAAACCCTTCTCTGGTTCCCGTAGTCTACAGCCGTCTTAATGGCCAGCTTTCCGATGCCCACCGAGGCTGCAGTGAAGACCAGTCTTTCGGGGTCCAGGACGTCTAGCAGAGCGTGCCATCCCCTGTCCACTTCGCCCAGCACAGCCTCCTCGGGTACCCATAGGTCCTCGATGACCACTTCACAAGTCTTGGAATAGTTTATCCCGTGTTTGGGGATGGGGCTCACCTTTACCGCTTCATTTGGTAGGTCCACCAGGAAAAGGGTGATGCCATGGGTCTTCTTGGGGGCCTCATCCATCTTGGTGGTTCTGGATATGAGGAGCATACCCTTGGCTCTGTCAGCTCCACTGATGAAAATTTTGGTGCCGTTGATTCTGAAGCCGTCTCCCTCTCTTTTGGCAAAGGTTTCGGTGCGGAAGGTATTGGTGCCTGCATTGGGCTCGGTGAGGGCCATGCAGAACTCTAACTCACCCCTGGCGATGTTGGGGAGATATTTTTCTTTCTGTTCCTCTGTTCCATAGCGCACAATGGGCATGGCTCCGAAGACTTCAGTGAGACAGATGTACCAGTTCCCAGCCATGCCGCAGCCATTGGCACAGAGTTCTTGAATCACAAGCATGAGCTCTGTGATACCCAGGCCCACGCCCCCGTATTCTTCAGGAATCACCATTCCCAAGAACCCAGCTTCGCTGATGGCTTTCCAGAACTCTTCTCCAAACTCACCTTTCTCTTCTTTTTCATACCAGTAGTCCGGAGGGAAGTCCCGGGCGATCCTTCTGGCTGTCTCGGCCATAAGGCGTTGTTCTTCGGTGAAGGAAAAATCCATTTTGCACCTCCCCTTTGCTCTGTGCTCCCTTTTATAACCCTGCTTTTTCCTGGCCCACCGGAGTTTAGCGATATCAAATAACCATTAGTGACGTCAATAGGGAGGAGTGGTTTTTTTCACAATCTCAAGAAAGTTTGGGGGGCAGTGTCATAACAACGTTATTTAAGGTGGCGAAGGAGGTTTCAGATCTAGTGATACAGGGGTTTACTGGTTCCTTCCTTGCCCTGAAAGGAGGATGGCCTTATAACCTTTTCAGGAGGAGAATGGCCATGGGGGAAGGGAAGAAAGTAGTCACGGTCAACCGGAAGGCCCGCCACAGCTATGAGATTCTGGAGACCTTTGAAGCGGGCATAGAGCTGAAGGGGAGCGAGGTGAAGTCCCTGCGCCAGGGCAGGGCCAATCTCAAAGATGCCTTTGCTCGGGTGGAGGGGGGGGAAGTATTCCTCTATGGGTGCCATATCAGTCCTTACTCCCATGCATCCCAGTTTGTGCCCGATCCCTTGAGACCCAGGAAACTCCTTCTTCATAAGCACGAGATAAGGAGGCTGGCGGCTAAGGTGGCCGAGAGGGGACTGACCCTCGTCCCTTTGTCCATATATTTCAAGAGGGGCAGGGCCAAGGTGGAGTTGGCCCTGGCCAAAGGAAAGACCCTGGTGGACAAAAGGGAGACCATAAGGCGTAAAACCATGGAGAGGGAGGCAGAGAGGGAGATAAAGAGGTATCGGTGATGGGGGTCCTTGAAGAGTGGAAGTGGGGATAGGGTGATTCTCGGTGTTTTCTCCCTGTGATCTCTGAGCCCTCCTTTGAAAAAGGCACCTTCATCGTGTTAGTCTTTTGATGAATTGGTCAAAAGAGGAGGTGTTTTTTGAAGCTGGCGGTGGCCAACCAGAAAGGGGGAGTGGGTAAGACCACCCTGGCTTTCCATCTTATTCACGCCTGGGCCGAGGAGGGAAAGAAGGTGTTGGCTGTTGATATGGATCCTCAAGGGGATCTCACCAGTTCTCTGTGGTCTGGAGACCTCCCCGGTACGGCTCTTGTGGCCAGGGTCTTTGAGGGTAAGCCTCCCCTTCCTTTGGAGGTGGGTCAGGGTGTTTTTCTGGTGGCCGCCGAGATCTCCCTTTCCGTTCATGAGAAAGATTTAAGCCTTAAGAACTATTTCCGGCTTAAGACCTGGCTGGACTCGGCAGGGGATAGTTATGACGCTGTGGTGGTGGATTGTCCTCCTTCTTTGGGGCTTTTCACCATAAACGCCCTGGTGGCTGCCCAGTGGGTGGTGGCACCCGTTGACGTCTCTTTCTATTCTGTCCGGGCATTAGGCGATCTGCTGGGTTCTTTGGAAGAACTGAAAGAGATTGGCGAGGGTGCCAGGCTTTTGGGTATTGCCCCCTTTGCTTTTGCCACAAGGCAAAGGGCTACCAGAGCCGTTCAAGAGTTATTGGAGGAGGAATACGGGGATCTAGTTTTCCCCTGGGTGATTCCCTCTTCGGCCAGGGTGAGAGAGGCCCTCATTCTGGGGAAGCCCGTGTGGAGGTTGAGGAGGGATGAGCAGGCGGTGGGGGAGAGTTTCAGGCGACTCGCATTGGAGATATGGAAGAGGGCATATGGAGGTGGCCGTGGCTAAGGATAAGGTTGAGGAGCTGAAAAAGGGATTAAAGAGGGCCGGAAAGCCCAGGTCCATTATATCTGCTGTCAAAGAAGAGGAGCCCGAGGAGAAGGCCCATGCCCATTTTTATTTGTCTGTGGAGGTTTTGGACAAGCTTCGCCTCTTCCAGGTGACCCACAGGAAAGAGTTTCCCCGTCTCTCCCATGTGGTAGAGGCGGCCTTAAGGGAGTTTCTGGACAGAAGGGGATAATATGTCTCCCTTCAGAGGCGGTGGGAGGTATTTTTCCTTCCTCCTCCTTCCCTTTGTCCTTTGGGGATTGAGGGCTCCCTTACCTTCACCCCATCTCCTTTTGGTAGTGGGAGAAAGGACGTACTTCTCCGGTGAAGAGGTCCTCCTTCTGGAGGGGGAGCCTTATCAGCTGCGGGTGATGATGAAGGGGGGACTGATGGCTTTGGGAGAGGATCCTGCTCGTTATAAAGGTCCCTGGACCCACCCTGTCTTCTGCCAAGGCGATGGTTTTGGCCTTCGGGGACCATGGGGTGAAGGTGGATGTTTCGTTGTTAAGAGGAGTGTGGAATGGGAGGGACCTCTTCGGCCTTACGAGAATGGACGGGGAGGGTACATGTTGTTGGTTCCATGGGACGGTCGTTGGGACCTTGGGGTTCGGGTCAGGAAGAAGTGGCTCTGCGATGTACGTACTTCTGGAGGGACCGTAATTCAGCGGTTGGGGGAGAGGGCCCGGGGGATTTTCCACGTTCGAGTCCTGGAGGCCAGGGAGGCCTGGTATAAGAGTCTCTATATCACCGCTTGGGGGATTGAGGACCAGAGAATGAAAGGGGAGTTGAAGCACCTCTCCTTTCTAATGGGTCTTTTGGAGAAGCAGATTTTGAAAGAAGAGGCGGGCATGGTGAGACTAAATCTCCTGGCCTGGCGGGACGCCAGGGAGGACTTAGAGGAGAGGATGGGGGCTTTGGAAGAAGAAGGGGCCCCGGTGGGGGTATGGGTGAGGCTTCTTCCGTCCTGGAGGGCCTGGCCACGGATCAGAAGATTGGAAGAGGCGGTAAAGCCCTCCCAAACCTGCTGGGAGGCGTCGTTGAGACTTTTGGGGTTGGAGGTTCGGGGGCCACTGGCACCTTTTCCCTTTCCCATTCTCTCCAGGGATCTGGGGAGTTCGCCTTCCGTTAAGCCTTCTCTCTTTGGCCTCTCCTTCTTTGATTTGGGGGAGAAGTGTTGGGAGGTATGGCGAGATGGGGTGGATAGATTGGTACCCTTTAGAGGGTTGGCTGTAGAGACAGATAGGGTGATAAAGAAAGGTTTAGGGATGGGGGGACCCTGGGAACTGGGCTGGGTTCCCTGGTGAAGGAATGAGGAGGGGGAGGAAGTAAGGAGGAGATGGAGATGGCGGGAGAGATACGCATTGCCCTGCCCAAGGGTAGGCTTATGGAAGAGGCGGCGGAACTCTTTTCTCACATGGGTTACAATCTCTCGCCCATGTTGAGGGAGAGCAGACGTCTGGTCTTTTCTTTTCCCCAGTACAGGTTCATCTTCTATATAGTGCGGTCCCAGGATGTACCAACCTATGTGGAGTACGGGGCGGCGGATTTGGGGATTGTGGGTAAGGACGTGCTCATGGAAGGGGAGTACGATCTTTATGAGCCCTTGGACCTGGGCTTTGGCTATTGTCGGATAGTGGTAGCCCAGCCCATGGACATGGAACTGGATCTGGGAGATAGGGTGGGGTTGAGGGTAGCCACCAAGTATCCTAGGATAGCCCGGACCCATTACCATTCCAAGGGAGTGGCTGTGGAGATCATCAAGCTCTACGGTTCGGTGGAGCTGGCTCCCCTGACAGGGCTGGCCCATCAGATAGTGGATCTGGTTTCTACTGGTAGGACCTTGAGGGAGAATCGTCTGGAAGAGGTGGAGACCGTTGCCGAGATAACGGCCAGGCTGGTGGTGAACCGCTCCAGTCTCAAGACCAAGTTTGCATTACTGGATCCTTTTATCCAGGAGATGGAGTCCAGTTTGGAATCATCTCCTCTATCCTGATCCTCAAGGCTACTTCCTGCCCCTTTATTTCCACGAGGGTGGGGTACTGGGTGCCCCCTTCTTCCAGGTAGTGTTGGTAGGAGACGGTCCAGGAGGCCTTTCCCACCGTGAGGCGGGCTTCTACCGTTCGGCCATGGGAGTCCTTTTGGGTTTTCCCCTGGGGGAGGTGACCCAGGAGCACTTCGGGGAGATGGGCTAAAAGGGTGGGGGGGAGGATCTTCAGGACCTCTGTGCTGGCTAGGCCTTTTCCTCCGCAGGGGATGAACTTTTTGCCCTGGAAAGAGACACAGGCTTCCAAGGTGCCCAGAGAACTGTAGAGGGCAATGCGGTACCCCCCTTGACCCTTGTAGAGCATATCCCACATGCCACTGAAGTGCTTGTTGGACCCCTTATACTGGAAGGTCCCCACTGCCCTGTAGGTGGTGGGAATGACGACAGGGAAGGGAGGACGGTGGGGGGCGCAACCTACCGCCAGGATGGTCAAGGCCAGGAGAGCCCTACCGATTTGGCGCCGGAGATGATCTCTCTTTTCTCCCAGGGTGCCAGCTCCTTACTGTTTATATGGGCCAAGGCCTTCTTGTAGTACTCCCGAGCCTTCTCTTTCATTCCTAAAGCGTTGTAGATGGCTGCCATGTGGCCCAGTATGATGGGGTTGGCCTTTTTGGCCAGTTTCAGGGCCTTTTCTTGGATTTTTAGGGCCTCCTTCACCTTGCCCAGTTTGAAGAAGCCCCAGGCAAGGGAGTCTAGATAGTAGGGGTTGTTGGGTTTCACCTTAAGGGCTTTCTTCACCAGGGCGATGCCTTCCTTCAGTTTCACTCCCCTGTCTATATACATGTAACCGAGATAGTTGAGGATGGAGGGGTTTCTGGGGGCCAGTTTCAGCGCTTTCTTCAAGAATTTCTCTCCTTTTTTCCATTTGCCCTGCCTCTCCAACATGGCCCCAAGGGAGAAGAGAAGTTGGGGGTCTTTGGGGTCAAGGACCACGGCGTAGGCGGCGTTGGCCAAGGCTTTTCCCTTCTTCCCTGCCTCATTGTAGAGGGTGGCCAGGGCATTATAGATCATGGGACTGTCGGGATTGTTCACCAGGGCCTTTCTCAGTATTTCAAAGGCCAGCTTCTGCTTCCCCTCTTTCCAGTAGATTCTGGCTATTTCTGCGTAAATGCTGGGTTCCTGGGGGTTTTCCCTGAGGAATCCCTTGTACAATTCCAAGGCTTCCCTTCTTTTTCCCAGGTCTTCCAGTAAGGCCCCTTTCAGTATAAGGAGTTTCAATTCTTTCCTGTTTGTTTTCAGGGCCTGATCTGCAACTTTGAGGGCTTCTTCCTTTTTTCCCATGTTCACCAGGATGGAGACCACTCTCCCCACCAACTGGGGCTGGCCCGGGTGGTGTTTTAGGAGCCCCATATATAGTTTCAGGGCTTCTTTTTTGCGTCCTTCCCGGAGGTAGAGCCTCCCCAGGCGGTCTGTGATTTCGGGAGAGGAGGGATTCAGTTCCAAAAGCTTTTTATAGACTTCTATGGCCTTGGTACCCTTTTTCGTAAGTTGGTATGTGATAGCCAAGTATTTGAGGGCTTCTTCGTCTTCAGGGTCATACTTCAGGGCCTTCTTGAACTTATCTAGGGCCTGGGAATAGAGGCCTATGGCCAGGTAAGTTTTCCCCCAGGCGGTGTAGAGGAGAGGGGAGGGTGGTATACTCTTCTTCCATCTCTCAAATATGGCAAAAGCGGCGTCGTAGTTCTTGTCCCTCAGGTAAAGCTCTGCCAGTTTCTGGTACGCCTCTTGTTTTTGGGGATCTGCTTTAAGGGCCTGGTTGAGGTAAAACAGGGCCCGGTTTTTCCTTCCAAGATTAAGGTAGATCTCGCCTAGGAGGAAGGGGAGTCTGGAGTTTTCGGGGAAACGCTGAACGCCTTCCTCTAATACTTCTAAAGCCTTCTTCAGTTTCCCTGTTTCTAAGAGTAGATGGGCGTAATCTATGTAACTCTGGGGTGTGGGAAGGGCCTGGACGATCTTCTCGTAAAGGGGCAGGATCTTTCTAGGGTCCGTTCTTTCCATGCGGAGAAGTTGGGCTTCAATGATATAGGTATAGGCTTGGATAGTGTCTTTTCGGATGGTTCGAGCGTGGGAAGGGATTGTCCATGCTGTTAGCAGTAAAGGGGTTACCAGAAAGCAAAGAACCCTCTTCAAAAGTTTTCCCCTCCTTATGAGAAGGTGATAGGAACCTTATCATCGGGGGATAGGGTTACATGTCCCGGAGTGGAGTGTCAACGG
>JAJSAC010000016.1 GCA_024274915.1 Thermodesulfobacteriota bacterium
GGGTGAGAGCCAGGACTTCCCCCAAAATTCCCTTCCTGGTAAAGGCGTCATGTTCAGAATCCTGGATTTTTTCTTTCCAACGAGTGAAAGGGCGGGGCATTCCTCCCTTGCCCATGGCTGATTGCTGATTGCTCATGGCTCATGGCTGATAGCAACTATGAGCATTGAACCATGAACTATGAGCTATCATCTCTGCGGTCGGAACGCCCCGCCCTGCCCCATAAGAGCAAAAATGGGGGAAGCCCTGTTCCCTCTCCCTTGACACCTGGGGAGCGGGTCCCTATTAACTTCCTATGTCCGCAGTGCGAGAGTGGCGGAACTGGTAGACGCGCTGGACTTAGGATCCAGTGCCCTTGGGCGTGCGGGTTCGAGTCCCGCCTCTCGCACCATGGTTTTTCTGGGGGAGGTGGAATGTGGAACGTTAGTATGTGGCTTTTACCAGGCCTCGCCATGAGAAAGAAGCTGCCCGGTGGCTTGGTGGCTTGAATGTGGAGGTTTATCTCCCCCTGCAGAGGAAGGTGAGGCGCTATAAATCCAGGAAAAAGGTGGTAGACCTTCCCCTCTTTCCCCGCTACCTCTTTGTAAGGACAACCCTGGAGCCCGCCAGCCACATCCGGATCCTCAGGACCCCTGGTATCCTGGGATTGATCTCCTTCAACGGTACCCCTCAGCCCGTGGAGGACAGGGAGGTGGAGTCTTTGAAGATCCTTGTTTCTAGAGGCTCCCATCTCACCCTTTTACCTGAGCTCGTGGAGGGCCGGTGGGTGAGGATAGTAGAGGGTCCTCTTGCCGGGGCAGTGGGGGTTTTGAAGGAAGTGGACAGGAAAGGCTTTCGCCTGGTGGTGAACGTCACTCTCCTGGGCCGGTCTGTTTCTGTCACTTTAGATCCTGGTCATGTGGAAGTGGTGGACCTTTAATCTGTACCTTAAGCACAGATTTTATTTTTCATTTCTATTGGGTTCCTGAAGTTTTATTAAGGGATTTTTCTTAGTATTCCAAAAAACTTTGTCTTGATTCCTCGTAAAAAAGAAGTATATTTTTGTTGATTTTTTCTTCCTTCTCCTGTATAAAACCACCTTGCTTTCCTCGTGGGGCTTTCAGACCCCAAATGGCCGGAGGCTGTCCACACCACATAAAAGCAGGTAGAGGCAAAGGAAGAGGGTTGATGTATGAAAATTTTAAAGCAATGGAAGTTGCAGAAAAGATTTTCAGGCTCACAGAGGATTTGCCTAAAAAAGAGGATTATAGTTTCACTTCTCAAATAAGAAGATCGGCCTTGAGTATATCCGCTAATATAGCAGAGGCCTTTGGTAGGAATCACACGTATGACAAAATAAACTTTTACTACATTTCCAGGGGTTCTGTGACTGAGACTCAAAGTCACCTGGAATATGGCAGGAGAGTAGGTTACATAAGTGAGAACGAAGCAGAGAAGCTTAGCCGAATTTTAAATAGTCTTTACCATGATTTAAATAAGGTGATCATTACTTTGAAAAAGGCTTCTCAATGAACTTTACCTCTACCTCAACCTCTACCTGTATTCTAGTCACTGGCGGTGCTGGCTACATAGGCTCTCACGTGGTGAAGGCCCTGGGCGAGGCAGGTTATCGGGTTGTTACTTATGACAATCTGAGCACGGGGCATCCCTGGGCTGTCCTTTACGGTGATCTGGTGGTAGCCGATCTGGCCGACAGGGAGAAGCTCAGGGATGTTTTTAATCACTACAAACCCAAGGCCGTCATGCATTTTGCCGCCCACGTCGTGGTGCCCGAGTCGGTGAGGAATCCTTTAAAGTACTACAGAAACAACACAGTGAACGCAGTGAATCTCTTGGAAACCTGCCTGGAGTTTGGCGTGGAGAGCTTCATCTTCTCTAGCACAGCGGCAGTCTACGGTGAGCCTCAGGAGATTCCCATAGACGAGGGAGCTCCTTTGGAGCCTATCAATCCCTACGGTCAGTCCAAGGTTCTGGTGGAGAAGATTTTGGCTGACTGCACCCGGGCCTATCCCTTTCGCTATGTGTCTCTGCGTTACTTCAACGTGGCAGGGGCCGATGTCCAGGGCAGGATCGGTCAGGTTTCTCCTGGGCCCACCCATCTCATCACCCGGGCCCTCAAGACGGCCCTGGGACAGATAGACAGGCTGGAAATCTACGGTACCGATTACCCTACTCCCGATGGCACCTGCATCCGCGACTACATCCACGTGGACGACCTGGCCCATGCCCACACTCTGGCTCTGGAATACCTCCTTTCGGGGGGGGATAGCCGCGTCTACAATTGTGGGTACGGCCACGGTTACTCGGTGAGGGAGGTGGTGGATAAGGCCAAGGAGGTGATGGGTATTGATTTTCCTGTGGTGGAGTCGGGAAGGCGAGAAGGGGATCCCCCGGCCCTTGTGGCTGACTCCTCCCGGATCAGAGAAGAGCTCCACTGGCAACCCCAGTACGACGACCTGGCCTATATCATCAAAACGGCATGGGAATGGGAAAAAGCTCTTCAAAGGCGAAGGAAGGCATAGGGATGGAAAGAAGGGATTAAGGAGTAAAGGATTAAGGGGTAAGGATTAGGAACCAAACCAACCAGATGAACCAAATCAACCAAACAAACCAGATCAACCAGGCAGACCAAATAAACCAGACCAACCAAATGAACCAGATAAACCAGATAAACCAGATAAACCAAAATGCATCTGATTGACAGAGTAGTCACATGATTTATACATTGTAGTAACAATAACTGGAGAAAACCATGGAAAAAGTTGGTGTTCGCGAGTTGAGGCTTCACCTGAGCCGTTATCTTAAAGGGGTTAAGCAGGGTAGGCAGCTTTTGATTACTGAACGTGGTAAGGTGATTGCTCGAATTGTGCCTGTAGAAAGGGCGGAGAATGGTGGAGAGGTTAAGGCTGCTCTCCTCCAGTTGGCGGATAAGGGGTATGTGACTTTGCCTCAGCAGTGGAAGAAGCCTGGTGGGAAACCTGTGCGAGTTCGTGTCCAGGGGACTCCCTTCTCCGACGCAGTGATTGAGGACCGTCGGTGATTTTGTATCTGGATTCCTCGGCTTTGGTGAAGCGGTATGTGGAGGAGGAAGGGACCGACAAGGTCGATGCCCTCTGGGATGAGGCTACGGATGTAGTCACTTCCGCGGTGGCCCTGGCGGAGTGTTTATCTGCCTTTTGTCGCAGACGAAGAGAGGGCCTATTTTCTGAGGTCCAGTGTCTCAAGACCATCTCGGAGTTCAAGGCGGAATACACCAGCTTTGTGCTGGTTCCCATAACGCTGGAGCTTAATCGCACAGTGGAAGAGGTCCTGTTGAGGTACCCTCTACGGGGTTTCGACGCCATCCATCTTGCCTCTGCCCTGTTGATTAGCAGAGCCGTCGATTTCAATGTGACTTTTGCCTGCTTCGATTCCGCCTTGAACAGGGCAGCCAGAGAGGAGGGTTTGGTTGTGCCTTTTAGCAATTAACAACAACCAGATAGACCGGAGAGTGAGTAAGGGGTAAGGGCAGCAGAAGGTAAGAAGGTGGGAAGGATTAAAGATTGGAGGATTAAGGGGTAAGGAGTAGGAACCAGACCAACCAGATGAACCAGATCAACCAAATAAACCAGAGGAACCAGACATGCCAAAGGTAGCTCTCATAACAGGCATCACCGGACAGGACGGGGCTTATCTCGCCGAGCTCCTCCTGGGAAAGGGGTATGTGGTCCACGGGATAAAGAGGCGCACCTCCCTCTTCAACACCGACCGCATAGACCATCTCTACCAGGACCCCCACGAGGAGAATGTGCGCTTCTTCCTCCATTACGGGGATCTCACCGACTCCACCAACCTCATAGCCCTCATCCAGGCCATCCAGCCCCATGAGATATACAACCTGGGGGCCCAGAGCCACGTGAAGGTCTCCTTCGAGACCCCCGAGTACACGGCCAACTCCGATGCCCTGGGCACCCTGAGGCTCCTGGAGGCCGTCCGTCTCCTGGGTCTGGAGAAGAAGACCCGTTTCTACCAGGCCTCCACCAGCGAGATGTTCGGCAAGGCTCGGGAGGTTCCCCAGAGGGAGACCACCCCCTTCTATCCCCGTTCCCCTTACGGTGCCGCCAAGGTCTACGCTTACTGGGTGACGGTGAACTACAGGGAGGCTTATGGGATCTTTGCCAGCAACGGAATCCTCTTCAACCATGAATCCCCCATCAGGGGAGAGACCTTCGTCACCCGCAAGATCACCAGGGCGGCGGCCAGGATTGCCCTGGGCATTCAAAAGAAGCTCTACCTGGGGAACCTCAATGCCGTGAGGGATTGGGGTCATGCCAGGGATTTCGTGGAGGCCATGTGGCTCATCCTTCAGCACCATGAGCCCGAAGACTTCGTGGTGGCCACGGGAGAGGCCCACTCCGTCAGGGAGTTTGCCCAGCTGGCCTTCAGGGAGCTGGGCATGGAGCTGGAGTGGAAGGGGGAGGGTGTGGACGAGAAAGGGGTGGTCTCCGCCGTAAAAGGGGATGTTTGTGTTAGGCCAGGGGATGTGGTGGTGGAGGTGGACCCCAGGTATTTCCGCCCCACGGAGGTGGACTATCTCCTGGGAGACCCTTCCAAGGCCAAAAGGCTCCTTGGATGGGAACCCAGGGTCACCTTTCAGGAACTGGTGAGGGAGATGGCCCAGGCCGATCTTAAGGAGGCCCGGAGGGACGTCCACCTGGAGAACGGCGGCTTCAATTACAGGCGTTGCTTGGAGTACTAGAATATTATGAAATATGGAGGATTTCATGGAAAATGAAGTAACCAAGACCGTCAGCTTGCCCGTGGAAACCTTGGTGGCGATGCTGAAGGCACTCCCAGAAGATACTTTAGCGGATATACTCTGGAGGGTTTTAGTCGATTATGAAACGGGACCTCTGAGTTCAGAGGAAAGGAAAGCGGTAGAAGAAGCGAGGTCAGAATTCGAGAAGGGCGAGTCAGTATCTTGGGAAAATATAAGGTAAAGTTTTCAAAGAATGCCGTAAAAGACTACAAGAAGCTACCTAAAGATTACAAGGTTCTTATCGACTCTGCTTTATTTAGATTGGCGGAGGGGGCGTGGGGGGATGTGAAAAGTGTTCAAGGAGAGAATGATGTGTATAGGCTTAGAGTTGGTAAATATAGAGTTTTATTTACTTTAGTGGATGGAACGGTTCTGGTGGTAAGGATAAGGACCAGAGGGAACGTTTATAAGTAGTGTTCCTATAGATTCGAGGGTAAATTTTCTATGTTTCTAACCCCTAAAGTCCTTGTCTGTGGAGGCACGGGTCTGGTGGGAAGCGCTATAGTCCGCCGACTCCTGAAGGGTGGCTATATGCACGTGATGGCCACCCACTTCTCTCGAGATCCATCAAAGTCCCACCTTTCGCCTTTAGCCCTGGGCCCTGAGCCCACTTTCTATAGAGTGGACCTCACCCGCCAGGCCGAGGTGGAGGCTTTCCTCTCTTCCCGGAGACCTGCCCATGTCTATCTCGCCGCAGCCAGGGTGGGAGGTATCCTGGCCAACAGCACCTATCCGGCCGATTTCATTTACATCAACCTGGCCATTGAGACCAACGTCATTCATTCGGCTTATGAATATGGTGTTGAAAAGCTTTTGTTTCTGGGCAGTTCCTGTGTCTATCCCAAGTTTGCTCCCCAGCCCATGAAGGAGGAGTATCTCCTGGACGGCAGGCTGGAGCCTACCAACGAGCCTTACGCCATAGCCAAAATAGCGGGTATCAAGATGTGTGCCGCTTACAACCGCCAGTACGGCACCGACTACCTGGCGGTCATGCCCACCAACCTCTATGGTCCCAACGACAACTTTGACCTGGTCAACTCTCATGTCCTGGCCGCCCTCATCCGCAAGTTCCACCTGGCCAGGCTCCTGGCCCGGGAAGATTACCCGCTCCTTCAGAAAGACCTGGAGACCTTTGGAAATCACCCATCCACCCATCCACCCATCCACCCGCCTCCCGTCCCCCGTCTCCTGTCTTACTTGGCTTCCTTCGGCATCTATCCCGACAAAGTGGTCTTGTGGGGCACGGGGAGTCCCCGGCGGGAGTTCCTCCACGTGGACGACCTGGCCGGGGCCTGTGTCCATCTCATGGAAAACTACCATGCCCGGGACCTGGGAGAGTTTGTCAATGTAGGCACAGGAGAGGATATCACCATCAGAGAGCTGGCAGACATGGTGAAGGCCATAGTGGGTTTCCAGGGAGAAGTCGCCTGGGACACCACTAAACCCGACGGAACCCCCAGAAAGCTCCTGGACATATCACGCATAAGGGCCCTGGGCTGGGAGCCCCGAATAACCCTGGAAGAAGGCATCACCATTATCTACCAGTGGTACCAGGAAAAACTGGCCCAGGCTATGAACTATGAACCATGAACTATCGACCATGAGCCACGAGCCATCAGCCATCAGCATTGTCGTTTCATAAAGTGTATGATAATACCTTTATATCGTACGGTATACAGGACTATGTGATGGAAAAAGTGGGTGAGAAGCTGAGGTATCTCCTCACCGAGTGGTTTGAGGGCGATATCCCTGACCTGGTTCCCAGGAGTCTGCCTTCCGGGTGGAGGGAGACCCGTTTGGTCTTTGCCCTGGCGGGGGTGAGGAGGGGAGGCAAGACCTTTCTCTTTTACCAGATGATAAGGGAGCTTCTCCAGGAGTGCTCCAAAGAAAACATCATCTATATAAACCTCGAAGACGATCGCCTCCTTCCTCTGGAGGGCAATGAACTCTCGGTTCTTCTGGATGTTTTCCACCAGCACTTTTCCCATGATTCCGAACATCCCGTCTATTTCTTTCTCGATGAGGTTCAGAACATCCCCAACTGGGAGGCAACGGTGCGGAGGCTACACGATAAAGAGAGAGGCCTCCGGGTCTTCATCACTGGCTCAAGCTCCAAACTTCTCTCTTCGGAAATAGCCACTGCCCTCAGGGGGCGGACCCTTTCCCATACCCTTTATCCCCTGGGGTTCAAGGAGTTCCTGGGTTTCAAGGGTTTTGAACCCGGGGATGTGGATAGGCTGGCCTACAGTCCCCGTAAAAATCAGCTTCTGAGGCTTTTCAACGAATATATGGAGTTTGGTGGGTTTCCCCAGGTGGTCCTGGAAAAGCATAAGCTGGAACTTTTAAGGGAGTACTACAGGGCCATCTTCTATAGGGACATAATAGAGCGTTTCCAGATCAGGAACGTGCGCCTCTTCGAAAACTTTTTAAAGCTCGTCGTCCAGAGTATGAGCGACCGCTTCAGTTACGGAAAGGCCCACAACTTTTTGAGGTCCATAGGCTATCCGGGGAGCAAGACCACCCTGATCGAGTATATGGGAATGGCCAGGTCGGCCTTCATGTGTGAAGAGGTTCCCATATTCTCGTACTCGGTGAAGGATCAGCTCCAGTATCCCAGGAAAATATACATAATAGACAATGGCTTGAGGAATGCAGTCTCCTTTCGCACTTCTCGTGATCAAGGAAATCTCCTGGAAAATCTGGTTTTCTGGGAGCTTAAAAGGCGCTCCAAAGATGTATATTACTGGTCAGACAAAAGGGGCTACGAGGTGGACTTTCTTGTCCGTGATGGTGACCAGGTAGAGGCTCTTTATCAGGTTTGCTACGACGTGGGTGAGGACCGCACCCGTAAAAGGGAACTCAAGGCCCTGGCTAAAGCCATGGGAGAGTTCAAGGTGAACAAGGCCACCATCCTGACCTATGATTATAAGGGAAGAGAGGAGTTAGAGGGAAAGGAAGTGGTCTTCGTGCCGGTGTGGCGGTGGATATTGCACCACGAACCATCAGCCATCAGCTAAATCGCTATCAGCCACGAGCTAATTCGCCATCAGCCATCAGCCGGATGTGGGGGACCCGATGTGCCCGGTTTGCTTGAGTTTGGGGAATTACAGACATATAGTTTGTTTACCGGAAGTCGGTGGAGGTAGTTGATATGGGAAAGAATGCAACTTTAAAGCAAGAAAAAGTCAAAACTCTCCTGCGGGAAGTTTTAGAAGAGTTTTTTGATCCCGATTATGGTCTTGAAGTCCGCCCGGAGATAAAGGAGCTACTGGAACGCAGCATTGAAGACAAAGAAAAAGGAAAGGGTGTGACATTAGAAGAAGCCAGGGAAGTTTTGGGTTATTAATGTCGACTTATAGGGTGATACTGCTTCCCAAGGCTCTGGAATCCCTTAGAGATATAGACTGAGAGATCGGTGCTTGCATTCTCGATAAGCTGGAGTGGCTTTCTGAAAGCTTCGATTATATAAAGCCTTTGCCCCTGAAGGGTACTTTGAAAGGATTTTATAAGCTAAGGATTGGCAATTGGCGGGTAATATACGAAGTGGATAGAGACAAACTGGAGATAATAGTTCATTTTGTGGGCCACAGAAGTCAAATCTACAGGGTGTAGGATATCAGCCACGAGCCATGGTATTGCTCGCAATAAACGGTTATATTGGAAGGTAGAAATTTAAGTGCCGTGGAGAAGCAAGGATGGGGAATGGATCTTTGGTGAAAAAGATAGAAAAAGACCTGGAGAGTCTGTCAGCTCAGGAGCAGTTTGAGTTACTGGAAAGGTTGATTCGCAGGCTGAGGGAAAAGAGGCACAAGGTTCTGAAAATTGGTTGGCAGGAGTTGTATGGACTGGGCCGGGGACTCTGGAGAGAGGACGCCCAGGAATACGTGGATACCATGAGAGAAGAGAGGTGATGGGATTATCAGAAGAGCTGGAGAAGCTTGGTAGCATTTTCATAGATACCGCTCCCATCATCTATTACATAGGGGCTCATCCACTATTTGGTCCACTGATGAGGAGAATAGTCGATATCCTTGAAGAAAGGAATGTAGAGACTTTTTCTTCAGTGGTGACAATGACGGAAGTGTTACCCAAACCTGTGAAAGCGGGAAGAAGGGATTTGGTCGAAAAGTTTATATCCTTTTTAAAATATAGCGGATCTCTGGGGTTGATAGATATATCGGCCAACAAATCCAGGAGCTAAAAATCATTTGCCTAAAAGACTACGAGCCATGAACTATGAGCCAACTCGCCATGAGCCATGAACCATCAGCTATGAACTATGAGCTATGAACTATCAGCCAATTCGCTATGAGCCACCAGCCATGAATCAGATCTCCTTTCTCGCCTTACCGCCTTTCCAACCAGATTTGCGAGGTTAGTTGAAAGGGGATAGGATAAAGATAAATAAAAATGTCATTGGCGGTGTTTGTGGTTTAAGGGGGTAATGTATGAGGCTTAGAAAGGTAATAAACGCACTAGTCTATCCAGGGGAAGAAGGCTTTGTGGCGGAGTGTATGGAGATTGCTGTAGTGACTCAAGGAAAAACTCTGGACGAGACCATTGAAAATCTGAAGGAGGCTGTAAGGTTGCACCTGGAGGGTGAGGACCTTTCCCAGTGGGGATTGGCTAAGGATCCTACTTTGTTGGTCACTTTAGAAGTGGAACCCGAGTATGAGCAGACTGAGACGGCTGTCGGGTAGGGACGTAATCAAGATTTTTGAAGGCTTGGGATTTGTTGTTCATTCTCAAAAAGGAAGTCACGTGAAATTGAGAAGAGTTGGTCCTGATGGTGACAAGCAAGTTCTGACTATTCCCCAACACCCTGAATTGGACAGGGGTACCCTCAAGGCGATAATCAGGCAAGCAAGCAGATTTATCTCCATCTCGGACCTTCGCAAACACTTTTACACGGATTGACAGACCGGGGACTGGAAGCATGAGTCGCCATGATCTATGAACTATGAGCTAAATTGCTATTATCATCAGGGCCTTGTAAAAGACTGACATGAGAAAATAGATTTGAAACAGAAAAGAGGGGGGATGCTGGAGTGATCAGTGAATACATAGAAGAGGCTATGAAGAATGCCCATTATGAGATCATAGAGGACGAGGAACCTTATTACGGGGAAATCCCTTTGCTTCCAGGAGTATGGGTTACTGGCAAGACCCTGGAAGAATGCAGGGCCAAACTGAAGGAGGTATTGGAAGGGTGGTTGGTGTTGAGTTTACGAAAGGGGCTCCCCATACCTGCCATAGGCAGTGTTTCCATTGATGAGGTAGAGGAAGTCAATGTCTAAACTGGCTCCGATATCTCACAGGGAGCTGGTTTACAAGCTCAGAAAGTTGGGATTTGAGGGGCCATACCGCGGAGGTAAACATCTCTATATGGTGAAAGGTTCCACCAGGCTGGCCATACCTAACCCTCATAAACAGGTGATAGGGGTGGATCTTTTATCCCGAATCCTGAAGCAGGCAGGCATAACCAGAGAAGAATGGCTGAATATATAACGTGATGAATTAAAC
>JAJSAC010000017.1 GCA_024274915.1 Thermodesulfobacteriota bacterium
ATGTTCAGAATCCTGGATTTTTTCTTTCCAACAAGTGAAAGGGCGGGGCATTCCTCCCTTGCCCATGGCTCATGGCTGATAGCAACTATGAGCTATGAACCATGAACTACGAGCTATGAACTATGAGCTATCATCTCTGCGGTCGGAACGCCTCGCCCTGACCCATAAGACCAAAAATGGGGGAAGTCCTGAATAGGATGGCTTTTCCCGGTGAGTTTGGGAGGGTATGTTCAGGGGACCTGACTTCCTAAAAGATTAGAAAAAGAATGTATTTAGAGGCTTTTCGTCCACCTTGGCATTCTGTCCAAAACATCCCTGCTCTCTTCTAGATGGCCTTTGCATACGGGGTACAATTCTTTTGAGCCGGCTTCGTGGTAGAAGTGGACCATTCGGGTTTTATGTCCTGCCATTCTGCGCGTCACGGGACGATCCCTCTTTTCCTCTAAAGTGAAGGAGTGAGCTGCAAGGTCAGGAATGCCCTGGTCTAATCCAGACCCATTTTGCCCGGATTGAGTATGTTTTTGGGATCGAAAGCCCTCTTGATCCCCTTGATGAGTTCCATGACCTGGGGGGAGAGTTCCATGGGGAGGTAAGGGGCCTTGGTGATGCCCACGCCGTGTTCTCCGCTGAGGGTGCCGCCTAGCTCCAGGGTGATGGCAAAGACCTCCTTCACTGCCTCCTGGGCCTTGGCCCATTTCTCGGGGTCCCTCTTATCTGTCATGATATTTACGTGTATGTTGCCGTCTCCGGCGTGGCCGAAACAGATGATGGGTAGACCATACTTCTCTTCCAATGCCTCTATGCGGGCCAGGGCCCGGGGGAGTTCACTTCTGGGCACCACGATGTCTTCGTTGATCTTGGTGGGCGCTATCTGGGCTATGGCGGGAGAGATGGCCCTTCGGGCCAGCCATAGCTCCTGGGCTTCGGCTTGATCCTTGGCTACCCGGGTGGTCCCACCCACTTGTTGGCAGACCTCTGCCACCCGCTCCAGGAGGCGGGGTACTAGTGCCTCCTCCCCGTCTACCTCGATGAGAAGGAGGGCTTGGGCCTGGTCTCCCATTTCTATCCCGGCGTATTTTTTGACAGCGTCCAGGGCCCCCCGGTCCACGAACTCCATGGCTGTGGGTAGGATACGGGAGTGAATAACGGCGGCTACAGCTTCCCCTGCCTGTTCTCTGGAAGAGAATAGGGCCAGGAGGGTGCCCGTGGCTTGGGGATGGGGTAGGAGACGGAGAAGAATGCGGGTGAAAAAGGCCAGGGTGCCTTCTGAGCCCACCAGGAGGCGGGTGAGGTCATAGCCCACTACGTCCTTCACCACCTTTCGGCCTGTGGTGATCCTTTCTCCCCCGGGGAGGATGGCCTCTATACCTAGGACATAATCCCGGGTGACACCGTACTTGACTGCTCGAGGCCCCCCGGCGTTTTCTGCCACGTTGCCCCCCAAGGTGCTGAAGGTCAGACTGGCAGGATCAGGGGGGTAGAAGAGACCCAGGGCATCCACGGTCTGCTGGAGTTCGCCCGTCACTACGCCGGGTTCTACCAGGGCCGCGAGGTTCTTCTCGTCTATCTCCAGGATGCGGTTCATCCTCTCCGTGGAGACCACCATGCCACCTTTGACGGGTAAGGAACCGCCCGAGAAACCTGAGCCTGCTCCCCGAGGGATTACAGGTATATCCTCTTTCCAGGCCAACTCCATGATTTGGGCCACTTCCTCTGGACCTTTGGGGAAGACCACCACGTCGGGGAGGAACTCCTCCCGGGTGGCATCAAAGGAGTAACAGAGACGATCCTCCAGGCGCGTAGTAACGTTCTCTTCTCCCAGGAGTTTCTCTAACCTTTTTATGAGTTTTCCTTTCATTACCCTTTCAACTCCTTCTCTACTCGCCTTAAAAGGCGGATTAAGCGGGTCATACGTTCTCTGAGGGCAGGTTGGTAGGGGTGTTGTCTCCACTTCTCCAATTGGTCTTGTAGATGGCCCAGGATGCCTTCCAGATCCTGGAACTCTTCCTCCAGATCTCTGGGGACGACCACCTCCACTTTGGGGGGATGGAAGGGGCCGATAGCCTGGGGAGACAGGTCGACGCTCTCTCCCAGGGTAGGCAAGTGGGTTTTCCAGCCCAAGGTGTCCTGAACCTTCTGGGAGAAGATGGTGGATCCCTCCTCTTCCCCATGGACCACGAAAGTGATGAGGGGGGGAGTTTCAAACTGATTTAGCCAGTGGAGGAGTTCCTCCTGGTCGGCGTGGGCCGAGAAGCCTCCAAGGGTGTGGATGTGGGCCCTAACCTCAATTTCTTCGCCGTAGATCTTGACTTTGGGTGCCCCGTCCACTAGCCTTCTGCCCAGGGTGCCCTGGGCTTGAAAGCCCACAATGATAATGTGGGTGTTTTCCTTCCAGAGGTTGTGTTTCAGGTGGTGCTTTATCCTGCCCCCGGTGCACATGCCCGAGCCTGCAATGATAACTCCTTCTTCTATGTTGTTTAGAACCTTGGATTCCTCGGCGCTCCGCACCATCTTAAAACCGGGGAAGGAAAAGGGATAGGGGTCTCTTTCCATGAGGTCTAGGGTTTCTTTGCCAAAGCACTCGGGGTGATGCTGGAAGATTTCTGTGGCGGCTATGGCCAGGGGGCTGTCGAGATAGACGGAAATGGACGGTATACGCCCCTCATTGTGGGCCTTGTTCAGGATGTAGAGGATCTCCTGGGTCCGGCCTACGGCAAAGGAAGGGATGAGGACCTTGCCCTTCTCTTCATGGGCCCGGTTGATGATCTCGATGAGCTCCTCTTCGCTGGCTTCCAGGCTCTTGTGGAATCGGTTGCCGTAAGTGGATTCCACCAGCAGCACATGGGCCCTGGTTAAGGGAGTGGGGTTTCTAAGGATGAGTCCCTGGTAGCGACCCAGATCTCCCGAAAAGGCTATATCCAAGGTCCCCTGTTCGTCCTGGACATGGGCCAGGATGATGGAGGAGCCCAGGATATGGCCGGCATCTATGAAGGTGGCCTTCAGCCCGGAGACAACATCCACCTCCTCTCCGTATTTTACAGGATGAAATAGGGGAAAGGCCCGGGCGGCATCGGCCACGGTGTAAAGGGGGTCCACGGGGGCCTTGCCTTTTCGCAGATTCTTCTTGGTGAGGTGTTGGGCTTCCACTTCTTGGAGGTGGGCTGAGTCCATGAGCATGATCTGGCACAGGTCCAGGGTGGCTTTGGTGGCGATAATCCTGCCCGAGAATCCCAGTTTCACTAGGCGGGGGATAAACCCGCTGTGGTCTATGTGGGCATGGGTGAGGAGGATGGCGTCTATTTCTCTGGGGTCAAAGGCCAGAGGCCGCCAGTTCCTCTCTTCCAAGTGACCCTGAAACATGCCGCAGTCCACCAGCACCCTGCCCCCTTTGGTGTCCAGGAGGTAGCAGGAACCTGTCACTGTTTGGACGCCGCCCAAAAAGGTGAGCCTCATGGGGTCCTCCCGTAGTTTTTCTTTATCCCACCAGAAAGGGCTGGGAAGGTCAAATCTCTTCCCTGGGGAAGAGGGTAGGTTGTTCCTTTGATGGCTGCCACGTTCGGTCCTTTTCCAGAATGTGCACAACCCTCCAGCCCGTCTCTTCCAGGGCCTGGGTGATGAACCGGCGATGACAGCGCCAGGGGAGCCTTTCGGCGCAGATTATGACGGTGGGGGCATGGGAGGCCAGGGTTTCCAGTTTTTTTAGGGCCTTTTGAAAGTCCGGGGTCTGGGTGAAGGCCTGGTAGCCGCCCCGCCTGTAACCTCCCAGTTCTTCCCTTAGGTGGTGATAGGATATTCCCCTCCTTTGGAGGGCTCGGGTCAAGGGGGCTTTGTTGAACCAGGGGTATTGGCTGCTGGGGAAGCGCCTCACGTCTACCACTTGGCGGATGGCGTAGACCCGGAGGATTTCCAAGAACTCCTCCAGAGTTCGATTGCTGGTGCCTAAGGTGTAAATCTTTTTCTTCCCTTGCGCCATCTCGTGCTCCAGTATTAGGTAAGTCTCTATGAAGAGTAAAGTGGATTGGGAGGAAGCCCTTTCCCGATGTGTCCGGTGTGGCAGGTGCCGTTCCGTTTGTCCCACCTTTTCTCTTCTTCACCGGGAATGGGCCGTAGCCCGAGGTAGGGTTGTTCTTGTGGAGGCCCTTGGGGAGGGGCGATTGGAGCCTACCCAGCGCCTGGAGGACCATCTCTCTACCTGCCTTCTCTGCATGGCCTGTGAAGAGGTGTGTACCAATAAGGCTCCTGTAGTGGGGTTGGTGGAGGAGGCCCGGGTTTTACTGGTCCAGGAGAGGGGCAAGCCCCTCTACAAGCGGATTCTGGGCAAGGTGCTGGAAGACAAGGCCCTGGCAAATAAGCTGGTGGCTCTGGGTCTTTTGAGCCGTCCCTTGTGGGGTAGGGAGGTGCCCCAATATAGAGGATTGGCCTTGAGGATGGCGTTTTTTGAAGGCTGGGACATGGTGCCTCCTCTGGCCAAGCCCTTCTCTCGGGAAGGTCCCCAAGATTGGGGGAAGGCCGAGAAAGGCACGGTGGCCCTCTTTCTGGGATGCCTTCTGGATTTTGTCTATCCCTCCATGGCCTGGGCTACGGTGGAGACCCTGGTGGGGCTGGGCTACAGGGTGGTGATGCCACCTGACCAGGGCTGTTGCGGTCATCCCCATCGGGCCATGGGAGACAGGGAAGGGGCTGAAAGACTGAAGGAGCTCAACGTCCGAACCTTGGAAGAGAGCGGGGCATCCATGGTGGTGACGGCTTGTGCTACTTGTACGGCCTATCTAAAAGAGGTCTATCCCCTGTCTATCCCCGTTAAGGATGTGGTGGAGGTTATGCTTGAGGCGGGAGAAGGGGCTTTCCAGTATAGACTGGGCAAGAAGGCCACCTATCATGAGCCCTGTCATCTGGGTAGGGGCCAGGAGGTGAGGGGATTGATCACTTTTCTCCAGGGGATCCTGGGTGAGGGGCTTGTGGAGATGGAGGGCTACAACAGATGCTGCGGTTTCGGAGGGAGTCTGGCCCTGGCATACCCCCAGATTTCCCTGGGGGTGGGGGAAATGAAGGCCCGGAGTGTGAGAGAGACGGGGGCTTCGGCGGTTCTCACAGCTTGTCCCGCTTGTATACTTCAGATCAACAGATGCCTGGCCCGGGCGGGGGTGGAAGCCCAGGCTTTTCATTTGGTGGAGGCGGTGGAGGTCATAGATCGTTGATTTTAAGTTCAACGTTCGATGTTCAGGGTTCGATGTCGTTTGAGCCTTGAATCTTTCTCTCTGGATGTAGAACATGAAACATGGAACTTTATAACCTTGAACGGGGAAAAGGGTGAGGAGGTGGTTTATGGACTGTATATTTTGCAAAATTGTGGTGGGAGAGATCCCTGCCCAGAAGGTGTGCGAGACGGACAAGAGTGTGGCCATTTTGGACCTATATCCTTTGAACAAGGGCCACGTATTGGTGCTCCCCAAGGATCACTATGAGAGGGTGGTGGAGATTCCCCCCGATGTGTGGCAGGATATGGCTCTGGTGGCCCGTAAAGTGGCCCAAGGAATTCTTAAAGCCTTTGATCCCGATGGATACCATCTGCTCATGAATAACGGGGACGTCGCTGGTCAGGAGATTGCCCATGCTCATCTCCATGTTATTCCCCGCTTTTACGACGATGGTGTGAAGTTTGGCTGGAGACACCTCCAGTACGGAGAGGAGGAGTTCAAGGAGTACGGGGAGAAGCTCCGCCAGGCTTTGGGGGATTAGAAGAAGGAAAGGACGGCTTGGATCACCTCTTCCACCTCGCCGGGAGTGAGGAAGGGGTGGATGGGAAGGGATAGTACTTCCCGGGCGGTCTTCTCTGTTTCTTCCATGGAACCCCTTGGGCAGTCTTTGAAGGGTTTCTGCATGTGGAGGGGGATTGGGTAGTAGACTTGGCATCCTATGTCTTTTTCCTGTAAGTGGAATAGGAGGGCGTCCCGATGGCAGGTCCTGATGGTGTACTGGTGGTAGACGTGGTGGTAGCCCTGAGGTTCCAAGGGTACCTCAACCACCCCCTTAAAGGCCCTGGAGTAAGTTTGGGCCACGGCCCTCCTCTGGGCGTTAAGCCAGTCTATATGGCCAAGCTTCACCCGTAAAATAGCCGCTTGGAGTTCGTCCAACCGGCTATTGAAGCCCACTTCTCTATGGAGGTAGCGCTCCATGGTGCCGTGGTTTCTCAGGGATCGGAGGCGCTGGGCCAAGTCTTCCCTGGAGGTGAGGACCATACCGCCGTCGCCGTAAGCATTGAGATTTTTGGTGGGAAAGAAGCTGAAGCAGGCCAGGTCTCCCAGGCTGCCCACCTTCTCCTCCCCTAGGGAGGCTCCAAAGGCCTGGGCGGCGTCTTCCACTAGGATCAATTCCTTCATCTCGGCCAACTCCGCCAACTCTTTCATGGGGGCGGGAAGCCCAAAGAGGTGAACGGGTAGGATCACCCTGGTCTTGGGGGTGATGGCTTCTTCTACCTTGTTGGGATCTATGTTGAAGGTGTGGGGGTCTATGTCCACGAAGACAGGGGTGGCGCCACAGTAGGCTACGGCCTCGGCGGTGGCGATGAAGGTGAAAGAGGGGAGAATCACCTCCTGACCGGGCTTGAGGTCCAGGGCCCTGAGGGACAGATGGAGGGCATCAGTTCCCGAGGCCACCCCCACCCCGTAGTCTGCGCCGCAGTAGGCGGTTACTTCTCCTTCCAAGCTGAGTCCTTCTTCTCCTAAGATGAAACGCCCCGAGGCAAGGACCTTGGCCAGGGCCTGGTCGATCTCTTTTTTAAAGTGTTGATATTCTCTACGGAGGTCTAACTGCTGAACGGCCATTTTCTCTCCTTTCCAGAGAGGACTGGGGTTACTTCCCTTTACCCACCGTTCCTATGCCTTTGAGGGTGATAAAGAAGGAGACCTTCTTTTCATTGCCTGTCCCTGTTCCCCTGTTGTCTATGTGGATGTAGTCCACGGTGATGGACCAACACGGCCCGGTATAGAGCATCTTGATCTCCTTTTCCCTGGAGTAGTGGTTTTTCAGGTCGTATCTCATGGCACCCTCCAGGTCCACTGGACCTAGACGGATGCCGGGCTCCAGTATGGCAAACCGCTCTCCTGGCTCTTTCTGGTAGTGGTAGCTCCCCTTGAGCCGGAAGATGCTTTTGGTGAGGCTGACCTGGGTGTCCCACGCTGTTATGCCTTCTCCATAGACGTTGTACTTTACTTGGGTGTCCAGGGTGACAGCGGGAAGGAGGTCAGTGTCTACATCCACCAGGAGGTCGGTGAAAGGCCTCTTGGTGGGGCTGGTTTTTCTGTGGAAATGGGCGTGGTAGGTTTGCTCAATGCGGATTTTCGCCAGCCTCGTAGTTCCCTCTGTGGTGTAAAGGTTGATCCAGTTGGTGACGGAGAAAGTGAAGGAGTCTTGGGGGGGGATGTAATCCTCAGGGTCGAAGAAGGGGATTTCGTGTTGGTCCTTGGGTGGGATATAGGTGTACCTCACCTCGGGGATGACGGTGTGCTGGATCTTTTTTCCCTCTTTTAGAAGGTAGACCCTCTCCATCTGGGGGCCCCGGAGGGCCACCTCTCCGCTGGGCAGGAGCCTACTTTGGGAGTTGCTTCTGAGATTGTTGTCGTCTTCCAAGGTCTTGTTGTACCAGGTTTCCCTCAATCCCGCCTTGGGGGTTATGGTGAACCAATCTTCAATTTTTATGGGCATAGATAGGGCGGGGTAGATATCCGCTCGGATGCCCTGACGGCTGATGTTCAGGTTGGAGTCTTTCTTTTCGTAACGCAGGAAGGAGTTTTCTGCCTCCAAATATAGGGGGAAAGGGTCCAGGAAGGGGGTGGGGGTCAGGGCGAGGTTGAGCTGGGGAAGTCGGTAGGTGGTTTCTCCGTATTTGTTTACCATATCCTTCTTGCCCCTGAATTCCAGGTAAAAGTGGGTGTACTGCCAGTTTTTGGTGAGGGTGAGATAGGAGTCGGTGTATTGCTCTACCCTGCGCTCCAGGTTGTCCAGGTAAGTCCTGGCGTACCTCTCGTCGCTGCGGATGTCCACCTTGGCCAAAAGTTTCCAGTCGTTTTTGAACCATTGCTTATGTTTGAAATAGATTGACCACTTCTTCCGCTTGGGATTCCGCCGTTCCATATAGTCTCCCAGGAAGTAGCCCTTGGAGCGCTTGTCAATGACATAGCGATACTCCAGGGTACCCCGGAGGCCCTGTTTGGAATAAGGGGTGAGGGTGAAGGTGGCGTCTTGGCTTTCGGAGATGGCCCAGAAGAAGGGCACTCTCACGAAGTAACCCTTGTTGGAGTCGTATCCTGGTCGGGGCACCAAGAAGCCTGTTTTTCTCTCCTGGTACACGGGGACTTTTATATAGGGAGAGTAAAGGACAGGGATGCTCTTTATCCAGAAGGATACAGGTCCACCTTGGGCGTATCCCCCAGCGTCTACAGTCAGTTTCTTGGCATGGAAAGACCAGTCAGGATTTTTCTCACATTTCCCTTCACCGGGGCTGCAGGTGGTGAAACGCCCTTCTTCCACGACGTAGCGTTTGTCCCCCACTTTCTCTATTCTCTTCCCCTCGGCGTAGTAGAATGGGTGGAAGTAGCCCCGGGCCCGGTAAGCTATCCCCTTTTTGGTGTAAAGGTTAAACTCCAGGCGGTCGCATTTGAGGTAGTCTTTGTCTTGGTAGAGGGTGACGTTCCCTTCGGCTATAAGGTCTTTGGTGTTGGTGTAAAGGCTCACTTTGTCGGCCACCAGTCGCACGTTTTGATAGGTGATTTCCACCTCACCCTGGGCTACCACCAAGTGTTCTTGGGGATACCTCTTGATGGAAGCGGCTTTAATATTGATCTTTGCCTTTCCCCAGGCCTCCGGGATCCCTAGCAAAAGGAGTATAGCTACTGTTATGAAAACCAACTTTCTCAAAAGATTATCCTCAGCATGATATTGGCCAAGATCCCTGCTGCTACGTCGTCCAACATAACTCCCCATCCCCCGGGAAACCCCTCCAGAGCATGGAAGGGCTTCCAAATGTCCCAAATCCTGAACAGGAGAAAGCCTAACACCACTGGCCAGAAGCCGTAAGGAATACCCAACATTGTTACCAGATACCCCACGATTTCGTCTATAACGATATGAGGACTATCTTCTTCTCCAAAGAACTGGGTGCCATGGTTGGATTCCCGGAGTCCCAGGTAGAGGAGGAGGATGGTGAGGAGGGTGTAAAGGGGCCAGGAGAAGTGGTGCCAGATGAGGAGATAAAGGAGGAGCCCCACCAGGGTACCCATGGTGCCCGGTGCCCAGGGGGAATAACCCGTTCCCAGTCCCGTGAGGAATAGGAGGCGGGCTCTGGTCATTTCAGTAGCTCCTTCATCTCCTTAACGGCCCTTTCCATACCAACAAGCACCGCCCTGGCTACTATGCTGTGGCCTATGTTGAGCTCCTCTATCCCCGGAATGGAAGCGATGGGTTTTACGTTTTTGTAGTTGAGCCCGTGGCCCGCATTCACCCTCAAGCCCAGGTTTTGGGCCAGTTGGGCGGCTTCCACTATCTTTTTGTATTCGGCCCTTTGATCCTTTTCCGTTTTGGCCTCGGCGTAAAGGCCTGTGTGGATCTCGATGGAATCGGATCCAGCTTCTTTGGCTGCCTTCACTTGAGCAGGGTCTGGGTCAACAAAGATGCTCACAGTGATGCCCCCTCCTTGGAGGCGTTCCACCGTGTTGGCGATGTGTTCCAGGTTCCCTTCCACGTCCAGGCCTCATTCGGTGGTCACCTCGTTGGGTTTTTCGGGCACTAGGGTCACCTGATCGGGTTTCACTTCAAGGGCAATCTTGATCATGCCTTCGGTGGCAGCCATCTCCAGGTTGAGCTTGGTTTTCACTACCTGACGCAGAAGGCGTAGATCCCGGTCTTTGATGTGACGGCGGTCAGCCCTGAGATGGATGGTGATGCCATCGGCCCCTCCCAACTCTGCCAGGACCGCTGCTGCGATGGGTTCTGGTTCAACGGTTTTTCGAGCTTCCCTCACTGTGGCCACATGGTCTATGTTGACCCCCAGTTTCACTGCCATGTTCAAGCCTCCCTAAGGGTTCTTTCCATCACCTTGCTCAGATCTTCCAGGAGAGAGTTGATTAGGTGCGAGTCTTCTCCTTCCACCATAATTCTGACTTTTGGCTCGGTGCCCGAGTAACGGACAACCACCCTGCCCCTGCCGTTCAACAATTCCTGGGCACGTTTCAGTTCCCTTTGTATTTCGGGTACGGAGTCCAGTGGTGGTTTTTTGCTGATGGTGAGGCTTCTCTGGACTTGGGGCAGGCGGACGGTGTCCCGGGCTAACTCGGAGAGGGGTTTCCCCTTTTCTGCCATGATAGCCAGGATCTGGAGGGCTGTCACTATCCCGTCTCCTGTGGATGAGTGGGTACGAAATATGATGTGGCCGGAGGCTTCTCCTCCTAGGGCGTAGCCTCCCCTTTGCATCTCTTCGAAGACATAACGATCACCTACAGCTGTCCTGATCACCTTTCCTTTATGGGGGGCCAGGGTGAGTTCTAAGCCCATGTTGGACATTATGGTAGCCACCACGGTGTTGGACGGCAGTTGTCCCCTTTTTATGAGATCCACTCCGCAGATGGAGAGAATGTAGTCCCCGTCTAAGATGTTCCCCTTTTCATCGGCGAAGATGGCTCTATCACCATCGCCGTCAAATGCCACCCCCAGGTGGGCTCCTTCCTCTATCGCCCTTTGGGACATGGCTTGGGGATTGACGGCACCACACCCGTCATTGATGTTGGTCCCGTCGGGGGTGTTGTTCATCACCACGACCTGGGCTCCCAGTTCGGAGAAGACTGCCGGTGCCACCCGGTAGGTGGCACCATGGGCACAATCTATAACGATCTTTATCCCTTCCAGTGTTAGATGGGGGGGGAAGGTTCGCTTGAGGTGGACTATGTATCTTCCAAGGGCGTCCACCACCCGGGATGCTTTACCAATTTGGGTAGCTGTGGGCCGGATGTGGTCTATCTGTCCTGAAAAAACCAATTCCTCCAGTTCTTTTTCCAGTTTGTCCGAAAGCTTTAGGCCCTCGCCGTCGAAGACCTTGATGCCGTTATCCTGGTAAGGGTTGTGGGAGGCGGAGATGACGATTCCTGCATCAGCCCTCATGTCTCTGGTGATGAAACCTATACCCGGCGTTGGGAGGGGTCCCAAGAGGAGGGCGTCGGAGCCCATAGAACATATTCCAGCTACCAGAGCCGCTTCCAGCATGTATCCTGAGAGGCGTGTGTCTTTTCCAATCACAATCCGCCCTTTGGTGGTGCTATTTCGGAAGAGGTAGCCTATGGCTCGCCCCACTTTGAGGGCTGTTTCTACCGTCATGGGTTCTATGTTGGCTGTGCCCCTGATGCCATCGGTACCAAAAATCTTTTTCATGGTGTTTTCCCTTCTTCCGCCGGATTTTCTATCACCACTGTGACCCTGTCCGGGAAAAGGTAAATTCCCTTTCCCGGAGCCACCAATTCTACAATTCTCTTCAGGGTTTTTCCAGGTTCTAAATTGCTGTTTGTGAGATCCAGTCCTTGGGTTTTCACTACCCGGATCTTTTTTATCTGGGATTTGACCCCCTGGATAGTGACCGATGGCGGGTCTAGAGAAACCTTCCAATGTCTTTTGAGTCCTTTGGCTTTGAGAATGACCGGGACTTTTTTTTCCACCACCTTTTCGGCTTTTATCACAACTGTAGTGGGATTGATCTTGGTCACTGCCAGTCCCCTGGGGAGAATCACCTCTCCGCGAGTGATGGTGAAGGTGTTTTTCCCCTCCTTGAGGTGGGAAAGGTCTAGGACCACTTTGATCTTTCCTGGTTTTATGTTGGTTAAGATGTGACTGTTTCCCCTGACACGAATGGTGATGTAGCCAGGGGGTTCATTAATGATTTCCATGTCGGGAGGGATGTTGGTGAGTTCCAAAGGTACGGTGAAACTCATCTCTGACTTCTCCTGGCCAGTCACATAAACCCACAGAAGGACGGCCAGGAGCAGAGATACGACCTTTTCCAGCCAGTTGCTGGTGAGGAACTTGGGCAAGGTGCCTCCAAATAAAACACAGAATTTCTCGATCCCCTTTGGACCGGTACTAGTTTGTTGAGATATAGGAAAGGGTCTCTCCTTTCAAGTTCTTTAGAGCTGGACTTCCCCCAAAAATCCCTTCCTGGTAAAGGCATCATGTTCAGAATCCTGGATTTTTTCTTTCCAACAAGTGAAAGGGCGGGGCATTCCTCCCTTGCCCATGGCTGATAGCTGATGGCTGATGGCTCATGGCTGATAGCAACTGTGAGCTATGAACCATGAACTACGAGCTATGAACTATGAGCTATCATCTCTGCGTTCGGAACG
>JAJSAC010000018.1 GCA_024274915.1 Thermodesulfobacteriota bacterium
GGAGAGGCTGGAGGGAATGGGAATATTCCATCTCACTCACCGGGACGTGGTGCTGCCTGTGGTAACCTTTTTCTCTGAGGCGGTGGATGTCTACGGGCTGTCCTGCACGCTCAGAGGTAGGGGGTGGATTGTTCCCGCCTACAATCTTCCCAAGAACGCCGAAGACGTGAACATTATGAGGGTGGTGGTCAAAGAGAACTTTAGCAGGGACATGGTTGATATGCTGGTCTCCCATATAGAAGAGGCCCTGGCCAAGATGAAAGGGGGGAAGGCTTTCACGGAAGGGACAAAGGCCGGCAACCAGATCCACACCAAGATATGCTGATGGGTTTAAGAGAGATCTTCCAGAAGTCTCTCCAGGGTTTGGTAGGCCAGGGTGAGTTCTTTTATGTCCACCTTTTCCTGGGGGGTGTGACAGGTGGGCAGGTAGCCGGGGCCAAAGGTGACGGGTTGGGTGCCTCCTTCCAGGAGGTGGGCAGCATCGGTCCAGCTCTTCATTCCTCCCAGGGTAGCCTTTTGCCCCGTGGTTTCTTCCAGTGCCTGGCCTAGGGCTTGGATTATCCAGGCTTTGGGGTCTAGCCGAAAGGGCATGGAGACATCCTTGAAGGTGTAGTCTGTCCCTTCTTCTTCTAAGATGCGGGTGATCTCTACGGCGGCATTTTCTATGTTCTGGTGGGGTAGGATGCGGAAGTCCACCAGTCCCTGGCATTGGTGGGGTATCCTCAGGGTGCCGTCTCCCCCGGAGAGGTAGAGGATGTTCATGATGGATTTGCCCAGGAGGGGGTCTTTTTCTTCAAGGAAAGGGAGACTCTTGAGGCGCTTTAGGAGCGTGAGGGCCTTTTCTATGGCGTTTTCCCCCTCTTCCATCTCGCTGCCATGGGCCATCTTGCCCCGGGTGGTGAACTCGATTTCAAGGGAACCTGCCTCGCAGATGCAGATCTTCAGCTCTGTGGGTTCTAAGACTATGCCCCATGGGGGAAGTCTTCCTTTGGCGAGAACCTCGGAGCCCCTGCCCTGGTCTTCCTCATCCACTAGGAAGGCGAAGGTGACGGGGAGCCTTTCCAGTTCCCCTACAAACCTCACCAAGAGGCCCATGAGTATGGCCACCCCTGCCTTGTCGTCGCAGGATCCCAGGCCCCACACGGCCCCCTCCCTCACTGCAGGGGTGGGGGGTAGTCCATTTAGAGGGGGGATAGTGTCGACGTGGGCTGTCAAGATGAGACGGTTTTCTTCCCGGTGGTTTACCAGAAGATTGTACCACTGGTTTTCCACCCGCTGACGGAGGGCCTGGATGCCCAGGCCGGTGAGGAAGTCTTCCAGGAAGCCCAGGATCATGCCCTCTTCCCCTGAGATGCTGGGGATGGCTACCAATTGGACTAACTGCTCTACGAGGAACTCTTCCATGGCGCCTTCTTCTACATCAACCCGGGGCAAAAGGGAATAGGGATCAGCCGGGCATAGGATCCCCAAAGCAGGTTCAATGGTGATTTCCCTCTCTTTCGGCAGCGTCCTTGCTTCCCCCTTCAAGGCATAGTTAATATAGCCATGATGTGGGTTGAGTGGATAAGCTTAAAAGGAGGATGTTATGTCTAAAAAGAGGGTAGAACCAGAGGTTTCTTTGTTTTATCCTGCGCCGGTGGTCCTTGTCACCTGTGTCCGGGAGGGGGAGAGACCCAATATTATCACCATCGCCTGGACGGGGGTGGTCTGCTCCGAGCCTCCCATGGTGGGTGTGGCAATCAGGCCCGGGCGCTACTCCCACGATATCGTGGCTGCATCCAGGGAGTTTGGCGTCAATTTTCCCAGGAAGGATGACTTGGACAGGGTAGATTTTTGTGGGGTGGCTACAGGTAGGAAGGTGGACAAGTTTGAGAAGTGCGGTTTCACTCCCTTTCAGGGTGAGGCCACTGGTGTGCCCCTCATTAAGGAGTGTCCTGTGAACCTGGAGTGTGTGGTGACCCATGCTCTAGATTTGGGCTCCCACACTTATTTCCTGGGCAAGGTGGTGGCGGCCCATGTTGATAAAGCCTTTTGGCAGGAGGGTACTCTGAGGGTGTGGGAGGCTTCTCCTCTGGTTTATCTGCCTCCTACCGCAGAGTACGCCTCTCTCGGAGAGGCATTGGGTAGATACTGTCTGTCCAAGGGAAGGATATAGCCATGATTTATGTGGAGACTTCCCTGGTGTTGATGGCCCTCAGGGACGGTGAGGCGGGGGAAGAGGCCAAGAGGTACTTGGAAGGGGTTTGGAAGGAGGGAGGCCATCTGTCGGAGTTGGTACTGGCTGAGATCCATAACCTGGATGAGCCCAGGAGGGAATGGACGGCTAGGCTACTGAAGGATATTCCCTTTCCCCTTTTAAGGGTGAACCTTCAGGCCCTTGATCTGGCCAACAGATACGTCTACAACAAGGTCTTCGGCCAGTCCTTGCGGGACCTTGGTTTCCACGCTGCCCTGGCATCAGTGAGGAACTGTAATAGGCTGGATACCTGCGACGGGCGATTTTTGGAGGCTGTTCAAGGTATAAAGCGGGTTAACCGGGTGGCGGGTTATACCACGCCAGAAATTTCTACTCCCCTGTCGGGGGGTCCATGGGAAGGCGACGAGGAACTGGATGGGGTGAGGGCCCTCTCGTGGAGGGTCACTTCAAGGAAGAAGGGCGAGGAGGTTGTGAGGACCATCCAAAAGATGGCCGATAATTTTATGAGGGAGAAGGGACTCTCCTTGGAGAAGGTGGGAAAGATTGAGATATTCTGAGTTCAAAGATGCGGTGGCCCTGTTGGGTGTCACCCCTGGTACCAGTTTGGAGGGGGTGAAGGAGATCTACAGGAGGCGGGTGAGGAAAGGGGATTACCAGGACTTGGCAGAGCTGAACAAGGCCTACCGCATGGTGGTGGAGTTCTGTTCCCATTATCCCTTTGGCTTTTCTAAAGAGGACTTTTATAGGGCCTTTCCTGAGGAAGCCCTTAAAGATGGCCTCTATAGGCATCCCCTTTGGGAAGAGGGAGGTTAGGAACCGTGGGTGGGTTGAAAGTGGGCCTGGCCTTGGGGGGAGGGGCAGCCAGAGGTCTAGCCCATGTGGGGTTCATAAGGGTTTTGGAGGGGGAGGGGATCTCTGTCCACGCCATTGCCGGGACCAGTATGGGGGCTATTGTGGGAGCTAAATATGCCCTGAACCCCAATGCCAGAGTATTGGAAGAGGACCTTTTCAGGTTTCTGGAGAGCGATGTTTTCAAGAGGGCCCATCTGGATTTCCTTAAGGAGGATGAGGGGAAAGGGAGGGGTTTTTTCTTTCATCTTGCCCGTTACGTTTCTAAGAAGGTGTATTACACCTTGGCGGCTACCCAGCGGTCCTTGATAAAAGAGGAGACCTTCAACGATATAATGGAGTTCCTCATTCCAGACGTGCCTGTGGAGTTCACCAGGATTCCCTTTGCCACCACCGCCGTGGATCTCAAATCTGGGATGGAGGTGGTGCTCCAGGGGGGGTCCTTGAGGGAGGCGGTTGCTGCCAGCTGTGCATTGCCTGGGATTCTGCCTCCTGTGGGTATCGATGGATACGAGCTGGTGGATGGTGGATGGTTGGATCTGGTTCCGGGTTCTGTGGCCCGACGACTGGGGGCTCATGTGGTCATAGGGGTGTGGGTGGGGAGTGATTTGGGCGAGGCGTGCTGCTGGGAGAGTTCCATAGACATTCTCTCCCGGGCCGATGAGATCACCAGGCATTATCTGGGGGTCTTTCGCCTTCACGAGTGCGATGTGGTGGTGGCTCCCAGCGTGGGGCACCTCTCGTGGGCCGATTTCGACAGGGCCCGGGAGATCATGATGACGGGAGAAGAGGCCGCCCTAAAGGCCCTTCCCACCGTCCGCAAGGCCATCCGTAAGGCCAGGTTCAGGCGGTGGTTCCCCTTCTCCAGGTCCTCCAGTCATTCCAGGATACCCTTTTCAGTTTATCCTTGAGGGTTTGCATTGCATGGGGGGTGGCCCTGTAGACCCAGACCTCCATCTGGCCCTGAGGCGTTTCGACCTTGAGTCTTTGCCTCTCGTATATCCCCTCGTGTACCCCTTCATAGACGTCCAGGATGAGGAGGGACTCTAAAGGGATGGACCAGATCTCCCCTTTTACCTCTCCCCTTCCTGGATAGGCCATGGGGTAGCCTCCGGGGATGAAGAGGTGGAGGCAGTGGTGGGCCAAGGAGGCTGCTCCCCTTGGCTGGGCCTGGAGTTTAAGCAGTAGGCCGTGGGCTCTTTCCCCTGGCAGCAGAGTGCCATAGACGAAGAGGAGGGTTTCACAGGGTTTCCAGGTGGGAATGGATCCACTGCCAGAGCTTCTCCCTGACCTTGTCTTTTTCTTCATCTGTCAGTCCTGTACCTGGAACAAAGGGTTCGCCGATGTTCACCTTTATCCTGGCTGGTCTCACGGTGTATCTCCCTTTGGGCATGGCCTCTCGGGTGCCCTTGATCACCATGGGCACAAAGGGGATACCCGTGTCCATGAGGATGTTGAGTCCTTTTTTCCTGAAAGGCTGGAACTCCCCGGTGGGTGAGCGAGTGCCTTCGGGGAAGATGGCAATGGGCCTTCTGATGATGCCCCTTTCTAAGCTCTCTTTTATGGTTCTGACGGCCGATTCAGGGTTTTGGCGGTCGATCTTGAGGACCCTGGCCAGACTCAGGAGCTGGCCGAATACGGGGATGCGAAAGAGCTCCTTCTTTGCCAGGAAGTGGGGGGCCCCTTTCACGATACAGCAGAGGGTGAATATGTCGAAATAACTCTGGTGGTTACCCACCAGGACGAACTGTTGGAGACCTTCTATGTTCTCCTTTCCTTCCACTTCCAGGGTGCAGCCTGCCACCTTTATGAGGGTGCAGGACCAGATGTAGGCGCCCCAGCTGATGGGTCTTCTCTGGGGATCAGGGATGGAGAGGATGGCCAGGGGAATCCCCAGGAACACTACTATTAAACCACAGGTTATCCACCATATGAGGGTTCTAAGAAAGTTCACGGTTCCTCGCCTCCTCAGGAGAGCTCTTTTTTCTGGTTCTCTTCATTTCTCCTTCTTCCTGCTGGGCAAATATGTCATCATGGCTACAGAGACGGCCATGGCCAAAAGGGAGAACCACTGGGGCAGGGACAAAGGGCCTATATAACCCCGGGGGTCGCCCCGAAAGAACTCGATGAAGAAGCGGGCCAGACCGTAAAGGAAAAGGTAGGTGAAGAAGATCTGGCCGGGAAACCTTCTTTTGGGATAAAGCCAGATGAGAACCAGGAAGATGATGAAGTTGGCCAAGGCGTGGTAGAGTTGGGTGGGATGTAAGGGGACGCCTAAAGGGGCCAGGGAGTGGGGGTTGGTGAAAGTGACGGCCCAGGGTAGGTGGGAAGGTTTCCCATAGCAACAGCCCGCCGAGAAGCAGCCCAGCCTGCCCACGGCTTCTCCTGCAGCAATGCTGGGGGCTGTGAGATCGGCAAGGAACAATGGGGGGAGCTTATGCTTTTTGACGTACCAGAAGGCCATGAAGAAGGCACCCAGAAAGCCCCCATAAAAGGCCAGTCCCCCTCTCCACAGGTAGAGGATCTCCCATGGCCGGACCTTGAAGTAGTACCAGTGTTCTGCCACGTAGTAAACGCGGGCACCGACGAGGGTGCCCAGGAGGATGTAAAAGGCTAGGTCTGTGATGATGTTGGGGTCCACTCCTTCCTGGTGAGCCTTCTTCCATGCTAGGGCCACTCCCAAGAGAAAGCCGGCGGCTACGAAGAAGCCGTAGGTGGGAACGGAGAGGGGACCTATCTTTAAAAGGATGGGGTGCACCCTCAGGCCTCCTGCTCCCTTTCCATGTACTCCTCTATTCTTCTCACTTCTTCTAGGTATCTCAAGGCCAGGGGGTTTTGGGGTTCCACGTCCAGGATGGCTTTTAGGTGTTCCATGGCTTCCTTGATCCTCAGATCCTGCATGTATATGAGGGATATATCGAATCGGGCCTGAATAAACCCGGGATAGAGGCGGATACTGGCTTCCAGATACTCTATGGCCATCTCTTTCTCTCCCATCATGTGGTGGGCCCACCCCATCTGTCTCAAGGTCTCTGGCCTGTGGGGTTCCAAGGCGATGGCTTCCTCCCAGAGCACCAGGGCCTCCTCCCACTTCTCCCTCTGGGCTTGGGCTGCTCCCAGTAGATGGTAGGCCTCGGCACTGGAGGGGTCCAGTTCTAGGGCCTTCCAGAGGAGCTCTTCCGCCTCTTCTAGGTCTCCCAGTTCCAGGTTGCAGGATCCCAGGGCCAGGAGGGCCTCAACCATGTCGGGAGCCAGGTTGAAGGCGAGCCTGAAGTAGGAGAGAGCCTTGTCCAGGTTGCCTGTTTGGCGGTAGCATAGGCCCATGTTGTAGGCCAGCTCAGGAGAGCCTTCCCCTTTGCCGCGGGCTCGGGCGTAATGGTGTAAGGCCTCCGAATAGGCTCCCTCCATATAAAGGATGTTACCCAGAAGGAAGTTGCATTCTTGGTCCAGGGGTTCGTGCCTTAGGGCTTCCTCGAGAACTTCCCTGGCGAAGGCGTAGTGGCCCGTGTCCCAGGATATGAGGGCCAGTTCTCTGTAAGCGGGCATGAATTGGGGAAAGTGCTCAACCAGTTCCAGGAGGATCTGGAAGGCCTGGATCCAATTGCCCTTCTGGAGGGCAGTCAGCGCCCGCTGATAGTGATATTCACCCTGCAATAGCCACCCCCGAAATGATGATGTGTGGACGTGTGGATATGTAGAAGGATAAAAGATCCCATTGGTTTTCCAATATCACCCCATTCACCCATATGCTCATCTACCCATTCACACATCAATGCTTCAGCCTTTGGCTTTTAGCCTGTAATACCCCCACAGGGCCAGGCCCAGTCCCACGGTGATAAAGGAATCGGCCAGATTAAAGGCAGGCCAATGGTACTGGGCGATGTGGAAGTCCATGAAATCTATCACCCTTCCGTATATGAGCCTGTCCATGAGATTTCCCAGTCCCCCTCCCAGGACGGCCCCTAGACTCCATCTCACCAGGATCTCTCTGGAAGGGAGCTTTCTCAGAAGGGATATGATCACTAGAATGGCTATGAGGGAGACCACGATGAAGAAGAAGGATGAGCGGTATCCGCCTTCGGCACCCATTCCAAAGGCCCCACCTGCGTTTCTCACGTGAACAAGGTTCAGAAAGGGTGTGAGGACCAAAGCGGCTCCTTGAGGGAGGTGGTGTATGACCAGGCTTTTGGTCCACCTGTCCAGGACCAGGACAACCAAGGCCACGGTGAGGGGGCCTGTCCAAGGGTTCCTCATAGGCTAAGCACCTCCATACACCTTTCACAGAGGGTAGGATGCTGGGGGTCTTGGCCCACGGTGGGGGAGTAGACCCAACACCTCTCGCACTTCTTTCCAGGGGCGGACTCCACTGTGATGGACAGATGGGGAAAGGCTTCCCCCTTTGTATCTCCTTCTCCCTCATGATCTAACTCCACTGCCGAGACGATAAAGAACTCCCTTAAAACCCAGGGGCTGATGGTCTCGAGGAATCCCAGTTTCCCTTTAGGAAAGTGGAGGATCACCTTGGCGTCGAAGGGGTGGCCGATGAGACCTTCCCTTCTGGCCTTTTCTAAAGCCCTTGTCACCTCTTTCCTCACCTCCATGAGAGATTCCCAGGCCTGGAAACGGTCCTCTTCCAGGATGCCGTCTTGGGGCCGGGGGAAAAGGGCTAAGTGGACAGAGGGTGGGTCCTGGGGTCTTTTGACCAGGTGTTCCCAGGCTTCTTCCATGGTGAAGGAGAGGATGGGGGCCAAGAGGCGGACAAGGGCGTGGAGGAGGTGGTAGAGGGCTGTTTGGGCTGATCTCCTTTCCTTAGAGCGCTGACCATGGATGTAGAGTCGCTCCTTGACCACGTCCAGATATACCGATGAGAGGTCCACAGTGCAGAAGGCATGGAGGATGTGGTGCACCTTGTGGAACTGGAAGCTGTCGTAGGCTTTCCTCACCCGTTCTATGACGCCCTGGAAGCGTTGGAGTATCCACCTGTCCATCTCCAGCATTTCTTGATAGTCCAGAAGGTCCCTTGTGGGGGCAAAGTCGTGGAGGTTGCCCAGGAGGAACCGGATGGTGTTCCTGGTCTTTCTGTAGGCGTCCACCAGGCCCCGAAGGATGGTTTCCGAGATGCGTACGTCTTCTGTGTAGTCTTCGGCGGCCACCCACAAGCGCAAGATGTCGGCTCCGTACCTGTCTATCACGTCTTGGGGGGCGATGACGTTGCCCAGGGACTTGGACATCTTTCTGCCTTTTCCATCTACCGCAAAGCCATGGGTGAGGACCGTCTTGAAGGGAGCTCTGTCCCTGGTGGCCACTGCCTCTATGAGGGAGCTTTGGAACCACCCCCTGTGTTGGTCGGATCCCTCCAGATACATATCGGCGGGCCACTCCAGTCCATCACGGTCTTCCAAAACAGCGGCATGGCTGGTGCCTGAGTCGAACCAGACGTCCAGGATGTCTTCAATCTTTTTGAACTCGTCACATCCACACTCGGGACAGGAGTAGTCAGGGGGCAGGAAATCTTTGGGTGGACGGCGGAACCACACGTCGGCCCCCTCCTTTTCCGTGAGATCCACCACTTTTTGGAATAGTTCTTTGGTGGCAACTACGTGGCCACACTCTTGGCACAGGAGGACGGTGATGGGGACTCCCCAGGCCCTCTGGCGGGAGATGCACCAGTCGGGTCTGTCCCTCACCATGTCCTTGATCCGGTGTTTACCCCAGGAAGGCACCCACTTCACCCTTTCGATCTCTTCCAGACATCTCTTACGTAGGTCTCTGGCGTCCATGGAGATGAACCACTGGGGGGTGGCCCTGAAGATGACGGGCTCTTTACATCGCCAGCAGTGGGGGTAGGAGTGGGTGATGGGTTCTTCTAAGAGGAGGAGGCCTTTCTCCTTTAGCAGACTGGTCACCATGGGGTTGGCCTCCCACACCAGCACTCCCTGGAGGGGACTCACGGTTTCGTCAAAGGTGCCGTCATCCTTCACAGGATTGTAGACTTCCAGCCCATAGGCCAGGCCTGACTCGTAGTCCTCTTGGCCATGGCCCGGGGCGGTGTGAACGCATCCTGTGCCCTGGACCAAGGTCACGTAATCGGCTAGGATGATCACCGACTCCCTTGCCTCAAAGGGATGGAGACATTTCAAGCCTTCAAGGACGTTGCCCTTGGTTTCCCCCAGGATCCGGTGGTCCGTTATACCCAGTTTCCCTGTGACTTCTTCCACCAGGCCTTTGGCCATTATCCAGGCCTCGTCATTCACTTCCAGGGCTACGTAGTCTAGGTGGGGATGGAGGGCTATGGCCAGGTTGGCGGGAAGGGTCCAAGGGGTGGTGGTCCAAATGAGGACATAGACCTTTTTGCCCTTTACTTGGGGGAAGACCCGGGTGAAGTCGTCTTTGGCAGGGAACTTCACGTAGATGGAGGGAGAGGTGTGATCCCCGTACTCAACCTCGGCCTCGGCTAGGGCTGTTTGGCAGCTGATGCACCAGTAGACGGGCTTTTTGCCCTGGTAGATGAGGCCCTTTTCGAAGAACTTACCCAGTTCTTTTACAATGATGGCCTCGTAACGGTAATCCATGGTGATGTAGGGGTTCTCCCAATCGCCGAAGATACCCAGTCGTTTGAACTCTTTCCTTTGGATATTGATGAACCTGTCGGCGTACTCCCGGCACACCTGGCGGATCTGGTCCTTGGTCATATCCCTCTTTTGGGGTCCCAGCTCTTTTTCCACCTGGTGTTCTATGGGGAGGCCGTGGCAGTCCCAGCCGGGCACGTAGGGAATGTCATAGCCTTCCATGGCCTTGGACTTGTTAATGAAATCCTTGAGTATCTTATTGAGGGCATGGCCTATGTGGATATGGCCGTTGGCATAGGGAGGACCGTCGTGGAGAATATAGAGGGGTTGCCCTTTCCTTTCCTCCCTCAGTTTCCTGTAAATGTCTATCTCTTCCCATCTCTTCAGGAACTTGGGCTCTCGTTTGCTCAGCCTGGCCTCCATGGGAAAGGCCGTCTTGGGAAGGTTCAGGGTGTCCTTATAGTCCATGCCTCCCACCTCCATCCTTCAGTAAAGACACTGGGGGAAGGTAGCACCCGCCTGGAAAAAGTGTCAATACGACCCCGGGACCGGAAGGGAGAAGAGTTACTGGATTTTACCTGACAGCACCCTGTGGCTGTCACTCTTGGGTGTGGAAGCGCTTTTTCAGGTACTCCAGGCTCACCAGAGCGTCTTCTTCCGTGTGGGCCTCCACCACCATAAGGGGTTTTTTCCCCGTGGCTTCCACCAGGTAGAAGATCTTGTCCCAAGGGGCGATGCCCCTGCCTATGCCCATGTGGGTGTCCCTGTCACCCCGGTTGTCGTGAAGGTGAAGTTCCAGTAAATGGGGTCCCAAGGCATGGAACCAGGTGTCCAGGTCTGTCTTGGCGAAGAGGAGGAAGTGACCCACGTCGAAGCAGTGCCCCACCCGGGGATGGTTCACCCTTTCCAAGAGGTTTTTCAGGACCCAGGGGTCCCTGTCGAAGATGTTTTCCACGGCCACCAGGACGGAAGGGGGATAGTGATCTGTGATGTCCAGGAGACTCTGAACGGCTACTTCTGTCCATTCCTCTATAAGTGCGCCATATCGCCAATGGTCGAAGCCTGGATGGACCACCACACACCTGGCTTGGAGGTACTCCACCAGTGGTAGGAGTTGGAGCCACCTGTGTAGAGTGATCTTCCTGATGGCGGGGTCCACAGAGCCTGGATTGAGGTCCATGAATGGGGCGTGGAGGGTGAAGGAGAGCCCTGCCTTCACCATGGGGGCCAGCTCTTCTTTTATCTTTTGAGGTGCATGATCCTCCAAATCCTGGGCAGAAAAGTAGAGTTCTACGGAAAGCCCCAGTTCTAGAAACTTATTCTTCACACCACCAAGTCTCCTGAAGGGTATATGAACGAAGATCTCGTTTGACACCATCCACCTCCGAGGCAGGAGAGATAACACATCACCGGTCCTAAGGGAAGGAGGCGTGGGCAAGGTTTTTCCCTTTAATATCCATTCTTTGGGCATTATATAGGTGGAGAGCCGACGGCGAGAGGGGGGGATATGGAGGAGAGAGGAGTGCTCATGAATTGGGGTTACATGGCCTACCTTGAGGGGGGAGAGGGGCACCCTTTGGTTTTTGTCCACGGGGCCGGGAATAACGCCTGGGTGTGGGGCCGGGTCCTCGAAGACCTGGAGGTGGATCACAGGGTTATAGCCTTGGATCTTCCCGGTCATGGGAGGTCCAGCTGTAAGCTGGAAGAGACTGTGGAGGGTTATGCTTTCAGGGTGGAGGAGTTTTTAGAGGCATTGAATTTGGAGGACGTGCTTTTAGTAGGCCATTCCATGGGAGGAGCCATAGTGATAAAGACGGTGCCCCGGTGCGCCAGAGTGACGGGGGTCGTTCTGGTGGGTACTGGAGCGGTTTTGGAGGTGAACCCCAAGCTCCTCGAGGGCCTTAGAGAGAATTTTGAGGGCTCGGTGGCCACGATGGCCCGGTGGTGTTTCTCAAAGGGTGTGGCCTCGGAGTTGTTGGGGGATGCCAGGGGAATGATGCTCCAGGCCGGTAGGGAGGTCCTTTACCGGGATATGTATGCCTGCTCCATTTACTCCGGTGGAGAGGAGCTCAGGGACCTCTCCCTTCCCACTTTGGTGGTATGTGGAGAGAAGGACGTGATGACGCCGCCCCCCTTGTCCCAAGATCTTGTGGAGAGGATAAAGGGCGCCCGTCTGGTGCTCATCCCAAATAGTGGGCACATGGTTCATCTGGAACGGCCCGTGGAGTTGGCCGAGGCCATTAGGTGTTTTCTCTCTTGAGTGGGGTGTTGCAGGAGGCCTGGAAGGGGCCTATTCTTTTATTGACAGGGTGAAAGGCCTGTGCTAAACCCTTTGGGCCAATTTTCTGGGAGGTAAAGGTGTGATGTTCGCTATAGTGGAGACGGGTGGGAAACAGTACCGGGTATCCCCTGGAGACGTGATTCAGGTGGAGAAACTTCCCATGGAGGAAGGGGCCCAGATCGAGCTAGAAAGGGTGTTGTTCTTGGCCCAGGACGACCAAGTGAAGGTGGGCGTTCCTTATCTGGAGGGGGCACGGGTAAGGGCTCATGTCTTGCGCCACGGTAGGGGGCGAAAAGTGATGGTTGTGAAGTTCAAGAAGAGGAAGAACTACAGGAGGAAGAAGGGACACAGGCAGGCCTTTACAGAGCTTAAGATTACAGAGATAGTGGCTTAGGAGGTATAGTATGGCCCATAAAAAGGGAGTGGGCAGTTCCAGGAACGGAAGGGATAGCGAGTCTAAGAGGCTCGGTGTTAAGAGGTTTGCGGGTCAGTGGGTGACGGCTGGCAATATCCTGGTGAGGCAGCGGGGCTCCCGTTTCTGGCCAGGAGACAACGTGGGCATGGGACGGGATTACACCCTCTTTGCCAAGATAGACGGTTACGTCCAGTTTCTGAGAAGAAAAGGCAGAAGGTACATAGCTGTTTACCCTGAGGTGTAGAAGGTTTCTGTGAAGTGAACTGGGAGGGCGGGGGGAACCCCGCCCTTTTTATTTGGGATGATTGGGGCGTTATGTTCATAGATAGGGTTAAGGTGTATGTGAGAGGTGGAGACGGAGGTAGGGGTTGCGTCAGCTTCCGGAGGGAGAAGTATGTGCCTCGCGGTGGGCCCGACGGAGGAGATGGGGGCCACGGCGGTGACGTGGTTCTGGAGGTAGATCCCCACCTCTCCACCCTTCTTGATTTCAAATACCGGCCTGTCAATCGGGCCAAGAGGGGAGAACATGGTAAGGGAAAGAGACAGAGGGGTCGAGATGCTCCTCCCCTGGTGTTGAGGGTACCCCCTGGCACTGTGGTGAAGGATGCTGAGACGGGAGAGGTTTTGGTGGACCTCACTGAGCCCGGCCAGCGATTTGTGGTGGCCAAGGGAGGGCGCGGGGGAAGGGGAAACGTCCACTTCGCCAAGCCCTGGAGACAGGCTCCTCGGTATGCCGAAGAGGGGGCTCCTGGAGAGGAGCGCTGGATTATGCTGGAACTCAAGCTAATAGCTGATGTGGGGCTGGTAGGTCTACCCAATGCTGGTAAGTCCACCCTCCTGTCCCGGGTTTCCAAAGCCAGGCCCAAAGTGGCCGATTATCCCTTCACTACATTGGTCCCCTATCTGGGGGTGGTTTCCCTGCCAGGTTACAGGAGTTTCGTCATGGCGGATATTCCTGGGATTATCGAGAAGGCCCATGAAGGGGCGGGCTTAGGGCTGGAGTTTTTGCGCCACGTTGAAAGGACCAGAGTTCTCATTCATCTGGTGGATCTTTCCGATATGGAAAGGAGACCTTGGGAAGCCTTGGAGGTGGTTTCCAAGGAGCTGGGGGCGTATGGTGCAGGCCTGGAGGAGAAGCCCAGGATGGTGGTTGGGACTAAGCTGGATTTGATAGAGGCCAGGGATGGGGTTGTTTCCTTTGCCGAAAAGGTGGAGGCCCTGGGTTTCCCCTTTTGTGCCGTGTCGGCCGTTACAGGGGAAGGGGTGGATGACTTTTTGGAGAGGACTTGGCAACTCCTGGCCCAGGTCAGGGGAGAGTCAGAGGTTTCCCTGGAGGGAGAATGGAAGAGGGTTTGAGGAAGCGGCATTTGGAGGGGTGCAGGCGCCTTGTGGTGAAGGTGGGAAGTGGGGTGATAGCCCATCCCCAAGGAGGACTTCGAGAAGAGGTGGTTTCGGGCTTGGCCTTAAATCTGGCCGATTTGAGGAACCAGGGGTTGGAGGTGATACTGGTCTCTTCGGGAGCTGTTGCCGCCGGGATGGGGGTGTTGGGCCTTCGGAGTAGACCTAAGAGCATACCCGCCAAACAGGCGTGTGCTGCTGTTGGACAGGCCCATCTCATTTGGGCCTATGAGCGCCATTTTGAGAAGTGGGGCCAGAAGGTGGCCCAGATTCTCCTTACCAGGGACGATCTGGAGCATCGTCGGCGTTACCTGAACGCTAGGAACGCCCTCTTCACCATCCTTAAGATGGGGGTGATTCCCATCATAAATGAGAACGATACCGTTATGGTGGAAGAGATCAAGTTTGGGGATAACGACAACTTGTCGGCCCTGGTGGCTATGATGGCCGAGGCTGACCTTTTGGTAATCCTTTCCACGGTGGAGGGTCTCTATACCTGTGACCCTAGGAGGGGGGATGCCAGCCTTCTCAGGGAAGTGAGATCTATGAATGGGGAGCTGAAGAAGTGTGACGTAAAGGGTCTCTCTTCGGTGGGGACGGGAGGTATGGCTTCAAAAGTGGAAGCCATAAAGAAGGTGGTGGCTTCAGGCATTCCCGCCGTCATCGCTCGAGGAGACGAGCCCAGGGTTCTGCGGAGGGTGTTGGAGGGGGACGATGTGGGCACCTTCTTCCTTCCCCGGGAAGAGCGGCTGGTGGGCAGAAAGAGATGGATCGGATACACCCTCCATCCCCTGGGTGCCTTGATCATTGACGACGGCGCCGTGGAGGCCTTGGTGGAGGGGGGCAAGAGCCTTTTACCCAGAGGGGTGCTGGGGGTTAAGGGTGCATTTGAAATGGGGGATCCCGTGAGCTGTCTGGATAGACAGGGGCGGGAGGTGGCCAGGGGACTGGTCAACTACTCCTCCGCTGAGATAGAAAGGCTAAAAGGGGTTCATTCCTCCAAAATCCACGAGGTGTTAGGCTATCACCATTCCGACGAAGTGATCCATCGGGATAACCTGGTGGTGCTCTATGAGAACCTGTGAGGAGGTGGAGGGTGCAGTCGAAGGAAGAGGTACTCCGAAGGGTTAAGGAGGCCAAAGAGGCCAGTAGGGTGTTGGCCCGGCTTTCAACGGAGGTGAAGAACCGGGCCCTCACAGCCATGGCGGATCTTCTGGAGGAGAAGGCTACACTCATAAAGGAGGAGAATGCCAAGGATCTGGAGTACGGTAGGGAGAAGGGCCTTTCGTCGGCCCTTCTGGACAGACTCCTCTTGGACGACAGGAGGATAAGGGCCATGGCCCAAGGGCTCAGGGAAGTGGCGGCCCTGCCCGATCCTGTGGGAGAGGTGGTGAGGATGTGGCGGCGGCCCAATGGCTTGCAGATAGGCAAGCTCCGGGTGCCCCTGGGGGTGGTGGCCGTCATTTACGAGTCCAGGCCCAACGTAACGGCGGACACGGCGGCCCTATGCATCAAGGCCGGTAACGCCATCGTTCTGAGGGGGGGATCGGAGGCCACCTATTCCAACACTGTCATTGCCAGCATCCTTAGGGATGCAGCCCGGGAGGCAGGGGTGCCGGCCCAGGCCATCCAGCTCATTGGGACCACGGATAGGGAGGCTGTTTTCCACCTTTTGAGGATGGAGGAGTACGTGGATCTCGTGGTTCCCAGGGGAGGCGAGGGTCTCATCCGTTTTGTGGCGGAAAACTCTCGTATCCCCGTGGTTTATCATTATAAGGGGGTGTGTCACACCTTTGTGGATAGGGATGTAGATCTGGAGATGGCCTGGAGTATAGCCTTTAACGCCAAGGTCCAGAGGCCTGGAGTCTGTAACGCCATGGAAACCCTTTTGGTCCATGAGGACGTGGCCCGGGTCTTCTTGCCCGAGATGGCCCGTCGCTTTCAGGGGGCGGGGGTGGAATTGAGGGGATGCCCCAAATCCAGGGCTCTTGTGCCCCACATGAAAGAGGCCACGGAGGAGGATTGGTACGCCGAGTATTTGGACCTTATCCTGGCTGTGAAGGTGGTGGTTTCCTTTGAGGAAGCCGTAAATCATATCCATACCTACGGATCAGGCCACTCTGAAGCCATTGTTACCACCAATTATGCCACAGCCATGAGGTTCCTCCAGGAGGTGGATGCAGCCGCTGTGTATGTCAATGCCTCCACTCGTTTCACCGACGGGTACGAGTTTGGTCTGGGGGCTGAAATGGGGATATCCACCCAAAAACTCCATGTTAGGGGACCCATGGGGTTGGAAGACCTCACCTGCTGTAAGTTTGTCATCCTGGGTCAGGGGCAGATAAGGGAGTGATTTGACTAAAGTAAAAAGGTGATGTAGTCCATAACCATGGCAGAAGAGCTGGATCGTCTGGGGATTTTTGGGGGCACTTTCAATCCCATCCACATGGGCCATTTGGTGGTGGCTGAGGAGGTGAGAGAGCGTTTTTCTTTGGACAGGGTGCTCTTTGTGCCTTCCTATCTCCCTCCCCATAAGTCCGTGGATGTGGCCCCGGCCCAGGATCGGTTGGCTATGGTGAGATTGGCTATCAAGGGGAATCCCTTCTTCGGCCTTTCCGATGTGGAGGTGAGGAGGGGGGCCAGGTCCTATACTGTGGATACCCTTAAGGACCTGGCGGACAAGGTGAGGGCCAGACTTTACTTCCTCATAGGTAGTGAGGCATTCTTTCATCTCCACACTTGGAAAGAACCTCCGGAACTCTTTAGATACGCCGATTTCGTGGTTATGAGGAGGGCGGGTATGGAGGTGGCCCTGGAAGATCTGGAAGACTATTTGGAGGAGTTTCACGGCAGGTTTTCCCAGGTAGACTTCTATTATCATGGGAAGGTGGAGGATGTTCAAATCTTTTCTGTTCACGGCCATGGGGTCGATTCTAGACTCTATCTGGCCCCCGTAGTGAGTATAGGCATTTCTTCTACGGAGATAAGGAAAAGATTGCGCAAAGGCATGAGCATAAAGTACAGAGTACCTCATGATGTGGAGATCTTTATTGATGAAAGGGGCCTTTATAGATGATGGATTCCTCAGAGAGTTTGAAGGTCTTTTAGAGTGAAGAGGAGGAGGATGAGGCTGGAAGACAAGGTCAGGGTGATAGCGGAGGTGCTTGAGGAAAAGAAAGGGGAAGAGATAGTGACGTTGGACCTTAGAGACTATGCCACTATAGTTGACGCGTTTGTTCTGGCTTCTGCCCAGGTTCCTGTGCAAGCCAGGGCCATGGCAGATGAGGTGGAGAGGGTTTTGGGGGAGATGAAAATTTCCCCTTGGCATGTGGAGGGTTATACTGAGGGGAGATGGATTCTTATGGACTATGGAGACGTGGTGGTTCACATCTTTTCGGAGGAAGCCCGGAAGCTTTACGATCTGGACAGGCTTTGGGGAGATGCTCCCAGCCTGCTTTCTGTGGGGAAGGAGGGTTAGATGATCAGGGTCCTGCTGGCTGCCATCATTCCCACAGCAGTCTTTCTGTATGTGGCTATTCTCAATCCCCAGAATGTGACTTTTAAGCTGACCAAGACCCACGTCTATAGCCTGCCCATGTCGGTGGTGGTGGTGGTTTTGGTCATTATAGGCTTTGTGGCTGCCCTGGTGATTATGGCAGGCGGGGAACTGAAGGGGGTTCTGAAGAAGGCCAGGGAGAAGCGGAGGAGAAAGGAGGAGGAGAGGAAACGTGCCTTCTTCCGTACAGCCCTGGGATGGTGGAATGCTGGAGATCTGGTTAAAGCGAGGGCTGTTTTAAAGAAACTGCTCTCCATAGACTCCAAACATCTGGAGGGATTGATCCTCATGGGCATGGTAGCCAGGGAGGAGGGTAAAAAGGAAGAGGCCCTCAGTTGGCACAGGAAGGCGAGGAGGGTGCTGGAAGATGATCCTTGGCTTCTTTATCAGCTTTACTTGGACTTCGTGGCGACTGGGGAGTGGGAAGAAGCCCTGGATGCACTGGAGCTTCTATTAAAGAGAGGTAAGCCCTCGGTTGGGCTTTACAAAGAGCTTATGAAGGTCTCTTTGAAGCTGGATAAGGTGGATAAGGCTCTGGCCTTGCAGGGCAAGGTAGCGAAGATGGTGCCGGAAAGTGAGAAGAAAGAGGAGACGAGGAGACTTGCCTGGATGCTCTACGAGAAGGCCAGGGAGGATAAGGATAGAGGGCTGATGTGGAAACTGATCAAGAGCAATCCCGCCTTCGTGCCTGCTGCGGTGGCATTAGTGGGGATGGACGGAGAGAGGAAGGACAGGGCGATAGACGTGCTTAAGAAGGCTTGTGAGACCAATCCCCGGGCTCTCATCCTCTTTGATAAGCTGGAGGACTTCTTGCTGGATCAGGAACGTCCAGGGGAGGTTATCAGTTTTTATAGGAAGCTGATGGCTCGGTTTCCCAAGAACCCTGTCATTCCCTTTGTCCTTGCCAGGCTCTATTTTTCTTTGGGTATGTACCAGGACGCCCAGAAGACCGTATCCGCCTTGGAAGTGGAGGACCCTTCTGTGGATTTCCTCCGGGGACTTATCCTTTGGAGGCTTGGGGAGGGGGAGAAGGCCTTCCAGCTTTTCAGCGGAGCTCTGGGCAAAGATATGGGCATCCGTTACTCTTGTGAGAAATGTGGTTGCACGGTGGTGGAGTGGTCGGATAGGTGTCCTGGGTGTGGGGAGGGTGGAACCCTGGTAGTGGAACTTAAAGGAGGGGGTGATGGAGTATAAATATGTGGCCCGGGATGGGGGGGGGAGAAGGGTTACGGGGATCATAGAAGCCCCTAATACTCGGGCGGTGGCCAGGGAATTGAGGAATCAGGGCCTCTATCCCCTTAGTGTAACGCCTAAAAGAACGGGCTTGGCAGGCCTGGGCATCTCATTACCTTTCCTGGAAAGGGTACCCATCAAGCAGGTGGCCTTGTTTACCAGGCAAATGGCAGCCATGGTGGGTTCGGGTATTCCTCTCCCTGGGGCTTTGGGTACCGTGGCAGAGCAGGTGAAGAATAAGAAGCTACGTCAGGTGCTGAGGGAAGTGAAGGAGATGGTGGAGGGAGGAGAGAAATTCTCCGAGGCCCTTTCCAAGTATCCCAAGGTTTTTGATCGCCTGTTTATCAGTATGGTGGAGGCGGGAGAGGCTACGGGTAACCTGGACGTCATGCTCAACAGGTACTTCACCTATATGGAGAAGGTGCTTGCCCTGAGACGAAAGGTGGTCACGGCCATGGTTTATCCCACGGTGGTTTTGACCTTGGCCATCGGGATTGTGGCTTTTCTCTTGATAAAAATTGTGCCTACTTTTACCGCCCTTTTTAAGGAGGCAGGGGTGGAGCTTCCCGCCCTCACCCTCTTTATCATAAACCTGAGCAACTTCCTCAAAAACAACTTCGTTTATATCTTTTGGGCCTTGGTGGCCTTCTTTGTCCTGTTCCGCTTTTCTTTGAGAAACGATAACGTGCGTCGTGTTTACGACCGCATAAAGCTCAGGATTTTCATTATAGGGCCCCTCTTGAGGAAAGTATCAGTGGCACGGTTTTCCAGAACCCTGGCTACCATGGTTAAGAGCGGTATCCCTATCCTGGACGCCTTGAGCATTATTGCCAAAACCGCTGGGAATAAGGTGATAGAGGAGGCTGTTCTCAAGGCCAGAGTGGAAGTGGCCAGGGGCGAGAGCCTATCCAAGACCCTGAAGGATGTGGGGGTATTCCCTTCCATGGTTATCGAGATGATGTCGGCGGGTGAACAGACGGGTGCCCTGGACGAGATGATGGATAAAGTGGCCGACTTCTTTGAGGATGAGGTGGACGCTGCGGTAGCCGCCCTCACTTCCGTTTTAGAGCCTGTCATGCTCATATTTTTGGGGGGGTTTATAGGGACCATAGTGATTGCCCTTTATCTCCCCATCTTTAAGATGGCAGCCACTATCAAGTAGTTGGGTGTTTTGGGCCATGCCTCTGCCGGTGTTTATTGCATTGGCAGGGGGAGTGGCGGGTTTCCTGTCCGGCCTCCTGGGTATCGGTGGAGGCATTGTGATGGTACCCCTATTGTTCTGGATCTTTCCCAAATGGGGCATTTCCCAGGATGTGGCTGTTCATCTGGCTTTGGGCACAAGTCTGGCCTCCGCCGTTTGTTTCACTTTTTCTGGTGCACTGGGGCACTGGAGGAGGGGGATTATTGATTGGCAGAGGGTCCCCTGGTTGGTCATAGGTGGGGTGGTTGGAGCTATGGTGGGTTCAAGTCTGGCCGTGGCAGTGGGAGGACCTACTGTGAAGAAGGCCTTTTCCCTCCTCCTCTTTTTTGCCTTTTACCGTATGACCTTCTCTTCTCTTAAGGATGTGGGGGATGGACAGTCCCTGCCTTCTCGGGGTGCCGTTCCTTTTCTGTTTATAGGTTTGGCTACGGGAGTAGTAGGTTCTTTCTTTGGTGTGGGAGGGGGAATAGTGGCAGTTCCCCTCATGGTACTGGTCTTTCGTTTTCCCCCTTTGGAGGCGGTGGCTACCTCTTCGGCTATCATTCCGGCCATAGCGGGTGCTGGGGCGTTGGGATATGTTTATCACGGATGGGGGAAGGCTGGTCTCCCTCCATGGTCCCTGGGATTTGTAAATCTCATGGCTTGGGCCCTTCTGGCTTCTGGGGGAATCTTGTCCTCCCAGCTGGGAGTGTGGGTGGGCCACAGGGTGGATGGGACCCGTTTGAGGAGAGTTTTTGGTGTACTATTGCTTTTTGTGGCTGTTAAGCTCATGTTGGGATAAAAAGGGAAGGAGGTGATCTTTATGAAGGAAGAGGTGGAGAAGGCTTTGAACGAGCTCAGGCCTTTTCTCCAGGCTGACGGAGGCGATCTGGAGTTGGTGGAAGTGACCGAGGATGGTGTGGTGAAGGTGAGACTCACGGGGGCTTGTGGTTCCTGCCCCTTTTCCCAAATGACCCTGAAGATGGGTGTAGAACAGGCTCTTAAGAAGATGGTGCCCTCTGTGAAGGAGGTGGTGGCCCTTTGAGGGAGTTTTGGAGGGGGCTTGGGGAGAATAGGCTGGCCCTTCTGGGTGGAGCCATCATCCTGCTACTCTTTGTAGTGGCCCTATTGGCTCCCTGGGTTTCTCCCTATGACCCCTCCAGGATAGATCCTAGAGCTGTTCTTTTGCCCCCTTCGTGGAGGCACCCTTTAGGGACGGACCACCTGGGCAGGGATCTACTTTCCAGAATGATCTGGGGGACCCGGGTCTCCCTGGAAGTGGGGTTTATTTCTGTGGGAATAGCCTGCGTAGTGGGCACCATAGTAGGAGGCGTTGCGGGCTTCTATGGGGGATGGGTAGACAATGTGCTCATGAGGTTGGTGGACATAATGCTCTGTTTTCCCACTTTTTTCCTCATCCTCGCCGTTATCGCCGTCCTGGAGCCCAGTATATGGAACATCATGGTGGTTATTGGGGTCACATCCTGGATGGGGATAGCCCGCTTGGTGAGGGCGGAGATCCTTTCCCTTAGGGAGAGGGAGTTTGTTTTGGCGGCCCGGGCCCTTGGAATTCCGGGAAAGAGGATACTCCTTCGCCACCTATTGCCCAATGCCTTGGCCCCCGTCCTGGTGGCGGCTACTTTAGGGGTGGGGGGAGCTATCCTCACAGAGTCAGCCCTCAGCTTTCTCGGCATAGGGGTTCAGCCTCCCACCCCCAGCTGGGGTTCTATTTTGGCTGTGGGTAAGGATTACATTGAGGTGGCCTGGTGGCTCTCGTTGTTTCCGGGAGTGGCCATCCTCTTTACAGTTTTGGGTTATAACTTGTTGGGTGAGGGCATAAGGGACGCGGTAGACCCTAGGCTCAGGGGGAGAAGATGAGGAAGAGATGGGCGTTGTTTCTGTGTTTGGCGGCCTTGCTGGTGGTGGGGTGTCAAGGGCCTTCCCGTGTGGCCATGGAGAAGGAGGTTAAGGAGAGCAGCTTCCGCCTCAAATACAAGCTGGGCCTGTCTTACATCCAGTCTGAGAGGTACAAGGATGCCTTGCTGGAACTTCTGGAGGCCAGGAGACTCAATCCTTCGTCACCTAAGGTGTACAATGGCCTCGGTGTGGCTTATCTGGGATTGGGGGAGCTGGAGAAGGCCCAAAAATCCTTTGAAAAAGCGGTTACCCTTGATCCTGGATATTCAGAGGCCCATACCAATCTAGCGACAGTTTATCTCCAGAGGAGAGAGTGGGAAAAGGCAGTGGAGGAGTGCACCAGGGCCTTGGATAATCCCCTATATCTTTCCCCTGAGGTGGCTTACAACAACAGGGGATACGCCTATCAGATGATGGGTAAGGAAAGGGAAGCCCTGTTGGATTACTATAGGGCCCTGAGATACAACCCCAAATTTTCCAAAGCCTACGAGAATCTTATCGCCTATTATCTCTCCAAAGACGATATGGTGAGGGCCCGGGGTATTCTGGACGATGCCGTTGCACTGGGTTTAAGGAACCCAGGATTGATTTTCTATAAGGCCCTTTTCAGCAACATAGATGGCGATAAAGAGCAGGCCTGCGAACTTTTTCAGCGGTTGGTCAGGGAGTATCCCCTCACTCCATGGGCCCGGAAGGCCAAGGCCTATATTGATCTGATGGGTAAGTGCAATGCCCAGGGAGCCCCTATACTTAGGTAACCTCCCTAGGCTCAAGGAAGTTTTTCAGGAGCTGGAAGCTTCTTTGGAAAGGTGTCTTTTGTGTCCCAGGAGATGCGGGGTTGATCGCCTGAAGGGCGAGATTGGCTATTGTAAGGCCCCTGCTCGGGTGATGATCTCTTCTGTGGGGCCCCATTTTGGTGAGGAGCCACCTTTAGTGGGATGGGGAGGGTCTGGCACCGTCTTTCTAACCCACTGTAATCTCAGGTGTGTCTTTTGCCAGAACTTTGATATCAGCCATCTGGGGCATGGGGAAGAGGTGGATGTGGGTAGATTGGCCAGTCTCATGGTGTGGCTCCAAGAGAGGGGGTGTCACAACATCAATTTTGTCACCCCTACCCATTACCTGCCCCAGATTCTTCATGCCTTGTACCTGGCGGCACAGAGGGGGTTGAAGTTACCGGTGGTTTACAACTGTGGGGGGTATGAATCATTGGAAATAATCAAGAAAATAAAGGGGTTGATTGACATTTACATGCCTGATATAAAATTTTTTGATTCCCAGGCTTGTTTGAAGTACCTTCAGGCTCCCGACTATGGTGAGGTGGTCAAAAGGGTGGTGAAGGAGATGTATCTTCAGGTGGGCGACCTGGTGGTGGAAGATGGCTTAGCTTGTGGGGGGCTGCTAGTTAGGCATTTGGTTATGCCTGGTTGGGTGGAGGATTCCAAAAGGGTGATGGATTTTATTGCCAGGGAAATCTCATTGAGTACTTATGTAAACATCATGTTCCAGTATAGACCGCTGTTTCAAGCCCAACGGTTTCCGGAGATCTCCAGAAGGCCGAACCTCGAGGAGTACAGGGAAGTGTGCCGCTACGCTGGAGAGTTAGGGTTGAGGAGGGGCTTTGGTGAATGAGGACTTCGCCTTAAAGTTGAGGGAGGCCAGAGAGGCCAAGGGGCTATCCAGAAAGGAGCTGGCGCAGAGGGCCAAGGTGCCTCTTCCCGTGGTGAAATGCCTGGAGGAGGGAAGGTGGTCGGATTTGCCTGAGGCCGTGTACGTGCGCTGGTTCGTGGAGCGCCTGGCCCAGGTGTTGGATATTCCCTGGGAGGAGTGGGGACCCATTGTAGAGGGTCTCGCACCCCAGGTGGATCTCTCCTCTGTGGTGATAAAGAAGGCCACCTCCCAGGAGGGTTGGGGATGGTGGCAGGGCTTTGCCCTGTTCGCCTTTTTGGTGATCTTGTTAGGGGCTTTTCTGTGGTTTGGTGTGGGCACTTATCTGGGTACTCCCCCAAAAGGTCTCCCCAAGCTTAAGGAGAATGGGCATCAAGTTCAAGTCCCCCAGAAGGGGGAGGAGGGTCTTGCCATTTCCCAAAGGCTCCGGAGGTTGGTGCCTCCGGGTATGGGCGTGGTCTCTGTTGAAGGGAGAGGTGAGGGAACAGAAGCGGAAGCTGCTCTGGTTGAGTTACATACCCTGGAGATTAAGGCTGTGGGAGAGTGCTGGGTTTGGATGAAACTGGAAGATGGAGCTGTCAGGGACTTTATACTTAGGCCTGGAGAGAAGTATCGGGTCTCTTTCACCAGAAAGGTGGAGGTCAGGCTGGGGAATCCAGGGGCTGTAGCCCTCCTACTGGATGGAAAAGATTCGGGTTTTGAGGGGAAAGAGGGAAAGCCGGAGGATTTGAAGGTGACCCCTTCGGGGATAGAGGTGAAGAGTAAAGTAACCAGATAGTCTGAGAAGTTCTCTCCTTATCGCAACTCCCCTGTTTTTTGATCATTGTTTTCTAAATATCTTGAATAGAAAAAATCAATTTTATTTTTCCAGTGGTGGCCTGTATATATATGGCAGATGGCATTGTGAATTAAGGCGCATGTGGTGGTGGGCTGCAGGTGGTTATTAGAATATTCTAATGGCATCATTAATAGGAAAGGGGGGTGGTAGTGAAGGGATGGGAGATTTGTGTTGAATTGTCGTTGTGTTTGACGAGATTTCGATGGAAACCGGAGGGGAGGTGGAGATGAAAGAGTGTCGATGGAAGGGTTTTTCTTTTCTTTTGGTGGTCTCAGTCCTTGTGGTGTTTTCGGTGGGGGCCTGTACTTCCATGAAAGAGGCGAAGAAGGAGGCTGAGAATGCTAAAGTCCCCGTTGTTGAGGGGGCGAAGTATGTGGGCTCTGGGGCGTGTGCCGATTGCCACGAGGGCATTGTGGAGGACTTTAAAAGGACCATTCACGGTAGGATCGCCGGTTTTGAAGTCAAGCCCAACATGGTGGCCGAAGGCTGCGAGGCCTGTCACGGTCCCGCCAGCAAACATATCGAAGAGGAGGACCCGGCTTATATTCTCAATCCTGCCAAGCTGGAGCCTGCTCAAGCTTCGGCTATCTGTTCTCGTTGCCACACTGATGGCGAGATCATGGACTGGCGGGGTTCTGAGCATGCCTTGAACGATGTCTCCTGTGTAAAGTGCCACACCATCCACGGCAAAAAGGACAAAATGGCCTACAGGGAGAAGCTGGGTTATCGCCACAAACACGTGAAGGATACTCTCCTGAAGAGGCCCGAGCCCGAGCTGTGCTTCACCTGTCATAAGGAGATCATGGCCAAGACCAACTACCCCAATCACCATCCCGTGAAAGAGGGCAAGATGACCTGCTCCGAGTGCCACAATCCCCACGGTTCCATAGTGGAGCCCTTGCTCAAGACCGATGAGACCTTGAACGAGCTTTGTTACAAGTGTCATGCGGACAAGGAGGGGCCCTTTGCCTTCGAGCATGCCCCTGTGGTGGAGAACTGCACCATCTGCCACGATCCCCACGGCAGCGTGGCCGACAATCTTCTGAAGCAGAACGAGCCCTATATATGTATCCAGTGTCACGGCCTTCACTTTCATTCGGCCATTCGGCCGGACACCAATTATATCGTTAATAACCAAGAGCCTGGGCACAGTTGTCCTCCTGGATTTGCATGGAATCCAGATCCTAATACAGGAGGTCCGGGATGTGCCCCTGCCGTTGTGATGCCTAACTCCCATGCCATGCAGATGGTCATGACTACCAGGTGTACCGAGTGTCACTCTGCCATTCACGGATCTGATCTGCCATCCCTGGCCACTCCGGGTGGCGGTAGCAGACTAACGAGATAAGGGGGGAGAAGATGGTAAGGAGATGGATACTGGTGGTGCTCTTGGCTCTTTCCCTCCCCCTTCTGGGAATGGGAAGGGTTTTTGCAGGGGAAGGTGGCTCTGCTAAGATCAAGGTGGATGTGACTCCTGGGTACCACTTCGTCGGCCACGACGACGAGATGACCAAGGTAGGAGAATATGAGTCCTTATCCTCAGGTGCCCAAGGAGAGGTGAAGATCAACGCCGATATCGGTCTGTTCAAGGCCGACGTACATGCCTTCTACTATGACGAAGATGAGAAGGAGTGGTCGGCTAATCTCGACTTCGGCAGGGTGTTCAGGGTCGATTACTCTTATGATAGTTTCCTCCACAGACTTCAGCACGATTATCTCTATAGGGACGAGCCCAGGTTTCCCAAGAATATTCCCCCCAATGGGGTAAACAACGGTTTGGTGGCCTTCAACCCCTTCTGGAGAACGGATGCTCCTGGTGAAACTTTTGATGGTGAACCTCGCCTTGGCGGTGCTCAGATGGTGGCGGCCGACGATTTGGATGTGGGCAGGGACTACCAGATCTTCAGGAGCCACCAGCAGGCTCATGTGAAGGTGCAGATGCCCTTTTTCCCCTACATCGTGCCTGAGTTCAGGGTTTCCGAGGAGAACAAGAGAGGATGGAGACAGGCTACGTTTATGTCCGGTAAGTGCACTCCCTGTCACATTGTTGGTGTGGGACGCAGGGTGAACGAACATACCCGGGATGTGACGGCAGGTTTCACTGCCAAGTACGGCATTGTTACTGCCAGCTACTTCCACACCTGGCGCCACTTTGACAATGAGGCTGAGACGCCTCGGTGGACATTTGACAATGTTTATGCACCCCCCGAAGAAATGACTTTCTTCCCTCAGAGGCTCATGTACGATGGCGAAAGGGGTGGATACGCCGAGGTTCCCGATGTGAGGAAAGACACGGACAAGGTGAAGGTGAGAGTGGATTTGCCCTATCACACCACTGTTTATGCTTCTTATGTCAATTCGGATGTGGAGAATAACTATACTAGCAAAGACTATGGGTTTGACGCCTATGCAGGTAGGGTCACGAGTACATTGCTGGGCAATGCCCTTACTGTAACTCTTAAAGGTCGCTATTACACCATAGACAATGACGATGTGTATGTGGATATTGGCTCCATGTCCAATGATAGCACGGTTGCTGGACCTGGTTATGGTGTGCCTTCTTCTTATTTCGATTATACCCGGAAATCCAATATGAGCAGGGACGTGACGGAGCTGGGGATCAGTTTCCGCTACAGGCTGGCCAGGCATTACACTGTACGGGCGGGCTATGAGTACACCCGGATAAACCGTGAGAATGAGAAGTGGAAGGACTATGATTCTTATCTCTACGACGACAGGTTCCTGGATGACGAAGATACCACCATCCATAAGGTTAAAGTGAGCCTTCTGGGTAGGCCCTTCAGGACTCTCCAGTTCAGACTTACCTACAAGTACGAGCATCAGAAAGACGAATTTGAGAATCACAATGGTATCTGTCTTGAACACAGAGATCTGCCAAAACCTGGAGGCATTCCTTACTATGAAATATTCAGGAACCAGTACCGTGGAAAAGATGCCTCCAACGTGCCTCAGGACACTCACGACTTGACCTTGGTGACTACCTGGACTCCTTCTGGTCGCTATTCTGCCACTTTAAACCTGAAGTACAAGTATCAGGACAACGATGACTCCGACTGGGAGGGCCAGGTCTATATGGCAGGCATCAACTTCTGGGCTTCTCCTTTGAATAATCTGGTTTTCAACCTGGGGGCAAGCTACGAATACGACACCTATGAAACCCGCTTCGACCTGAACCTGTTCGGTGGGTGAGGCGGCCACAGCTTCGTGAGCCAGGTTGGCTCACTTTGTGACAAGGTGGACTACGATGTTAAGAACTTCGTGGCATATCTGAGCGCGGACTTCACTCCTATCAAGAATCTCAGGGTTTACGGCGACCTCACCTACACTTGGTCCAAGGCCGATGCCGATAACCCTCACTTTGGGAATCCTTTTGGTGTGATAGACATTGATGGTCATGAGGGACCAAGTTACAAGCCCGGTTATGATCCCTGGTTCATTATCACCTATACTGGTGACATGGACGACATGTCCGACTGGTACGATTTGAAGATGGAGCGGGTGGATGCCTCTTTGGGATTCGGCTGGAACTTCTGGAAGAATTTCACCGTCACCACCAGGTTCACTTACCGCTGGTATGACGATGAAGAGGAGTACCTCTATGAGGATACCGATGGTGAGGCTTACATCATGAACGTGGGTCTCGTGTGGAAGTTCTGAACCCTCGCCTTACTCTCCCCTTTTGACAAGAGCCGGAGGCCAAGGCCTCCGGCTCCTTTTTGACAAGGATCCCTTCTCTCGGTTATTTTCTTTAAAAGGCGGAAGGGGGAGATGGATGAAGGTTTCCATAATAGAGGCTGGTGGAAATGTGGCCAAGAGCCTGGTGTCCATGGTCTTGGCCCAAAGGCTCGTAGCCTCGGGAGATGTCCTTCAATTAGTAGAAGAGAGGGAGCCCAGGAGCTTCCACGTCCTTGAGGCCTTGAGGTCTGATCTGCTGGATTCGGTTGGTGTGGGAGCGGATCATTTGGAGTTGGTATTCGGTCCCGAGGGGGTGGACGGTGACGTTGTGGTCATCACTTTGGGGATAGCTTATGAGCCGGGCTTGGAGGGGGATGACAAAAGAGCTACCTGTAAGTTCAATCTGGATTTGGTGTTGAGGTATGCCCGTTCCATCAAGGCCCGGGGAAGGGAGCCCCTGTTTATTGTGGCTTCTGGACCCATGGAAGCCACGGTGGAGTTGCTCACCCGCTATTTTCCCAGGAAGAAAGTGGTGGGTATCGGTTCTCTGCTGGATTCTTTGCGTTTTAGGAAGGAGATTGCCCTGGCTTTGGGTATTCCCAGGTCCCACGTCCAGGCCGTGGTGGTGGGGGAGCATGGGCCATGCATGGTACCTCTCTGGAGTTCTGTGGGGATTCTGGGAATGTCTAAGGAAGATACTCGAGAGACCATCAACAGGCTTAGAAAGGGCTGGAACTACGCCTGCAGTTGCTTGGTGGACGCTTGGGGGGATGTTATGGAATTGATGAGGAAAGGGGGCCTTGCTGAGATATCTAAGGTTTTTAATGAACTGCCCCTCTGTGTGAAACTTTTTGTTCGTCCCTGGTTTTCTAGCCAGATGGGGGTGGATTCATTTTTCGGTCCGGCTGGAGCCGTTTTCAGGCTTCTGGCTGCTCTCCTCAGAGGAGAGCCCTTCTTCGGTCCTCTCCAGACGAAACTGGAGGGAGAGTTTTATGGGATAGACACCGTTTTTGGTACTCCTTTGGTCTTGACTATAAATGGGGTCCTGAAAACGGTGGAGATTCCCATGTGGGACGAGGAGAGGGTTGTTATGGAAGTGGCTTCCGAAGGGATAAAAAAGAGATTGAGGGAGTTACTTCCAGAGTGAGGTTGAAGCTTTCCTCCTTTTTCCAGGCGGAGAAAGAGAGGTGTGAGAAAGAGCTTAAGAGCCTTTCTCCCTCGGCTCACACCTTCCTGTTGGAGAAGGGTGTTCTAGAGGATTTTCTCTTGGTAGTGACCCTGAGTCCATGTTTAAAGCGCCGGTTTTGGGGTCATCCTTCCTGGATCCAGGAAATATTCTCCCCCGGGGGACTCTCCCCCCGGAGATGGGAGGACCACTGGAAGGCCCTTCAAGAGATCCTGGAGGGTGCAGATGTTCTGGAGGCCCTTCGTGTCTATAAGCAGAGGGAGCATCTCAGGATAGGGATGAGGGACCTCCTCTCTTTAGGTGATCTCCCTTCCATGTTGGAGGAGCTGAGTCGACTGGCCGATGCGGTGATTGAGGCCACTTTCAGGTGGGTAGAAAAGGGGCTGCAAGAGGCATATGGCGTGCCCACGGATTCTTTGGGTAACAGGGTTCCGTTCTCGGTGATAGGGTTGGGTAAGCTGGGTGGGTTGGAGCTGAACTTCGATTCTGATGTGGATCTCATTTATGTGTATGGCACGGAGAAGGGGAAGACTACGGGACCTAGGGTTGTAGAGAACCACCATTACTTTGTTCGCTTGTGCGAGTCCCTCACCACGGCCCTTTCGGCCATCACTCCCCAGGGTCAGATGTATAAAGTGGACCTTCGCTTGAGGCCTGAGGGTAACCGGGGCGATATAGTGCTGCCCCTTAGAAGTTACGAGATCTATTATGAGTCCTGGGGAGAGACCTGGGAGAGGGCGGCCCTCATAAAGGCCAGACCTGTGGCGGGAGATGGGGGCCTAGGCCGGGCATTTCTGGAGACCATCAGGCCTTTTGTTTATAGAAAGTACCTGGACTTTAAATCCCTGGAAGAGATCCGGGAGCTGAAGCTGAAGATCGATGCCCAAGCCAGGGGGAAGGCCAGGGGGTACGATGTGAAGCTGGGCTACGGTGGAATCAGGGAGATAGAGTTTGTCACCCAGGCCATTCAGCTCATTTACGGTGGCAGGGAATCCTGGATCAGGGAACCCAACACCCTCAGGGCCCTTCACAGGATTTTGGGGAAGGGGCTGCTTTCCCAGGTGGATTACCATGCCCTGACTGAGGCCTATCTGTTTTTGAGGAAGCTGGAGAATAGGCTCCAAATGGTGGAGTGTCTCCAAACCCATACCATCCCTGCCAAAGTCCTGGAGAGGGAGCGGTTGGCTCACATGATGGGGTATGGAGGTGATGATCCCTGGTCCAGGCTGGCGGCGGACTTGGAGAGGCGTAGGGTCAAGGTTCGTTCCGTTTTTGAGAGGTTCTTCTCGCCGGTTAAAGAAGAAGAAGAGCTGGTTTATCTGGAGGATGAAGAACTGGAGAGGGTACTCGTTGCCCATGGATTTCGGGATCTGTCTAGGGCTATGAGGAACATAAAGACCTTGGCAGAGGGCAAGGCCTTTGAACATCCCTCTCCTGAGACCAAAGGGCTCTTTTCCCGCCTTTTCCCTCTCCTTTTGGAGGCTGTATCTAAGACCGTGAGCCCCGATTGGGCCCTGGATCATTTGGAGGCTTTGGCTTCTGTCCAGAGTGAAGGTAGGAGGACCTTTTATGCTTTTCTTTTGGAAAACAGGGGTGTTCTGGACCTGTTGTTGAGGATCTTTGGGAGTAGCGCTTACCTGGCCCATCACCTCATCGCCCATCCTGAACTTATGGATTATCTGGCCGATCCGGCTTTCCTTTATAGTCTCAGTTCCTTGGAGGAGATGGAGGAGGAACTGGAGAAGGAGGTGGAGAGCAAGGGGATCCATTCCTTTGGGGGCAAGCTGGATGAACTGAGGAAATGGAAGCACAGGGAGATTCTTAGGATCGGCATGGGAGACCTCTTCGCCGGGTTTTCAATCCAGAAAATCACCCATATGTGGACCAAGGTTGCCGATGTGGTGGTGAGGCGGTTGTGGGTCTGGTCTGGGATGGGGGAGTTTCCCCTTTGCCTGTTGGCCTTGGGAAAGTGGGGAGGGAGGGAACTCACCTACCACTCGGACCTGGATATGATCTTCCTTTCCCTGGGCGGAGGGGAGTCTTTTAATACATCGGTGGTTAACCTTGTTAGGGCCCTCTCCTCGGTGACGGGAGAAGGGACCCTGTTCAAGGTGGATTTACGCTTGAGGCCCCATGGGAGTCACGGAGAGATGATCCATCCCTTAAAGGATTTTCTGAGGTATATGGAGAAGAGTGCCCAGTTATGGGAGAGGCAAGCCATGGTGAAGGTCCGACCCATAGTGGGTGAGCCCTCATTATTGAAGGAAGCCGTTGATGCAATCCAGGAGAGGGTTTATCAGCGCCCCCTTCCGCCAGATATGGCTTTAAAGGTTTGGGATATGAGGCTCAGAATGGAGAGGGAGTTGGCTTCTGGAGACCTTTACCACATTAAATACAGTCCGGGGGGCTTGGTGGATTTGGAGTTTCTCGTTCAGTACTGGCAGCTCCTGTGGGGTAGGGATCATCCTCAGGTGCGGAGGACCTCCACCCTGGGAGCCTTGGCCAGGATGCTTCTGCTGGGACTCATTGATAGGGATGTATATAAGGGGGTGAGGGAAGGGTATCTCTTCCTCAGGAGGGTGGAGAACCGCCTGAGGGTCATGTATGACGTGCCCTCTTCCACCATTCCCAGGGCCAAGAAAGAGAGGGATCTCCTGGCCCGGTCATTGGGTTTCTCCAAGGGAGAGGAGTTGATAGAGGTTTACAAGGATGTGACCAGGGGGAATCGCCGGCTGTTGAAGGGGGTTTTGGTTGGATAAAGGTTGCTATCTTTTCACCTTGCCCTCTGGGAAGACCACTGGGCCATCCGCCCCTACCCTCCAGTTGGCCGGTACTTTGAAGAGCCGGGGAGAATGGGTTGTGTTGCTATGCCTGGAGGGGAGACTCGGCCGGGAGGCCCAGAAGATGGGCCTGGAAGTCTATTCCCTTTCTCCCCTTTCCTTGGCCAAATGGGGTGGTAAAGCCAGGGCCATCTTCACCTCCAGGTCCCTGGACCACTTCTGGGCCCTTCTCCTGTGGGGTTGGAGGAAGCCTGTTTTTCGGTTGTGGTTTAAGTCTAACCCTCCGGCCCGCCGTTCCTGGGAGATTTTTTTGTCCCATTTACCAGGAAGTTTCTGGCCCCCTTCCCCTTCGGTGTGGGGTGGGAGAGGAGATGGGGATGGCTGCCTGGTGGGGTGGATGTGGGGTCTTTCAGACCTGGAGAAAAGGCCGGAGGAGGTATGAAGGTGGCGATGGTGGCTCGGATGAAGCCTGGTCGGGGCCACGAGAGGCTTCTGAAGGCCCTGGCAGGCCTTGATGCTCCCGTCGAGGTCACCTTTCTGGGGGGAGGGGAGACCCTGGAGAAGATGGAGGCCATGGCTAAGGGGTTGGGGGTGGAGGACAGGTGTCATTTTATCGAAGAAAAGGTGGAAGATTACCCCTCTTTTTTGAGGAAATTTCACCTTTTGGTCTATCTTTCCTTGGGTTCCGAGTCCACGGCCAGGACGGTTCTCGAGGCCATGGCCTCTGGGTTAGTGGTGCTTTCAGTGGCCCAGGGCGGGGTCCCCTGTTACTTGAGTAAGTGGAACCCCCCCATTGGGAGGGGGGAGTTGGAGAGGGAGCTCTTCCGTTATGGGTGGTCTCCCAGGTCCAGGCGTGTGGTGGGTATTTTAAACGCCAGGGGGGCGGAGAGATTCTCTTTGGATGCCTATGTGGAGAGGTTCATGAGGGTGGTGGAGGATGCTGCGGATTCTTCAGATCATATCCCGGAAGCACTGTGATACCGGCGGGGGACTTCAGGCGCTAGAGCTTGCTAGATGGCTTCGAAGGTTGGGGCACCACGTTTACTTTTGTGCTAGGCCAGGTGGTAGCGCCCAAGAACGGTGTGAAGAGATGGATCTCCCCTTTTTTCCCCTCCCAATGAGGGGGGACATGGACTTGAAATCGGTGGTGGGGTTGAGGGCTTTTTTGAAGAGGGAGGGGATACAGGTGGTCCACGCCCATAAGGGTAAGGCCCACGGCCTGGCATTGATGGCCATCTTGGGATTGAACTCCAGGCCTGCACTGGTGGCTAACAGGGGGGTCACATTCCCCCTCTCCTTCTGGAATAAGTGGAAGTACATCCTGCCCCAGACCAGGGGAGTGGTGGCCGTTTCTGAGAGTGTCAAGGGGGTTCTGGAGTCGTCAGGGGTGCCATCCAGGAAGATCCGGGTCATCTATGGTGGGGTAGACCTGGATCGCTTTGTCCCTATGGACAGGGGAGAGGCCTGTAAGCGCCTGGGATTGGACCCCTCCTTGGATTACGTGGCCATGGTGGCCCATTTCCGACCTTGGAAAGGGCATGGCGTTTTGGCCGAGGCCGTGGCTAGGCTGATAGGGGACTACCCTAACCTCCGGGTGCTTCTGGCAGGTAAGACCCAGGGCAGCACTTACAAGGCCTTTAAGGTCAGGTTGGATAGTATGGAACTGGGGAGGTTCTTCCTGTTCCTGGGTTATCGCCGGGATGTGGAGCTGGTGATAAACGCCTCCCACTTCTTGGTGGGGCCTTCCCTGGAGGGAGAGGGATTGCCGGGGGTTTTCAGAGAGGCCATGGCATGTGCCAGACCAGTGGTGGCTTCTCAGGTAGCCGGGGCCTCCGAGGTGGTTGTCCAAGGGGAGACGGGGCTTCTGGTTCCCACGGGGGATGCTTCGGGCCTTGCCCAGGCCATGGCCCGGCTTTTGGGGAATGATGACTTGAGGAGGGTGATGGGAGAAAAAGGCAGGAGACTGGTGGAAGATAGATTCTCCCATCAGGCAAAGGCCAAAGCCATGGAGGAGTATTATTTGGAAATTTTGGAGGGGCAGTGAAGACGCGAGAGGAATGGGGTCGTTTTTTACAGGACAGGCTGGTTGGCAAGATCCTTGAACCTTTGGGTGAGGTGGAATCCCTCTCTCCCATGAAGAAGGGGAAGAAAGGACTGGTCTTCCTGGTGAAAGGGGTCCACGGAAAGGGGGTGCTCAGGCTCTACAGGGATCCTTTGGTTATGGCCAGGACGAGGAAGGTTTACGGTTTGTGCCAGGGTGCCGGGGTCTCCGTGGCCCATATCCATTTCTTCGAGATGGGTGGGGCATGGCTTGTTAGAGGGATATGGGGGCTTTCCCTGGAGGAGTGGGTGGAGCCGTGGAAGGGAGGGGGCAGCCCCTTGTTGGTGGAGCTTGCTCGTCTCCATTCGGTGCGCCGTTCCAGGTGGGGAGATCCCCTTGTGGGTAAGGGAGGAAGCTGGCTGGATCTGGAGATGGGGAGGACCCGTTCCAGATTACAGAGGTGGGCTGAGTGGATGGGGGTGGACGTGGGACCCTACTGGAAGTGGTTGCAGGAGAGGGCCTCCCGGTTGACGCCACTTGAGAGCTACAGCCTGACCCATGGGGATCTGGCACCATCAAATCTAGGGAGCCGGGAAGGGGAGCCTGTCCTCTTAGATCTGGATCGGGCCCGTTTCACCCATCCCTTGGTGGATGTGGTTGCTCTTGTTCACTATTTTCCCGAGGTACAAGGGAAAGGGATAGAGGACTATCTCTCCCTTTTGGGTTTTACAGGGGAAGATTGGCTCTTTTTTTCCTGTCTTTTCCACGTAAAGAGGCTGATCAGGGCGCTGAAGCATTTCACGAAGGGTGAAGAGGAGTGGGGGAAAGTGGTGGGTGTTCATGAGTCTTGGTTGAGATCAGTGGTGGGCAAATAGACAAGGCTGGAGGATAAGGACCAAGGGAGTAGAGGATTTTTCTAGTGAGTCTTTGGCGGTAGGGACACTTTTCCGGGGAGTTTTAGGGAGCCTTTCCTGTTCAGGACTTCCCCCAAGATTCCCTTCTTGGTAAAGGCATCATGTTCAGAATTCTGGATTTTCCCTTTCAAACAAGTGAAAAGGCGGGGCATTCCTCCCTTGCCCATGGCTGATAGCTGATGGCTCATGGCTGATAGCAACTGTGAGCTATGAACCATGAACTACGAGCTATGAACTATGAGCTATCATCTCTGCGGTCGGAACGCCCCGCCCCTATCCCTAA
>JAJSAC010000019.1 GCA_024274915.1 Thermodesulfobacteriota bacterium
GGGGACTTTGGTCCAATGGGCTTCACACCTGGCTTTGGCCCAATACAGAGGCTATGTCTCCTTGGACTTCGACACCAGGAGAGGGGGGACATGGCAAACAGGAGGCTGTCCATGAGAAAGATCAAAGAGGTGTTGCGTCTCAAGTATGAGGCGGGTCTGTCCAACAGGGCCATAGCCAGGAGCTGTGGCATCTGCCACAAGACGGTCAAGGAGTATCTCACCAGGGCCAAAGCATGCGGTCTTAGCTGGCCCCTGAAGGATGATATGGAAGACGAGGACCTGGAGGGTCTCTTGTTTCCTGACCATCCACCTTCTGGTGGCAAGGTCCAGATGCCTGATATGGCCTGGATCCACAGGGAACTGAAACGAAAGGGTGTGACCAGGTATCTTTTGTGGCGGGAGTTTTGTGAAGGATCAGATAATCCTTGCAGCTACAGCAGGTTCTGCCAGGCGTACAAGGAGTGGAGCAAGAGAGCAGATCCAGTAATGCGCCAGGACCACAAGGCAGGGGAAAAGATGTTCGTGGACTATGCGGGGCTCAAGATGGAGATAGTGGATCCTCACACAGGAGAGACAAGGGGCGTTCCTGTCTTTGTGGCGGTGCTGGGTGCCAGCTCCTACATCTATGCCCAGGCCACAGAGAAAGAGGACCTGGAGGGTTTCATAGGGGCTCACATAAAGGCCTTTGAGTACTTTGGTGGTGTACCCGAGGTGGTGGTGCCCGACAATCTAAAGGCCGGGGTAAAAAGTCCCTCCTACTACGAGCCTGAGATCAACCCCACCTATCAGGAGATGGCCAGGCACTACCAGGTGGCCGTTATCCCCGCCCGGGTGAGACGCCCCAGGGACAAGGCCAAGGTGGAAGTGGGGGTCCAGGTGGTGGAGAGATGGATCATGGCGGCCTTGAGGAACAGGACCTTTTTCAGTGTAGGCCAGCTCAACGCTGCCATGGGGCAACTCTTGAAGGAGCTGAACCAAAGGCCCCTGAAAGGGGTGGGACTCAGCAGGAGACAGCTCTTTGAGAGCATAGAGAGACCCGCCTTAAGGCCCCTGCCCCCTAAACCCTATTCCCTTGCCCTCTGGAAGGTGGCAAAAGTGGGTTTTGACTATCACATCCAGGTGGAGGGTCACTACTACAGCGTGCCCTATCATCTGATAGGCAAGAAAGTGAAGGTGAGGATCAGTGGGGATCAAATAGAGGTGTACCACAAGGGCAAGAGGGTAGCCATTCATCTGAGGAGTAAGGTGAAAGGGGCCCACACTACCTGGGAGGAACACATGCCAGAGGGCCACAGGCTCTACAGAAAGAGTCCCAGGGACCTCATAAAGGAGGCCAGGCGGCTGGGTCCTTGTGTGGGGAAGCTGGCTGAGGCCATCATGGAGGCCAGGGACCACCCCATCCAGGGATACAGGGCCATCATGGGTATCATGAAGCTGGCCAGGGCCTACCCCAAAGATCGGGTGGAGGCTGCCTGTGCCCGGGCATTGGCCATAAAGGGCTACAGCTACAGGAGTGTCAAATCCATCCTGGAAAAGGGACTGGATCAGCTACCCCTCTCCCCCCCAGGTTCCTCTACCACCATAGACCACCCCAACATCAGGGGAGCCAGCTACTACTGTAGCACAAAGGAGGATGAAAGATGCCTATGAACCACACCATGGACAAGCTCAGACAGATGAGGCTGTCGGGCATGGTGGAGGCCATAAAGGAGCAGCAGGAGAATCCCCACTACCAGGAGATCTCCTTTGGAGAGAGGCTGGCCCACTTAGTGGAAAAAGAATGGCTGGCAAGGGAGGAAAGACGCTTTGCCAGGAGACTCAAAGAGGCCAGACTCCGGCAGAAGGCCACTGTGGAAGAGTTAGACTTTCATGTATCCAGGAACCTGGACAGGGCATTCATCATGGAGCTCGCCGGGTGTGAGTGGATAAGGCGGTATCACAATCTCATCATCACTGGACCCACTGGAGTGGGCAAGACCTACCTGGCCTGTGCCCTGGGACACAGGGCCTGTGTCATGGGATATCGGGTAAGATACCACCGAGTAGGCAGGCTCCTGTCTGAGCTTGCCCTGGCCAGGGGAGACGGCAGCTACTTAGAGGCCATGAAAACCCTGACAAAGGTCCAGCTACTCATCCTGGACGACTGGGGGCTTACACCCCTCACCAGGGAAGAGGCCCTGGACCTGCTGGAGGTGATAGAAGACAGGCACCAGAGGGGCTCCACCCTGATAATCAGCCAGGTACCGGTGAAGGCGTGGCACCAGCTCATAGGGGACGGCACCATAGCAGATGCCATTTTGGACAGGTTGGTCCACAACGCCTATCGGGTTGAAATGGAGGGTGAATCCATGAGAAAGCAAAAAAGCAAAGTATCCACTACCAGGTGAGGGAACCATGCCAGAGCCAGGGTGTGAAATGAAGTGGGGACTTTCACTGGAATCGGTGGGGACTTTGGCTGGAATAGGCACTACACCCCAGTTCCTTGGATCTTTTGCATTTTTCGCGATTTGCTCGTCAATCTTCCTAATCTTTTCTATAAGCCGCGAGGCATTTCCCAACAAGTTAGTTTCGCCTAGAAAAGCAAAAAATGCAGATAAGACAGGTGCTATAGACTCATAATAAGCTTCATCTGCAGCAATTTTTCTCGGTAGTGTATACAGGCAACATTCTTTGAGTCCTACTTCATCCCATTCTTCAGGGGATAATCCATGGTAAGAATACATGAACTCTGCAAAGGACATAATCACAAATTCTGCCTCGTGTTTCTGCTCTTTAGTTAATTCTTCAAAGTATTTGCTCTTGGAAAACTCAACACTCCATTCCCGGACCTTGTCAAGGATTTCCTTCAATTTTTCATCTGAATATTCTTCTACCATCCTTATCACCTCGTAATTCTTAGTTTAGTAAGCAATCCCTGATAACGTTCTGCGGGTATGCGAAGCCCGCAAGGGTTTGGGTGAGCGACAGCGAACCGCATACCCGCTGTTAGGCGAAGTCTTTTCTACAGCCATTGCCACCATCCTCTAATTTGAGATGCTATTTGATTTGCTGGTAGATTTTGCGAATTAGGAATAAAGTTCGGATTGGGAGTATCAGCTGGTAAATTATACGGTAACCTATCTGTTCCTAAAACCACTATTGCCTGTATATTCCATCCTGCATTAAGAAAACTCTGAATATAAGTGAGACCGTTTGGTTGCCTATTACTTTGGAAAATCCATAAACTTACAAGGACATACTGATAATTACTTTGCTGAACCTGCTGAATAAAATTTTGAGGTGGAATCCTTGATTCTTGAAGGGAAGATATTTGCACAAAAATATCAATAACTCCTACATTTTGGGTAGCTACTCGATAAAGCCCTCTTTTGAACGCACCTGTCAAAGCTCTTATAGTAGCAGACTTTCTTGTATTTCTATCACCCATAATTACATATACATCTGTCATTTTCCCTCCTCCTTTTTATTTCAAAGATTTCGCCTAACTCATTCATATCCGAAATGTTCGGATATACTGGCAATTTTGGGGTATGTGCGAGCAGTTCGTATATACCTCCCTCTGGATGACCATTATTTTTTGTTTCTTTGGTCATGTTCCACTTCCTGCTAAAAGGCCGTCAAGTGGATTTTTTATTGCAGAAAGATTCTTTGTGCTTACATGAGTATAAATTTCTGTCGTCTTTGAACTTTTGTGACCTAAAAGTTCCTGAATATACCTCAGGTCAATTCCAGTCTCCAGCAAGTGTGTGGCAAAAGAATGTCTTAATGAGTGAACACTTACGTTTTTCTTAATCCCCGCCTTCTTGCATGCATTCTGGAAAATTTTTTGAACCGTCCTTGCAGTTATATGCTTTTCTTTATTCCAGCTGGGGAATAACCACTTCTTGGGTTTTCCTTCTTCCAATATTCTCGCAAAATTTGAAGAGCAACATCGGAGAGTAAAGTATAGCGATCTTTTCTACCTTTTGATGCCCTAATGTGAATCAGTTTCCTATTTGCATCTATATCTTCGGGCTTGAGCCTCACAACCTCTCCAACGCGCAATCCACCGGAATACATAAGCATTAAAATGGCTTTGTGCTTTATATTCGCGGCAACCTCTAATATCTTTTTCACCTCTTCCTTACTTAAAACAACAGGCAGTTTCTTATCTTTTTTAGGTCGCTTTACTTCATAAATAAAATCTTTCTTTAAGATTCTCCCATAGTGGAATTTCAAAGCATTTATAATGATGTTCAAAGTAGAAGTGGCAACCTTCTTTCGAACCACAACATAATGAAGATAACTTTTAATATCTTCATTTTCTATATTTTCAGGCTTCTTTCCAATAAATAAAAGAAAATCTCTGTTCATCCTCATATAGGACTTAATTGTTCTTGGTGAATACTTCCTTATCGAAAGCTCCTTCTGTAATGGGATAAGATAAAAGTAAGGGTCAACAATTAGATCCTTACCAAAAAGGCCGTGCAATTTTTTCATTAAATTTTCACTATAAGGGACTTCCCAATATTTTTCTTGTGGATTCCATCTTCTTCCTTGAACCATTCTTACTTTTCTTATTAACTCTTGATCGTAAGGAAGCCGAATTATGACCTTGCCATTCTTCCCAAATTCTATCTTTATGTCAGAGGTCTTGCCTTCTTTCACCACTACTCCCGAATCCATAACATTCACCGTTCCTTTGCACTTCTCCTATGCAGCCTTCTCAAGGCTAGCCTCCCTTTCTACTTATACTATTTTTCACCTTAGTCCTGCCAGGATAAAATATCTACCCCACCACCCTAAACCTGGGCACGAAATATTCCCCCGCCTCTTTCCAGACCACCTCCACGGGCATGTCGCAGGAGAGCTCCTCGGGAGGTGTGCCCACGATATTGGTGAGGAGTCTGGGGCCTTCCTCCAGTTCCACCACCGCGGTGACATAGGGCACCCTGTCCTTCCAGGCAGGGTGGAAGGCCATGTGATAGACGGTGAAGGTGTGGATCTTGCCTTTACCCGAGGACTCGATCCACTTGGTTTCAAAGGAATGACAGACCGGACAGAGATTGGAAGGGGGCCAGCGGACGTGACCGCAGGCTTCACACTGCTGAAAACGGAGCTTTTTCTCCCTGCATCCTTCCCAGAACTCCCTGGTATCCCCCGTGGGCTGAGGCACTAGCACATCCCCCATGTCACAACCTCCTCAATATGGTGCAACAGTGGGACTGGAAGACCCCACCGTTGTCGCTCACCAGGATGATTTCAGGCTCCTTGGTACCCGTCTTGGGTCCCAGCTGCCGGTCCTGGCACCTGCCCATGAGCTGCATCACCCCTTCTGCCAGGGGAGTGAGCCCCATGAAGTAGGCCTCGGCAAGGAGCCCCCCCGATGTGTTCACAGGCATCTTTCCACCGGGGCCTATGCCTACCTCCCTCATCCAGTCTCCCCCCTCTCCGGGACCGAAGAAACCGTAGTCTTGAAGGGTGATCTCTACGGTGTAGGTGAAACAGTCGTAGATCTGGCAGGCATCTATGTCTTCCAGGGAGATGCCCGCCATGTCCAAGGCCTGTTTCCCCGCCTCCTTGGCCCCCGTGGGTCCAGCCAGGTAAGGAGACTGGTGGACGTCGTAGGAAGGATGGGCCATACCCAGGCCCATGATGGCCACCACGGGATGCTTCAGGTCCCTAGCCCGCTCCACCGAGGTGACCACAACGGCCCTCCCCCCATCGGATATGAGACAGGCATCGCAGAGGCGGAAGGGCTCCGTCACCATGGGAGAGCTGTAGTAGTCTTTGTAGGTGAGGGGCTTCTTCCCCAGGGCCGCTCTGGGATTGAGAGCCGCCCACTTTCTCTGGGCCACGGCGATCTCTTTCCAGGTTTCAGGTCCCGTCTTGAAGGTGGCCATGGCCCGCCAGGCAGCCATGGCGTAGTCGGCGGTGAACCCCATCTGGCCGTAGAGGAGAAGATCCCCCGGTGGCTCCCCGTGGGTGTCTTCCTCTATGAAAAGACGGCCACCGCTCACGGCGTTGTCGGCGTAGGAGATGAGCATATAGTTGCACAGCCCCATCTCCAGGGCCGCCATGGCGTGAAATAGGTGGGTCCTGGCACAGTTGGCCTCCTGGGTGAGATAGACAGGAGTGATGCCCAGCATCTGGGCCAAAAGATACGGAGTCACCTCGGGCTCCCCCAGTTTTGGTGAGAAACGGCGGTAGCAGATGATTCCGTCTATGTCCTCCTTTTTCAGACCAGCATCGGTGATGGCGTTAGCACAGGCCTCCAAGTGGAAGCTCAAGGCCGTCCTACTCGGCACTTTGCCCTGGGGCGTGTATCCCACCCCCACTATGGCGTACTTCTCTTTCAGGTCCCTTAGCATCATGCCTCACCTCTTGCTCAACCGGTGGACGGTGTCCACCAGGAATTTGGCCATGTCGGGGTCTGTCTGGGGCAGGATGCCGTGACCCAGGTTGAAGATGTGGCCCCGGGCCTGGCGCCCCTGCTCCAGGATGGTCTCCACCTTCTTCTCCAGAGCCTCTTTGGGCATGAAGAGACCACAGGGGTCCAAGTTCCCCTGAACGGAGGCCCTGCCCTGGAGGATACGTACGGCGTCTTCCAGCTCTATTCTCCAGTCCACCCCCACCACGTCAGCCCCCATAGCAGCCAGATCATCCAAAAGGGTGGCCGTGTCGGTACCAAAGAGGATGAAGGGCACCCCCGTGGCCTTCACTTCCTGGACTATGCGCCGGGTGTAGGGGGCCACGTATTTCCGGAAGTCTGTAGGGGACAGGGCTCCCACCCAGGAGTCGAAGAGCTGGACGGCATCGGCCCCCGCCTCCACCTGGGCCTTGAGGTAGGCCACCACCGTATCTGTCAGTTTCTCCATGAGGGCGTGCCACACCCGGGGCTGGCGGTACATGAGGGTCTTGGTTTTGAGATAATGGCGGCTTCCTCCCCCCTCCAGAATGTAGCTGGCCAGGGTGAAGGGGGCACCGGAGAAGCCGATGAGGGGCACCTGCCCCCCCATGGCCTCTTTCACCCGTCTCACCGTCTCCAGGACGAAGTCCATGGTGGTGGCAGGATGGGGCACCCTCAGGGCATCCACGTCTTTGAGGGACTCCAGGGTATAGGTCAGTTTGGGGCCCTCCCCCTCCCTGAACTCCAGGTGAACCCCCATGGCCTCCACGGGAACCAGGATGTCGGAAAAGAGGATAGCGGCATCCACCCCCAGCCGCTCCACGGGCTGGACGGTCACCCGAGCGGCCAGCCCCGGGGTCTTGCACAGCTCCAGGAACCCCGAGACAGACCGGCGGATCTCCATGTACTCAGGCAGATAACGCCCCGCCTGGCGCATCATCCAGATGGGGGTATAAGGCACCTCCAGGCCCCTGCAGGCCCTGACAAAGACATGATCACCCACTAGGCTCCCTCCTCCAAAAACTAGGCTTTCTTCAACATTCTCATGGCGGCTTTCTCCCAGGCTCTCAGCCTAAGGGGATCGTAGAAGAGAAGTGCCCTGGAAGAAGACCTGATCTTTCCTATCACCCCGAGGATCTCCTCGGACTCGAAGAAACATGGGGCCTCCATGGAATTACCCCTTTCCACATAGCGTCTTACGACAAACTCCAACTCCCCACTTCGCTCCAATCGGCGCAGTTCCCGGACATAGGCCTTAAATTCCTCAAAGTCCATGGCCTTGATACCAGGTCTATCCCAAAAGATATCTTTGAAAGACCACCCTTCTGGGCTTAAGAAGCCTACTTCTCATCCTTCCTCGCCAGTCCCTTTCTCATCCTCACGGGCACATAGTTGCAGTGGGGCTCCTCGGCCATGTAGTCACCGTAATAGGCGTAGGCCCGGGCCCGGCACCCACCGCAGATGTTGATATACTCGCACCGGCCACACCGCCCCTTGTAGGCCCTGAACTCCCTCAGCTCGTTAAACAGCCGGGAATTGAACCAGATGTTCTTGAACCCCTCCTCGAATACGTTCCCCGCCGTCAGGGGGAAGTAACTGCAGGGCTTCACCTCGCCGTGGCAGTCGATGAAGGCAATGAGCTGGGCCGCCACGCAGCCCTTGGCCCCGCCCGTGGAGAACTTGAGGCTCCGGCGCTCCAGATGCTCCCCCTCCTCTCTGGCCATCTGGGTGAATATGCGGTAGTAATGGGGGGCGCAGGTGGGTCTCACCAGCATCTCCTTCTCCCGCTTCTCCAGGTGGTAGTGCCACCGAAGGATCTCCTCGTACTGGTCGGCCTCGATGAGCTCCGCCAGGACGTCCTCCCCCCTGCCCACGGGCACGATCATGAACAGGTACCAGGCCGTGGCACCCAGGGACTGGGCTAGGCGATAGACGTTCTCCACGTCGTGGATGTTTCGTTTGGTGAAAGAAGAGTTGATGAGAAAGTCTATGCCGTGCTCCTTGAAGAACCGGGCGGCCTTCACCGTGGCCTCGAAGGCCCCAGGCTGCTTCCTGAAGTCGTCGTGGATCTCGGGGGTAGAGCCGTCCAGGCTGAGGGAGACGATCTTGATGCCCGACTCCTTTATCTCTTCACACACCTCGGGAGTGACCAGGGTACCATTGGTGGCCATACACATACGCAAACCTTTCTCCGTGCCGTAGCGGGCAATGTCAAAGACGTCGGGACGCAACAGGGGTTCTCCCCCTGTGAGGACCACGGCGGGGCTGGAGAAACTGGCGATCTCGTCTATGAGCCACCTGGCCCGCTCCAGGGTGAAATCCCCCTCGTCAGAAGAGACATTGGAGGCGGACCGGCAGTGTATGCAGTTCAGGTTACACCTGCCCGTGATCTCCCAGGCAATCCATTTGGGGATAAACTCTATCTTGGCCATCTTCACCTTCCCACGGTTTTGGGACCCAGTTTAAATCATTGCTATGGCAAATAAAACCTCCAACTGTTACAGAAAGGGGCATAAGGAGGTCCCATGGAAGCAGAGACCAGAGGATCCGGGAGAGTTTCCAGGCTATACTCCCTCCCCACTCCCCTCATCATCGCCCACAGGGGGTTCTCGACCCGGTACCTAGAGAACACCCTAGAGGCCTTCCAGGGAGCCCTGGAGGCGGGAGCCGACATGATGGAGATGGACCTCCACCTCACCAAAGACGGGAAGCTGGTGGTCATCCACGACGCCACCACGGCCCGGTTGGCCCGGGAGCAGGTAAGGGTGAGACACACAGATCTCTCCCGCCTCCAAGACGTGGAATTGGAGGGTGGCCACCGGGTTCCCACCCTGGAGGAGGTCCTGGACCTGGTGGCCCAGCGTATTCCCCTGAACCTGGAGCTCAAGGCTAGAGACACAGGGAAAGCCCTGGCCCGATCCCTCATGAAACGGGGCTCTGGAGAGGACCTCCTGGTCTCTTCCTATAAAGCCAGGGAGGTGGAGGAGTTTCGCCGCTTCTGCCCCCATGTGCCTGTAGCCAGGATCTACACCCGGATCACAGAAGAAGACCTGGCCCGGGACGCCAGAGGAGGACATTTCTCCGTCCATGTCAACCAGGCCCACCTGAGGGAAAAGACGGTGAAAATGGCCCACAAACTGGGCCTCAAGGTCTTCACCTTCACCGTGGATCATCCCCAAGAAATGATTAGGCTCTTCTCCTGGGGAGTGAACGGCATCTTCACCAACGACCCCCTCAGAGCCATGGAGGTGGCCAAGACCCATGGATTCCGTTGATCTTTTAGTCATCGGGGGAGGTATCACAGGGGCGGGGGTGGCCCGGGATGCCGCCCTCAGAGGCATGGACGTCCTCCTGGTGGAAGGCCACGATTTCTCGTGGGCCACCAGCTCCTGCAATACCCGGCTGGTCCACGGGGGACTGAGGTACCTGGAACACCTGGAGTTGGGCCTGGTCATGGAGTCTCTAAAGGAAAGAAACCTGGTGGCTAGGATGCTCCCCCACCTGGTGAGGCCCATGCCTATCCTCCTGCCCAATTACAAGGGAGATCGCCACGGTCCCCTGGCCATTCGGCTAGGTCTAAAGGTCTACGGTCTCTTGGGGAAGGGAGCCCTTCCAGGGTCCCCGTGGCTTTCCCCTAAAGAGGTCTTGGAACTGGCTCCCCATTTGAAGAAAGAAGGCCTCAGGGGTGCAGCCCTCTACTACGACCTCCAGGTTCCTCTGCCCGAGAGGCTGGTCCTGGAGATCCTCCTCTCGGCCCGGGAAGCAGGGGCCAAAATCAAGAACCATACGCGAGTTACAGACATCCAATGGGAAGAGGGGGCCTACACCGTACAACTCCAGGTCTCTCGGGAGGCCCTCTCCGTAAGGGCCAAGGTGATCGCCAACTGCACCGGGCCCTGGCTGGACAGAGTGAGAGCACTGGCGGGGTTGAAAGGACCCGTACTCTACCCCACCAAAGGGACCCACATGGTTTTACCAGGGGAGATCTCCCGGGGCTTCTACACGGAAAAGGAGGATAGAATGGTTTTCGTTCTGCCCCTGGGGCATCACACCCTGGTAGGCACCACGGATACCCCTTTCACCCAAGACCCCAGCACCGTCTGCCCCACAAAGGAAGACCTGGTTTACCTTTTGGAAGCTTATCGGAGGCTCTTTCCCCAGGATTCCCCGCCAGAAAAGCCCCTCTTCGCCTATGCCGGGGTGAGGCCTCTCATCTACCAGAAGGGCAAGACTCCATCCCAGATGTCCCGAAGGGACAAGATCTTCAGGGAAGGACCCCAGGGGCGATTCCTCTCCCTGGGAGGAGGTAAGCTCACCACCTATCGGGCCATGGCTAAGAGACTGGTGGACCAGGCGGCTTCCATTCTGGAGAACAGAGAGCCCTCCACTACCCACCATACCCCCTTCGGAGGCTACTGGGAGGCCTTGGACTCCTTTTCTCTGGAGGAGCAGGCCCAGGAGCTGGCCGGGGAATACTCCATAGAGAAGGAAAAGGTAAAGCATCTCCTCTCCCTTTACGGCAGAAGGGGCCTGGAGATGCTGGACCTCTGCCGGGAGGAACCCGCCCTGGCCCAAACAATCCACCCCTCCTCTCCCGATCTGATCATCCAGGTTCTCCAGGCCTTCGAGAAGGAGGAGGTCCAGGACCTGGAGGACCTCTTCCGCCGGCTCTACATGGGCATCACCCCGGGAAGGGGCATCCAAGCCCTGGAAGCACTGGTGGATTTGGTGGTCAAAATGGGATTCATGGATGGAGAAGAGGCTGTTAATCAGGCAAAAGATATAAAGACGTCATGGAAGAAAAAATTTCAAGTGGAAACAGGTTGAATCTTGCCATTCTATCTTTTCCTGTGCTAAACTTCACAATATGAATAAGACTTGGCTCACAGTGATAGGCATTTCCCTTTTTACCACGGTGATAAACCTGCCCTTCGGCTATTGGAGGGCCAACGTGGCGAAGTTTTCCAAGGCCTGGTTTCTGGCCGTACACCTGCCCGTACCCTTCGTAGTGGCAGCCCGAATGGGTTTCAGGGTCTCTTTCCGCTTCATCCCCATCTTCCTCCTCTCCTACTTCTTGGGCCAGTGGCTAGGAGCCCGGTGGAGCAGGGCCATGAGCCGACGGGGGCTTTCCCCGTCCTCCTGCCTATTCGTAGACCTAATGAAGAAATCCAGCCAGAATCAATGAAAACCTCCCAGGAGATAGAGGTCTATGGCTGACGCACCCCTGGGGGTTCTCCTCCTTTACATAGGAGGGGCCAGCGCCACAAAGGAGATCCAGCCTTTCCTTTACCACCTCTTCTCCGACCGGGAAATCCTGCCCCTGCCCGCTCCCCTCCGTATTCCCCTTGCCTGGTTCATCTCCCGCACCCGATACCACCTGGTGAAAGGTGCCTATCAATGCATAGGAGGCTCCCCTCTCCTGAAGATCACCAAAAACCAAGCCAAGGCCCTGGAGAATGCCTTGAAAGAAGAAGGATTAGAAGCCCAAGTGGAATTGGGCATGCGCTACTGCCCCCCCTTCATCCGAGAAGCGGTGGAGAGATTAAAAAAGGAAGGGGTTAAAAGGGCCGTAGCCCTCACCCTCTATCCCCAGTACTCCCGGGCCACGGCGGGTTCCTGTTTTGCCGCTTTGAAGGAGGCTGCCTCCCGGGCATCTCTGGAAATAGTGACCATACCCCACTGGCATACCCGTCCTTCCTTCATCAAGACCTGGGCAGAGCTCATCAGAAAGGAGATGATCCCTTTGGGAGAAACACCCCACGTCCTCTTCTCCGCCCACAGCCTGCCCATGAGGGTGGTAAAACAGGGCGACCCCTACCCCCAACAGATATCCGAAACGGTGGAAGCCATCGTGGCGGAGCTAGGACCCTTGCCCCACTCGGTGGCTTACCAGAGCAAGGTAGGCCCCGTGAAGTGGCTGGGGCCTTCCGTGGAAACTGAGATTGCCCGTCTGGCCCGGGAAGGGACCACCGCCCTGGTCATAGTCCCCATAAGTTTCGTGTCCGACCACTTTGAAACCCTGTACGAGATGGATATAGTTTTCAGGAAAGAAGCAAAGAAGGCAGGGATAAGAAACTTTGCCAGGGTACCAGCCCTTAATCTCCACCCAAGCCTTATCAATACATGGAAAGATCTGATCCTGGAGCGTGCTGGATGAAAAAAGAACTACACCAGGTGGTGATAGTAGGTGGAGGCATCTCCGGCCTGGCCACGGCCCATTACCTCCTAAGAAAAGGGGTCACCTCCATCTTATTAGTGGAAGCCGCCCCCCGCCTGGGAGGCAAGATGGGCACCCGACACGTGGAGGGATTTATCATAGAGGAAGGCCCCAACGGCTTTCTGGACAACAAGCCACACACCCTAGAGTTGGTGCAGGAACTGGGCCTGGGGGGAGAGCTCTACCCTGCCTCCCCCGAGACCAGCAAGAGATACATCTTCGCCAGGGGCAGGCTGAGGCCTATCCCCCTATCTCCTCCAGCCTTCTTTCTGAGCCCCCTTCTCTCCCCCTGGGGAAAGGTCCGGTTGGTCATGGAGTACTTGGTGAAACCGGCCCCCCCTGAAGTTGATGAAACCCTCACCCAATTCGCCAGCCGGCGACTGGGCAGAGAGATCCTAGAAACCCTCCTGGACCCCATGGTAGCCGGGGTATACGCAGGCAACCCCGACAAGGTCAGCCTCAAGAGCACCTTTCCCACCATCCATCAGCTGGAGCAAAAGTATGGTGGCCTTATCAAAGGTATGCTGGCCCTCAGGAAAGAGGGCAAGACCAAGGGAGGGCCTGCGGGGCCCGGAGGCAGGCTCACCTCCTTCCGCCGGGGCGTCTCCCAACTCATAGAGGCCCTAGAAAAGGAATTAGGAGAAAGAGCCCTCCCCGGAACCCGGGTCATCTCCGCGAAGAAGGAGGTAGGGAAGTACCTTTTAGAGACCTCCCAGGGACCCGTTGAAACCCATGCTTTGGTCCTGGCCACGCCGGCTTATGAAGCCGGCAACATATTGGCTTCCATGGCTCCCCCCTTGGCCAAAGAACTCCTAGAAATTCCATACGCCCCCATATCTGTGGTGGCCTTGGCCTTTAGAGAGAAAGACACCTTACGCTTTCCCCCTAAGGGCTTTGGATTCCTGGTGCCCAGGAAAGAGGGGCTTTCCATCCTGGGGTGCCTGTGGGACTCCAGCATATTCCCCAACCGAGCTCCCCAGGGCAAAGTCCTCCTGCGAGCCATGGTGGGGGGAGACCGTGAACCCCACCTGGCCCTGGAGTCCCCCGAGAAGCTGGTGGAAATGGTCCGGAAAGACCTGGCCATCACCATGGGGATATCAGCTCCACCCCTGCTCATCCAGATATTCCAGCACGAAAAAGGCATCCCTCAGTACGTGGTTGGCCACAGTGCGAGGCTAGAAAAGATAGAAAACCACCTGCAAGAGCTGCCAGGCCTCTTTCTCAACTCCAACGCCTATCGGGGCATCGGTCTCAACGACTGTGTCTCCAACTCCAAGGCCACGGCCCGCCAAGTGAGGGAATTCCTAGCATACAAGATCTGAAACCCGTCTCTATTACAACCCATGGCGTGGATCCCCGTAAGAAGGTATAAACCCATCATAACCCTTCCCGGGGAGAAAGGTGAGGCAGGCAAACATGGAATTCAAGACCTCCTGGAAAAATCAAATCCTTAGTTGTGCCGGGGTGATCTTGGTAGTAGCCATGGGAACATGGATTCTGGCCACAATGAAAGGTGGGTTCTCCTGGGGAAAGGGAATACCCCCCTTTATTGTTGGGCTCGCTACCGGGTGTATGCTGGGGCTGTTAGCGGGTGCCCTCTTTTCCCTCCGTTTCATCTCCAAGGCCCCCAAAAGCGTGAGGATAGATGGGGAAGGTCTCCACATCCTCAAGCGCAACGGGGAGAGGATTTTTCTGCCCTGGGAAAGTGTGAGAAGCGCTTCCCTCATTAGCCAGGGCGGTCATCGTTGGATTTTTACGACCTCCACGGATCGGACAAGCCTCTGGGACGACGGTTTCTCCAACACCCAATGGATAGAACTTTCCATGGAAATCATAAAACACCTGGAAGAACAGAGCATAACCTATTCAGGCGTAGATATGAAAAGGGAGAAACACAAAAGGGGAACCTGAGCCCCCCCTAACCCCTAAACCGTCCCCTCAGTATTTCAATGTTTGCCCTTGACCTTCTTCTTGCTAGTTCGAGGCTTCCCAGCAGCCAAGGTCCTCATCTTCTTTGCAGCTATCTTCGCCTGATCCGTATCAGGATACTCCTCCACCACCCTCTTCAACAAGATCCGAGCTACAGCCTTGTCACCCAGAGAAAGGAAAGTGAGCCCCTCTTTGAGGAGAGCACTAGGTATCTTGGGGCTATTGGGATACCCCTTCACCACCTTGTCAAAGGCCAGGATAGCCTCCTTCTTCTTGCCCATGGCCAGAAGGCATTCCCCCACCCAATACTGGGCATTACCCGCCAGTCTGTGCTCGGGAAACTCCCGGAGAAACTTTTTGAAAGCCTCCATGGAATCCAGATACTGGCCTGCCCGAAAGAGCTGGAGGGCAGTATCGTAGCTTTTCTGAGGATCCACCGGTTTCTTCTCTTCTTTGGCCTCAATAATTTTGACTCCTTTCTCAAGAGTAGCCAAACGAGTCTCCAGCTGAATCACCCTATCACCCAGATCAGAGAGGGCCTTGTCGGAACGCTCCACACCATCTCGAAGATACCGAAGATCACTCTTCAACTCGTCCAGAGAGGCCTCAGTATCCGCCAACCTAGCCCTAAAAGCCTTGAAAGAAGCCTCCACCCTCTTTTCCCTCTCTTCCAAAAGGGTGAGGCGCTCTTCCATGGAGTCCAACCGCTTTTCTATACTGCCCAGTCTATCACTTACCACGGTCAAACGGGCATCTAAGGACTCCATATCCTTGGTGGTGGCCACACATCCCACCAAGAAGAGGAAAAGAAGAAAGGGGAAAAGGTGTAGTCCCCTTCTCCCCTTGGGGGCATAGCTACTTAACCCTGATGAGCACAAAGTGGTCCCTCCTGTTGCGCCACCAACAGCTCTCATTGTGCTCTGTACATACGGGACGGCTCTCCCCGTAACTGATGGTATCTATCCTATCCGGCGACACGCCCAGAGAGACAAGGTAATCTCTAGCGGCATAGGCCCTCTTCTCGCCCAAGGCCAGGTTATATTCCTCGGTGCCCCTCTCATCACAGTTTCCTTCAATCCTCACTCTGTAGTCAGGATGCTCCAAGAGAAAGTTGGCCAACTCCCTCAAGGTAGCCCGAGCTTCGGGCTTCAAATCGTACTTGTCAAAATCAAAGTGGATATCCTTTTGCTCCAAGGCCTGGGCCACGGCCTCGATTCTTCTCTGCCTCTCCAACTCTTGCTGTCTCAAACGAGCCAGCTCCCGAGCCTTAAGTTCCTCAGGGGTGGGACCCTGTTTCTGGGGGGCTTCCTGAGATACAGCAGGTGCAGGGGGAAGGGCCTCCTTCTGAGAAACCTTGCCACTACACCCCCACGCCAATAAACCAACGAAACTGAGCAAAACCACTATTAAGCCGTACCTTCTCACCCAACACCTCCTAGTGGTATTTTCCAGACCAATCCACCTTGCCACCATCAAGCTGTTTTATAAGGACGCTACCACCCCCCTGAGATGAAGTCAAGAAAAGGCTCCGACCCTTTCCCAAACCCCGGTAGAATAATAGGTATCTTCCGTTGGGAGCCCAACAGGGCGATTCGCCCTCAGCCAGTATCCTATCATTTTTACCCTGGGGAGTTACCACCCTAATATAATACCTTCCCTTTTCCAGACTGGAGTAGGCGATTAAATCCCCCGTGGGAGACCACGCAGGGGAGACATCGTAGCTCCCAAAGGTTAGCCTTTTAACCTGGGACCCATCTCTGCCCATGACAAATATGTGGGGAGGACCACTGCGATCAGAGACAAAAGCGATCCATTGCCCATCAGGAGACCAGACGGGCGAGGTATCAATTCCGTAGTAATAGGTGAGTCTCTTCTTCTTCCCGGTGAGGAGGTCCATGAGGTAGATCTCGCTGTTGCCCCCCCTCAGAATAGAAGAGTAGGCAATATAGCGACCATCGGGAGACCACGCAGGAGCCGACTGGGAACCTTTGCCTCCCACCAGAAGTTTATCTTCACCCGTCTCCAGGTTGTGAATAAAGATGTCGGCATCACCCCTTTTGAAGGAGACATAGGCCACCTTCCTGCCATCAGGAGACCAGGTAGGCGAAAGGGCTATGCTTCCATCACGGGTGATTTGCTCCTGCCACAGACCGTCAGGGTCCATGACAGCCACTTCACGGACACCCCTGGCCACCTCCATAGCCAAGACCAGAGGATGAGAGAAAATACCCTTTGCTCCGGTGAAAGCCTGAAAAATGTCGTCTGCCATGGCATGGCCTATCATCCTTTCCCAGCCCACCCTTACAGAATATCTTTTGGCCAGCACCTCTTTGCCCTCAACCACATCGAAGAGCCTTGCCGTAACC
>JAJSAC010000020.1 GCA_024274915.1 Thermodesulfobacteriota bacterium
GGGCCATCGATGTCTCTCCCCTCTCCCTCAGCCTCCCCTTTTTATCCTTCACCCCCCTCTTCCTCCTGGTCACCTCCCGGGTCATGCTGGGAGAGCACGTATCCACCCCGGCCCTCATGGGCATCCTGGCCATGGTGGCAGGCTCCTACCTCCTCCAGGCGGGAAAGATCAGAGAAGGCCTCCTGGAACCCATCAAGGCCCTGGCCCGGGAGAAGGGGGCTATGCTCATGCTGGGGGTGGCCTTCATCTACTCCATCACCTCCAACCTGGGAAAGGTGGCCATCACCCACTCATCCCCCCAGTTCTTCGCCACCTTCTTCGCCCTGGAGATGGCCCTAATAGCCCTAATAATCCCCTACCACAAAGGGGACAGAAAGACCTGGGATCTCAAAGACAAGGCCATGATCCTCATGGCCCTTTTATTCGCCCTCCACTTCCTCTTCCACACTCTGGCCATAAACCTGGCCAAGGTCTCCTACATGATACCCTTAAAGAGGACTTCTATTCTCTTCGGAGTGCTCTACGGCCGCATCCTCTACAAGGAAGAGGATATAGAAAAACGCCTCCTGGGGGCCTCCCTCATGTTAGCAGGGGCCCTACTCATCTCCCTGGCACCGTGAAGGCCTTCAGGTCCTCAACTCCAGATCCCTGAAGGTCTCAATGAGCTTGTCAGTGAGGCCTTTCAGGGCAGGGGAGAGCTTGACGGGCAATTCCTCCCCCGGGCAAGCCTCCAGGGTACGATACCGGACGGGCAAACGCCCCACAGCCTCCAGAGACCGGGAACGCACCTCCTTCAAAGAGGGCAGATGGTAAACCACCTCCCCCCCTTCCATCACCTTCACCAGCAGGGGATAAGCCTCCCCCTCGAAAGAGATCTCCTCCACTTCCAGGGCGATGACGTCTTCCTTCCACACCCCTTGACCGTCCAGGACCCGATAGACCTGTTTCTTCCCCGGCAGGGTCACCTTACCGGCGGAGAGCTTGATCTTGGGACCCATGTCGTCTTCCACCAGCTTATAAACCCCACCCAGGGAGGGGGCATCCCGACTGGTTCCCATCTCTGTACCCACGCCGAAGAGGTCCACCACTGCGCCCCTATCCAGCAGGTCCCGGATCTTGTACTCGTTCAGGTCCCCAGAGAGGAGGATTCTGACGTAACTCAGCCCCGCTTCGTCCAGAACCTTTCTCACCTCCCGGCTCAGGACCACTAGGTCTCCGCTGTCCAGCCTCACCCCCCTCAGGCGGTGTCCCCTGGCCTCCATCTCCCTGGCCACCACGATGGCGTGCCTGGCCCCCTGGAGGGTGTCATAGGTGTCAATAAGGAGGAGGGCGTTGGTGGGGAAGTCCTGGGCAAAGGCCCTGAAGGCCTCCAGCTCCGTCTCGAAGGACATGATGTAGGAGTGGGCCATGGTTCCATAAACGGGAATACCAAAGACCTGCCCCGCCAGGGTACAGGACGTACCGGCACACCCACCGATATAAGAGGCCCGGGCCACCTTCAAGGCGGCATCGGCACCGTGGTCCCTACGGGGGGAGAAGTCCACCACAGCCCGGCCCTGGGCTGCCTGAACCACCCTGGAGGCCTTGCTGGCTATCATGGACTGGAAATTGATGGTGTTAAGGAGAAAGGTCTCTACGATCTGGGCCTCAATCCGGGGGGCCGTCACCCTCAGAACAGGCTCCTTGGGAAAAAAGAACTCCCCCTCGGGAATGGCCCACACCGTGCCCGTGAAGCGAAAACCCTTGAGATAATCCAGGAACTCCCTCGAAAAGAGGCCCAGGCCGGCCAGGTAGTCTATGGCATCCTGGGTGAAGCGGATATGGGCCAGGTAGTAAAGGACCTGCTCCAATCCCGCCGCCACCAGATAGGATCGGTGAGGGGGCATGTGACGGACAAAGAGGTCGAAGGTGGTCTCCTGGTTCCTGCCCCTCCTGAAATAGCTATCGGCCATGGTGAGCTCGTAAAGGTCCGTAAGGAGCGCCATATTCTCCCCGTCCACCCAACCCAGAACCGGTTCCCTCCTCATGCCATCCTCTCCTTGTCCAGGGCCACCACAATCTCGGCAAAGACCTGCCACA
>JAJSAC010000021.1 GCA_024274915.1 Thermodesulfobacteriota bacterium
CAACTGTGAGCTATGAACCATGAACTACGAGCTATGAACTATGAGCTATCATCTCTGCGTTCGGAACGCCCCGCCCTGCCCCATAAGAGTAAAACTGGGGGAAGTCCTGATCCTTTCACCCCTTGCGCTGGGGCAATCCATGTTCTAATCTACCCAAGGAGGGAGGGATGAAAAAGGCCTTGTCCAGAAAGATCAGGGAGCTTAGAGAGGCCAAGGGTCTGTCCAGGGAGGAACTGGCGGAGATGATGGGCATTTCCCAGTCCCTTTTGGCTCAGATGGAAGAAGGGAGGGTAGTACCCTCTGTTGCTAGCCTCATTCACCTGTCCCGATGCTTGGGTGTGCCCCTCAGGACCTTTACCGGGGTTGAGGAGGAAGAGCGACTGGTGGTGGTCCGGGCCCACGAGAGGAGGGAAGTGGAGCGTAGGCCCCGCTCTGGACCTAGTAAATCAGGTTACCATTACCAAGCTCTGGCTTCCAAGGAGGGTATAGATGCCTTTTACATCACCTTTGAGGAGAAAGGCGAAGGCGAGAGGGTATTCTTTCAACATGAAGGCAAAGAGTTCCTGTACCTTCTGGAAGGGAGATTGGAGCTGTGCCTGGATGAAGAGTGCGTGGTATTAGAGCCTGGAGATTCAGCGTCTTACGAGTCCAGATACCCCCATTCCCTCAGGGGCGTGGGAGGTCCCGCCCTGGCCATCGTAGTGATTTACGGAGAGTGACCTTGCTGGAGATCAGGTTCCACGGCAGAGGTGGGCAGGGGGCTGTGGTGGCTTCCCGGTTGTTGGCCTTGGCCTTTTTTAAGGAAGGAAAATGGGTCCAGGCTTTTCCCACCTTTGGTGCCGAGAGGAGGGGGGCTCCAGTAGCTGCCTTTACCCGAGTGGACGAAGAGCCCATCACCCTGCGCTGCGGTATCACCGAACCCGACGTTCTGGTAGTCCTGGACGTGACCCTTTTGAAGGACGTGGACGTCACCCAGGGGCTGAGGGAGGAGGGACTGGCTATCGTCAATTCCCCCCAGCCTGTGAAGCTGGACGGCGTGAGGACCTGTGTCGTTGATGCCTCTTCCATTGCCTTGGAGCAAGGTTTGGGCACTCCTACCTATCCCATAGTGAACACGGCCATGGTGGGGGCCTTCGCCGGGGCCACAGAGCTGGTTTCCATAGAATCAGTGGAAAAGGCCATAAGGGAGTACGTTACCATCAAGACGGAAGAGAATCTGCGGGCAGCCCGCCAGGCATGGGAGGAAGCCAAGGAGTCATGCAGAGGCTAACCCTGGAAGAGCTTGAGGAGCGGTTGAGCGGTCATCTTTACAGAGAGAACATCATCAGATCCATAAAGAGTGTCATCGGGGCTGCTGATCCTCTGGCTGTCATCCTCACTGGGGAGTTGACCGCTGAAAATCCCTCAGCCGTGGCAGGTGCCGAGTTGGTCCTCCTTTATGGGAAGGCTCGATGTTTTGTTTCCCTTAGCCGGGGAATTAGCCGATCGGATGAGTTTGGCCTCCTGGATGTGAGCTTTATGGATTTGACCACCCTCATGGGCAAGGTCAAGGATCGGGACCCCCAGGCCTTGGGGCTGTTGGAAAAGGGGTTGGTCATCTACACCAAAAAGGACGATGTGTGGAGAGAGGTGGCAGAGATGCTTTCTTTCCTGGCTGCAGGTAAAGAGGGGAGGGTTTGACTATGGATATCACACTTCTTAGGACTTTCGGTTCTACCCGTAGGATAAAGACCGGCGCTTGGAGTCGGCTTCAACCCACATTCCTTCAGGGCATCTCCCCCTGCATGGAGGCCTGTCCAGCATCTATAGATATGCCCCACCTCTACCAGCTCCTCTTGGACGGCAAAGAGCGGGATGCAGCCCTCCATCTACTGGCCTACAATCCTTTCCCTTCCATCACAGGCAGGATTTGTCCCCATTTTTGCCAAGAGAAATGTAACCGCCGGGAGATGGACGAAGCAGTGGAGATCAGAGCCTTAGAAAAGCATTTGGGCGATCTCATCCTCAGGGAGGGCATTTTCCCTTCGAAGGAGCTCTTCCAAGGTCCACCTGTGGCTGTTATAGGCTCCGGCCCTGCCGGTTTGGCGGCGGCCTGGTATCTTGCTTTGGGTGGAATGGAGGTGGTGCTCTTCGAAAGGGAAGAGGTGGTTGGAGGCATGTTGGCTTGGGGTATTCCGTCCTTCCGCTTGGAGAGAGAAGTGGTGCGGGGGAATGTGAGGAGACTGGAAGAGATGGGGGTCACCATCCTCACCTCATCTAGCGTTACTCCTCAGGATGTGGAGAAGCTGAATAGGGAGTTCCAGGGGGTGGTGGTGGCAGCTGGGCTCACAAAGGCCCGGGAGTTACCTGTGAAGGGCAAGGACCACGCCTTAAGAGGGTTGGACTTATTGAGATGTTACAATCTGGAAGGGGAGCTTCCCTCCGGAGAGAGGGCTGTGGTCGTAGGGGGAGGGAATGTGGCCATAGATGTGGCTCGGGTCTTGGTGAGGGATGGACGACAGGTGACCCTTGTGTGTGTAGAACCTGAAGGGGAGATGCCCGCCATCCCCGAAGAGATTGGAGAGGCTGTGAAGGAAGGGGTGGTTATAAAGACCTCAACGGGCCTGGAGGAGATTTTAGCCCGGGATGGAAGGGTGACGGGGGTCAGAGTGGGTCCCGTTTGTATCGTGGGCGAAGAAGACCGTCTCAAAAAGGTGGAGTTTGTGGACCAGGCCAGGGAGGAATTGCTCTGTGACCTTGTGGTCCTAGCTGTGGGTCAGGAAGTTGGGGAACCCTGGGGTGGGGGTGACCTGATCCTAGCGGGAGACCTTCTCACAGGGCCTTCCTCAGTGGCCCAAGCTATAGCCTCTGGGAGGGACGCTGCTTTAGCCCTTAAAGCCAAGCTGAAAGGTGAGACCTTTTCCGATGTGAGAGAGACCCTGTGGCAGCGGGACCATAGGGATGTCATCACCTTTCAGGATCTCAACCCCTTCTACCTAGAGCCTGTCCCTCCAGTGGAGGTGAGGGACAGTGAAAGCGCCTTGAAAGAAGCTCGGCGTTGCTTCTCCTGCGGTTATTGCAACGCCTGCGGCAACTGCTGGATCTTCTGCCCCGATGTGGCGGTTATTTTGGAATCCTTGCCCCAATTGGATCGGGAGCACTGTAAAGGCTGTGGCATTTGTGCCACCGAATGTCCCAGAGGGGTTGTTTATATGCGGGAGAAGGGGTGGTAGGGGACTGACCTAAGGTTTAATCCATCAGCTTTTTCACCAATCTCAGAAGTTCCCCTGGAGTGAAGGGTTTTTGGAGGAAGGTTGTTTCCTCTCCCGGCCGGTATTGGGGATGTAGGCTATTAGGGGTGTAGCCGCTTATGAAGAGGGTTTTGGTATGGGGGGAGAGGTCTTGAATCTTTGCTCCTACCTCTTTTCCTCCCATGCCTGGCATGATGAGGTCTAAAATGGCCAGGTCCACTTTTCCATCCATGGAGTAGAAGACCTCCAGGGCTTCTGAACCGGTGGTAGCCTCCAGGACTTTATAACCCTTCCCTTCCAGAGTCTCTTTTATGACCCTTCTGACGGGGTCTTCATCCTCTACAACTAGAACCACTCTCCCCTTGCCTGGGAGGGAAGGGATCTCGCCCATTTCCATCTCATCAAACTTCTCTTTGAAGGGAGGCAGAAGGACCGTAAACTCTGCTCCTTCGCCAGGGGTGCTCTCTACCAAAACGGCTCCTCTGTGTTGCCTCACCAGTCCGTAGACCATGGAAAGGCCTAATCCCAGGCCACCCCCTATCCCTTTCGTGGTGAAGAATGGTTCGAAAATGTGGGGCATCACCTTGTCATCGATGCCTATCCCCGTATCTCTCACCACCAGGGCACCGTATCTGTCCTCTTCGAGCCAGGGGTATTCTCTCGTCAGATCAGGTCCCACTTCAAAAGGGTGGGTTTCCAGGGTGAGGGTGCCCCCCTGGGGCATGGCGTCCACGGCGTTTTTACAGAGATTCAGGAGGATCTCTTTCACGGCTTCTGGGTCTGCATTCACATGCCCCATCTCGGATTCCAGCCGCACATCTAGGTTGATCCCTTCCTTGAGCACGCTTTCGATCAGGGGTAAGTGCTCCTTCACGAGGCGGCTCAGGTTGGCCCTTTGAGTGCGAAGGATGGTCTTTTTTCCAAAGGCTGCAAGTTTCCTCACCAGTTCGGCAGCCCTCCTGGCTCCCTCCCTGATGGATTCCATGTCTCTCACTAGGGGACTTTCTGGGGGTACTTTGAGGGAAGCCAACTCAGCGTACCCTATGATGCCTGTCAATATGTTATTAAATTCGTGGGCGATGCCTCCCACAAGGGTACCAATGGCTTCCATTCTGTGGATCTCCCGGATCTGGGCCTCCAGGCGTTTCTGTTCTGTGAGGTCCAGAAAAGCACCTTCGAAGTACTTCACATTGCCTTCTTCATTCCTCACTGTTCTGGCATAAAGACTTACCCACAGAATGGCGCCGTCCCGCCTCTTCACCTGCACCTGGAAGTTCTCCACCCTTCCCTTTTCCAGCATGAGGGCCACGAAACGGTCTCTATCCTCGGGGTTCTTGTATACCCTCTCCCTTAGGTCCACTGTGGTTATATCTTCCTCGTCCACTCCAAAGATCTCCAGGAGCCGGGCATTGGCGTAGAGGACCTTCCCTTCTGGTGTGGTGCGGAATATGCCTATGGGCGCGCTTTCCACGAACTCCCTTAGTCTTTCTTCTGATTCCTTCAGACGCCTTTCTGTTTCTCTTTGATCACTTACGTCCCGAACCTGAACCAGAAAGAGGTGGGAGTCGTCTTCCAGGGCCAAGGGAGTGAGGGTTATCTCAGCGAGAAAGGTGTCCCCGTTATTTTTGGAGAGCGGGGCCTGGAACCGGCTTCCCCTTTGGGCAACGGCGCGGGCAAAGTGATCTTGGAGGGTGTCCATTTCTTCTGGGGAGCACAGGTCTTGGCACCTTTTTCCCTTCATTTCCTGGCTTGAAAGCCCGAAGAGTCCCTCAGCCTGGGGGTTACAGTCTAGAATTATCCCGTCTTTAACGACGAAGAGGGCGTCCTGGAAGGATAGGAAAAACTCCCTGGCCCTTTTTTCCCATATCTCTGCCAGCTTTTTTTCCATTTTGCCCAAGTCCCTTTTACTACTGGAGGGTTCTTGCCTTTACTACCAAGGGAAAAACTATAACAAGTATAGACGAAGTTAATAAGTCCAGATAGGGTATGTGGTGGGTAAAGTCAAGTTCTTCCCCTTATCTCCCTCCAGCGCTCATCTATGGCTTTCTTGAAGGTTATTCTTTCGTTTTCTTCCATAGAGATGAACCGCCCTTGTATTTCCAAGTACTTTTCTATCGGTATCCAGGAGGGTTCGTGGGTGATTTTCCAGTTTCCATGTTCCACCTCAACCAGAGGGAAGACCCCCGACTCCACGGCGAGTCGGCCTACCTCCACTGTTTTGCCTTCGTCCATGCGCCAGCCTGTGGGGCAGGGAGCCAGGACCAGGATGAAACGGAAGCCTTGGATGTTCATGGCCTTTTGAAACTTGGCCAGGAAATCTTGGGGGTAGCTGGGGGAGGCTGTGGCGGCGTAAGGGATGCCGTGGGCCAATAGGGCGCCGAGGATATCTTTTTTCCTTTCCTTCTTTAAGGCGGGATAAGGTGTTGTGGTGGTCCACGCGCCGGGGGGAGTGGCTGATGAACGCTGAATCCCCGTGTTCATGTAAGCCTCGTTGTCGTAACATACGTAGATGATATTCTCGTTACGTTCGGCAGCTGCCGAAAGGGAGCCGAAGCCAATATCATAGCTGGAGCCGTCTCCTGCCCACACCAAGACCGTTACGTCCCTCTGGCCTAAACGGTCCAGAGCTGCTCGAATACCTGTAGCCACGCTGGGGGCCACCGCGAAGGGGGTGTGAATGAGGGGGAGCTTCAGGGTGGCATCTGGGTGGCGTCCTGCAATGATGGACCAGCAAGAAGCGGGGATCACCACCCGGGTCTTCTCATCGAAGGTCTTTAGAGCCAAACGCATGGCTAGAGCAGCACCACATCCTGCACAGGCCAGATGGCCTGGTTCCAAGAACTCGGATCTGGGGTACTTCAGCTCCATAGCACCACCCCCTCGGATACCATGGTGCTTCGGTAGTAGAGGTCTTCCACCACCTGGGGAGTCACCTCTCTGCCGCCCATGGAGACTATGCAGCACTGGATGGGACATAGGCCTCCCAGGGCACCGCGCACTTCCTGGGAAAAAATGCCTTCGGCCCCGTAGGAGATGGCCCTGTCCAGGACCAACACCCGTTTGAGGTGGGCCATGGTCTCCCTGAGATGGTCGTAGGGGAAGGGTCTGAATAGGCGCAAGATCACCAGGCCCACCTTTTCACCTGCCTCCCGGAGGCTGTCCACGGCATAGCGCACGGTACCCGTCAAGGCGCCCGAGGCCAAAAAGGCTACCGTGGCGTCTTCTAGTTGATAGCCTTCCACCGGTTCATAGCACCGCCCCGTCACCTCTTCCCATTTCTGGAAGGCCTGGAGCCAGCCTTCCAGGGCTCGGGCATGGTCCTTGAAGAGATCTTTTCGCTCCCGGTGATAGAGCCCTGGCTCCAGTATGGGCCATAAGGTGAAGGGGTCGTGGTGAGAAAGGCGCAGAGGAAAGTCCAGGGGGGGTAGAAAGGCTTCCACCTCTTGGGTGTTCACTAGCTCTACGGGCTCGGCGGTATGGGAGAGAACGAATCCGTCCAGTCCGACCATGGCTGGCAGAAAAACCCCCTCGGCCACTCGGAAGGCCATGACAGTGAGATCCATGGCTTCCTGGGCAGAAGCGGCAAATACCTGCATCCAGCCTGTGTCCCGCTGGGAAAGCATGTCCTGTTGGTCACACCAGATGTTCCAGGGGGCGCCCACGGCCCTGTTGGCCACGGCCATGACCACGGGGAGGCGACCCCCTGCCGTCCAGTGGATCATCTCGTGCATGAAGAGGAGTCCATGGGAAGAGGTGGCGGTGAAGGCCCGCACCCCTTGGGCCACGGCTCCCACCACAACGGCCAGGGCAGACATCTCGGATTCTACCCGTATGTAGCTGGCTTTCATCTCCCCCTTGGCCACATATTCAGCAAGCTTCTCGATGATGTGGGTCTGGGGGGTGATGGGATATGCGGCCACCACCTGGGGTTGGCAAAGCTTCACGGCATGGGCCACAGCCTCGGCACCTGTGAGAACCGTCCTCATCTTAATCCCTTTATCCAGGCCTGGGTCTCTCTCATAAACCCCTGAAAGTCCTGGATTCCTTTTCTGGTGTTTTCCAGCAGGGTCCGGTCGTCTATATCCCAGTATCTGTGGACCAGCAGGTCTCTGAACCTGAAGAAGAACTTAAACCTGGCCAGCAGGTCCCTGTCCATGACCTTTCTCCTCATGGCCTCGTCTATGAGCCCTAGGTAACTATCTACCACTTTTCCCCACTTTCTGGCCAATGAGTGTTGAAGGGTGTTAGCCATGGCCTCGGCTATTTCAATGAGGCAGTACTTGAGAGCCTTCATGTCCCTGGAGGAGGAGACGATCTCTTCGTCAGGAGAGGCCAGGATCTCTTCTATGTCTTTCAGGTTCTCCTCCATTTTGAGGAGGTAGCGGCTGAGCCTTTCCCTGTCTATCTCAAGGGCCATGGGCTTCCTCCAAGAAGAGAAGTTGTCTCCTCTCCCTTGCCATCCTTTCCATGAAGTCGTAGAGACGTGGGCCCTGGTCCCTGTGGAACAGGAGCGTTCCCTCCTGCATCACTTTTACGGCCCAATAAGGAGGAGCCTCGTTTATCACCCTCACGTCGAAGACCTCCTGAGGCAGGTCCGTGGCTCTGGTAAAGAAGGGCCATGACCTCCAGCTCGGCCTCGTGGGCGGGAATTCCCTCTTCTATGTATATGGCCAGGTCTATGTCTCCCGGTTGGAGGGGAGACCCCTTCAGCCAGGAGGAGAAGGAGCCGTAGAGGTAAGTGAAGACCACGAATTCCGCCTCTTCCAGGGTCTTCCTCAGGACCTCCACCAGCCCTGTGGGTGACTCTTTCTCCAACAGTTCCCTGTATTTGGCCTTCTCTTCCATCATCCCTTATCCATATCACTTTGGTTCTCCTAGAAAAAGGGCCAGACTTTTCACCAGTTGGGCCATCATGACGTAGTCCAGGGTGTCAGGGGTGTCTGCCGGGGTGTGGTAATTGGGGTTCCGATAGTAGGCTGTGTCGGTGATCATCACCGCGGGGTAACCCTTGTCCCAGAAAGAGGCATTGTCCGACAGGCGGCTTCCAGGCAAGGGGTATCCCCTGAGGGGTACCACCAGAGAATGAACGGGCAGATGGGGATTACCCTTGAAGGCGTCTTCCAGTTTTTTCACCAGTCTCCGGGACCTGCCATCGCCGATGATGCCGATAAAGTTTCCCACCCGGGGCAATCCTAGCAGCTGTCGGATGAAGGGGGGATAGCCCTGGCATCCCGGTTGGTGACAATAATAGCCCACCATTTCTAGGACCAGTGCCCCTTTTATGACGTGACCCGCCTTTTGGGCCCGGGAGGCGTAGATTCGGCTACCCATGAGGGGCGTACCAAAGATGGGGGGTTCCTCCAAGGTGAAGAAAGCAAGGGTGAGGGGCCTGACGGGTTTCAGCTGGCCCTGGGAGACCAACCGGGCCAGCTCCAGGACCACGGCCACTGCCGAGGCGTTGTCGTCGGCCCCAGGGGTATGGCTCACCGTATCGTAGTGAGCACCCACCAGGTAGTAGGGTTTTTGGGGGGCCCCATCCAGGTGGACGACCAGGTTTTTCACTGGGGTCCTCCATACTCGATACTCCTGGGTCTCTACAGGGAGGTCCCATTCATTGAGGAGCCCTTGGATGAAGGCCCTCGCCTCTTCCAATTTTTCGGGTTTGTAGAGGCTCCGGGGACCTATTCGGTTGGCCAGGGTCTCTACATGACCCCGGAGATACTCTTCCACTTTCGAGGGGCAGAAAGCCCTTCCCACCTTTGAGTCTGTCATGGGAATAAGATAAAACTAAAAAAATCCTGGGCCAAGGAGGGGGGCATGACAGATTTGAGAAACCGGGTGGTTTTTATCACCGGGGCCAGTGCTGGTATAGGCCGGGCCTGCGCCCGGGCCTTTGGCAAGCTGGGCTGCCGGCTCATTTTGGCAGCCAGGCGCCAGGATAGGCTGGATGATCTTAAAAAGGAGTTGGAAGCAATTGGCCTGGAAGTTTTTAGCCTTACCTTGGACGTGAGGGACCGGGGGCAGGTGGAGGGGGCCGTGGCTTCCCTATCCCGAGAGTGGCAAGGGATCGAGGTACTGGTGAACAACGCCGGCCTTGCCCGGGGCTTGGACAAGATCCATGAAGGCGAGGTGGAGGACTGGGAGGAGATGATAGACACCAACCTCAAAGGTCTCCTCTACGTCACCCGGGCCGTGCTTCCGGGCATGGTGAAGCGGAACCGGGGACACATCATCAACATCGGCTCCATTGCCGGGCGGGAGGTGTATCAGGGAGGCGTCGTTTACTGTGCCACCAAACATGCCGTCCGGACCATCACGTTGGGCCTGCGTCTGGACCTCCTGGGCACAGACATCCGGGTCACCACCGTGGATCCCGGCATGGTTGAAACGGAGTTCAGCATAGTGCGTTTCAGGGGAGGGGTGGAGCGGGCCAGGGAGGTGTACGAGGGCCTCCAGCCTTTAACGGCAGAAGACATCGCCGACGCCGTGGTCTACTGCGCTACCCGGCCCCCCCACGTGAACATCAGTGAGGTGGTGGTTATGCCTACCCACCAGGCGGCGGCCACTAGGGTCTTTCGACGGAAATGAAGGGTCTCCAAAACCAGGATGAGAGGTTCATGGCCCTGGCCCTCAAACTGGCCAGGAAGGGCTCCGGTTGGGTGAGCCCCAATCCCATGGTAGGGGCAGTTGTCGTGGATCATCAGGGCCGGATTCTGGCTCGGGGTTACCACAGGCGCTATGGTGACCTCCATGCCGAGAGGGAGGCGTTGAAGAAGCTGAATTGGAAGGCCCCCGGGGCCACCATGTACGTCACCCTGGAGCCCTGCTGCCATCACGGGAAAACCCCTCCTTGCACCGAGGCCATAATCCGGGCGGGTATCAAGAGGGTGGTGGTGGGTACTCTGGATCCCAATCCCCTGGTGGCGGGCAAAGGGGTGGAAGTCCTGAGGGGAGCGGACATTCAGGTGGAGGTGGGCACCTTGGAGGAGGAGTGTCGGGATTTGAACCGGGCCTTCTTCAAGTGGGTCACCACGGGGAGGCCCTGGGTGGTTCTCAAGTGGGCCCAGTCCCTGGATGGCACCATGGCCACGGCCATGGGCCACTCCCAGTGGATTAGCGGTACAGAAGCTTTGAAGTACGCTCATCGTCTCCGGGCTGCGAGCGGTGCTGTCCTGGTGGGTAGGGAGACGGCGGCTCTGGACGATCCCCAGCTCAGCGTCCGTTTGGTGAAGGGCAGGGACCCCTTGAGGGTGGTCCTGGACACCTACCTCACCTTGCCCATGGACAGAAGGTTCTTTGCCACTCCACCGCCTACCCTGGTTTTTACTCTGGAGGGAGACCCCGCCAGAGTTGGGGTCTTAAAAGGGAGGGGCGTTGAGGTGGTGGTTTTGGAAAGCTCCACCGGCCGGGTTCCTCTGGGGCCTGTGCTGGAGGAGCTGGGCAAAAGGCAAGTGGTCCAACTTCTGGTGGAGGGGGGCGGGAGGATCATCACCTCTTTCTTAAAAGAGGGCCTGGCTGACGAGGTTTGCACCATATTGGCACCTCTCATCCTGGGCCAGGGCCGGTCTCCTGTGGGCCGTCTGGGTCTGGAGATGGTGGATGAGGGGATAAGACTGGAGAGGGTGACTTATAAAAGACTGGGCCGGGACCTCCTAGTGACAGGCCGGGTGGTGGTACCGCGTAAAGGGTGACACACCTCAAACTTTCCCTTTCCGTTTCTCCCACAGCGCCCATCCTATCCACAAATGGGAGAGGATGGCCACCGTCACCATGGCCCAGAAGGGACGGTTGACCACGCCCCCCAGGAAGATGACAAAGAGGCGTAGGTCTCGGCGGGTGAGTTTGTCTCCAGCGTCTCCATGGGGAAGGTGGCCGAAGCGCAGGGCATACTCCTTCTTGGCGTAGCTCACCAGGACAAAGGCCAACAGGGACAGGAGCCCTAAAATCCAGGGCCAGGTTCCCCTGTGGCTATGACTGTATCCCCAGGTGATGCCCAGTACTATGGCCCCATCGGCGTAGCGGTCCAGGAGGGTATCCCACCAGGCTCCCCAGGGGGTGCTCATGAACTTGAGACGGGCCACTTCACCGTAGCAGCCGTCTACCACAGAGGCTGCCTGGACCAGGAGGGCCGCCAAGAGGGTGGTGCCCAGCTTCCCAAGGGCAAAAAGGCACCCCCCCGTTACCGCCAGTAGGAAAGCCATGAATGTGATATGGTTGGGGGTGAGGGGTGTAGAGACCAGGCGGGCGGTGATCCATCTGGAGAGGTGGCGGTTGAGGTGCCGGGAGATCCATCCCTCGTCCCTGGAACAGGCCACACAGGCCAAGAGCTCTTTCTTGGCGTATTCTAATCCTTGGGGGGTGTCTACGTCGGTCCAGAAGCCCTCCTCTAGTCTCACAGCTTCCACCTTCCCCTGGCTAACGAGCCTTTTGACGCCCCCTGTCAGGGAACCATCCCCTCGGCACCTGGCTTCCTCCAAGGCCTGGAAGATTTCTGGGCCGAAGAGGAAGAGGCCCATGTCCACGGCCTGGTAAGGAAGTATTCCTTTTCCTATGTCTACCACTCGGTCTCCTTCCAGGCGCACTTTGGTGGCGTCAGCCAGGTCGAAGACCTTGGTCACCCTGGGGTCCACGGCCATTGTGGTGCTGGTTTTACCCATGACCTGTTGCACAAACCCGTCCACCAGGGAGGGCTGGAAAATATGGTCTACCATAGAAACAAAGAAGGGGGAGGTTATTCGATCCCTCGCCGCCAATACCGAGGTGCCGTTGCCCTCTTCCCAATGGGGGTTATCTACCACTTCGAGATCCAGGCTGCGGCGTCGGGCCACCTCCCGGGCGTGGGTAGCCACCCAATCCCCTTTCCATCCTACCACCACGTAAAACCGCCGGGCACCCGCTTCTACCCAGGAGAGGAGGGCCCGTTCCAGTAGGGTGAGGCCTAGGACGGGAGTGAGGGGTTTGGGCAGGTCGTCTCTCTCCCTGCGCAACCGGGTTCCCTCTCCGGCTGCCAGAATTACCACCGGGTAGTCCAAGAAAGGGGCTTTTTCACCCAAGGCATACCTCCTCTTCCGTTCCAGAGAAAAAGTGGACCTCCAGGAACCCTTTGGCAACCCATGGGAAGGGCGAGTCTTCTGGTAAAGCCTTTGTTTAACAATATTTAAAAAATTTCAATTCTTCCCTTGTGGGGGCTTTTTAAGGTAGAAAGGTACACCCAAATTTGGTTTTTGAGGTGCAAAAAATGAACAAAGTTATGGCAGCCAACAGGGGCGAGATCGCCATTCGCATCTTCCGGGCCTGTACGGAGATGGGTATCCGTACCGTAGCCATTTACTCCCACGAGGACCGGTTTTCCCTCCACCGTTACAAAGCTGATGAAGCCTATCTCATCGGCAAGGGGATGGATCCTGTGGCCGCTTATTTGGATTGGGAGGGGATCCTGGAACTGGCCCTGGCTCGGGGTGTGGACACCATTCACCCCGGTTACGGTTTCTTGGCGGAGAATCCCAGGTTTGCCAGGGCTTGTCAGGAGAAGGGGATCGTCTTCGTGGGTCCCAGCCCCGAGGTGATGGAGCTGGTGGGGGACAAGGTGGAGGCCAGGAAACTGGCCTTGGAGCTGGGCGTCCCCGTGATCCCCGGGACCCCTGAGCCCATAGAGAGAGACGAGGACGCTGCGGCCTTTGCCAGAGAGTATGGCTATCCCGTCATCATAAAGGCCGCCGCGGGAGGGGGCGGCAGGGGTATGAGAGTGGCTTGGAAGGAGGAGGAACTCGTCAAAGGGTTGGACATGGCCCAGTCCGAGGCCCTAAAAGCCTTCGGCGACAGCCGGGTCTTTTTGGAGAAGTATCTCATCAAACCTAAGCACATCGAGATCCAAGTTTTAGGGGACCAACAGGGTAACCTGGTCCATCTCTTTGAGCGGGACTGTTCTATCCAGAGGAGGCATCAAAAGCTCATTGAGATGGCTCCCTCTCTTGATCTCGATCCCTTCCTCAAGGAACGCCTATACGACCATGCCCTGCGTATCGCCCGGGCGGTGCATTACGTCGGTGCCGGTACGGTGGAGTTTTTGGTGGACGAGGAGGGGCGCTACTATTTCATTGAGGTGAATCCCAGGATTCAGGTGGAGCACACCGTCACCGAGGTGATCACAGGTAGGGATCTGGTCCAGGCTCAACTCCGCATCGCCCGGGGGGAGTCTTTGAAGGACATAGGTTTTCTGGGCCAAGAGGCGATAAAGAAGAGCGGCTATGCCATCCAGTGCCGAGTGACCACAGAGGATCCCACCAACAACTTCCTTCCGGACACGGGGCGCATTGTGGCCTATCGGACGGCCGCGGGGTTCGGTATCCGCCTGGACGGGGGCGATGGTTTTGTGGGGGCTAGGATCACCCCATATTACGATCCCCTCCTGGTGAAGGTGACCAGCTGGGCCCTCAACTTCAAGGACGCTGTGGCCAAGATGGACCGGGCCCTCCGGGAGTTTCGCATTCGGGGTGTCAAGACCAACATACCTTTCTTGCTCAATGTGTTGGAACATCCCAGATTTTTGGAGGGTAAGTGCGACACCACCTTTGTGGACACCACCCCAGAGCTTTTCAGGTTCCCTGAGCGCAAGGATAGAGGTACCAAGATCCTTGCCTACCTGGCCCATGTGAGTATCAACGGCTTTCCCGGCATCAAAGAGAAGCCCCACTTCACCGTGAGAGAGCCCCAGCCCCCCAGGGTGCATGCTACAGACTCGCTTCCCGTGGGTACCCGGGACCTCTTGAAGAAGATGGGGGCCAAAAGGTTCGTCCAGTGGATCAAGAAACAGAAACCCCTCCTCATTACCGACACCACTTTGAGGGATGCCCACCAGTCCCTCATGGCTACCAGGGTCCGTACCTACGACATGCTTCAGGCGGCTCCCAGTATTGCCCATTTTCTGCCTGGCCTTTTCTCTCTTGAGATGTGGGGTGGCGCCACCTTTGATGTGGCCATGCGGTTTCTCAAGGAAGATCCCTGGGAACGCCTTATTCAGCTCAGGGAGAGGATCCCCAATATCCTTTTCCAGATGCTTCTCCGGGGGGCCAATGCCGTGGGCTACACCAACTATCCCGACAACGTGGTGAGAACCTTTGTCCGGGAATCGGCCCAGGCGGGTATAGACCTTTTCCGGATCTTCGACTGTTTCAACTGGGTAGAGGGGATGAAGGTTTCCATTGAAGAGGCTCTGAAGACGGGAAAACTGGTTGAAGTAGCCTTGTGCTATACGGGGGATGTCACCGATCCCAAACGCACCAAGTACACCTTGGACTATTACTTGGGTCTAGCCAGGGAACTGGAAGCCATGGGGATCCACATATTAGGGATTAAGGATATGGCGGGACTGTGCAAGCCCCAGGCGGCTTATCAACTGGTGAGAGCCCTCAAGGAGGAGATAGGATTGCCCATTCACTTCCATACCCATGACACGGCGGGCAGTGGGGTGGCCTCTTGCCTCATGGCCAGTGAGGCAGGGGTGGATATTGTGGACTTAGCTCTCTCCAGCATGGCGGGCCTAACGGCCCAACCCTCCATGGAGGCCGTGGTGGCTGCCCTTCAGGGCACAGATCGGGAGCCCCAGGTGGACCTGAACCATGCCATGGCCATGGCCAACTACTGGGAGCGGGTTCGGGAGTTCTATGCTCCCTTTGAGAGCGGCCTCAAGGGACCCACGGGGGAGGTGTACGTCCATGAGATTCCTGGGGGCCAGTACAGCAACCTGAAACCCAGAGCTGTGGAGCTGGGCTTGGGAGATCGGTGGGAAGAACTCAAGGCCATGTACGCCAGGGTGAACCAGATTTTGGGGGATCTCATAAAGGTGACTCCCTCCTCCAAGGTGGTGGCCGATCTGGCCATCTTCATGCTCAAGAATGACTTGACCGAAGAAGATCTCTATCGGCGGGGTGAGGGCCTCTCCTTTCCCCAGTCGGTGGTGGACTTCTTCAAGGGCATGATGGGTCAGCCCTACGGGGGCTTTAATGAGAGGCTTCAGCAGGTGGTTCTGAAGAGGGAAAAGCCACTCACCTGCCGACCCGGCGAACTTCTGCCGCCGGAGGACTTCGAGGCCAAGAAAACAGAACTCAGGGAGCTCCTGGGGCGGGAACCTACCAACCGGGATATACTATCGGCCTTTCTTTACCCCGGGGTCTATGAGGATTTCGTGGAACACCAGAAAACATACTCCGACACCTCCGTCATGAAGACCCCCCTCTTTCTGTACGGCTTGGAGGTGGGCCAGGAGGACAGTGTGGACATCGAGGAGGGCAAGACCCTGGTGATAAAGCTCAACGCTGTGGGGGAGCTTCTCAAGGACGGCACTCGGGTGGTCCACTTTGAGCTCAACGGACAGCCCAGGGAGGTTAGGGTCAAGGACCTGTCTGCCCGGGTGGAGGAGGTTCAGAGGCCCAAGGTCGAGCCCAACAACCCCTATCATATCGGTGCTCCCATGCCTGGCAAGGTGGTGAAGGTTTTGGTGAACCCTGGGGACAAAGTTAAGAAGGGCGACACCGTGGCCGTGGTGGAAGCCATGAAGGTGGAGACGGCTGTCATGGCACCCCAGAAGGGCAAGGTGAAAGAGATCTTGGTTTCTCGAGGCGACGCCGTAGAGTCGGGGGATCTGCTGTTGGTGCTGGAGTGAAGGGGGGACCTGGTGGGGAGGATTTGGTCAGGATGTGGATTGATGTCCGGTACAAGGGAGGAAGCTCTTTAGCAATAGGGGGTAGGCCAGTTGATGGCTCCAAAGGTGGTGGTTTCGGTGGTCTTCGCTTTGTTCACATTTTGTGTGGGATGCTTTACTACTTGCCAGGTTCATGCTCGTTCCGTCGACATAAAAGGCGCAGTAGTGGTTGACGGTTTGGAAAGGACGTACATTGCCCACATCCCCTCCAGGTTACCCAGGACAGGGTTGGCACCCCTTCTTATAGCCCTTCATGGTGGTGGGGGATCGGGCAGGGCTATGGAGAGACTTACACGCCGCGGCTTTAACCGGCTTGCAGATAAGGAGGGTTTCGCCGTTGTTTATCCCGATGCCATTGACAAGCACTGGAACGATGGGAGGGGTTTGGTGATATACCGTTCCCAGAGGGAGCGTGTGAATGATGTGGGTTTTATATCTGCTTTGATAGATCACTTTTCGGAGCGATTTGGGATTGACAGGAGGCGTGTCTACGTTGTGGGCATGTCCAACGGTGCCTTGATGGCCTATCGTCTTGCGTGCGAGTTGCCCCAAAAAATAGCAGCCATTGCTTCGGTCGCAGGGGGAATGCCAGAGAACTTGTCTCGGCACTGTCCGGCATCAAGGCCCGTGCCGGTGCTAATCATACAAGGGGAGGATGATCCAGTGGTACCGTGGGATGGGGGAAAGATTCGATTTGGTCGTTTAAGGTTGGGGAGGGTCTTGTCTGTTTTGGACGCGGTGGACTATTGGTCTAACCGGGACCGCTGCTCTTACGCAGTTGATGTGGGTTACCTTCCCGATAGAGATCCGAGGGACGGTACTCGGGTATGGAAGAAGGGGTACGCCGGCTGTGCCTTGGGGACGGAGGTGGTGCTTTACGGCATAGAAGGAGGGGGACATACTTGGCCCGGTGGGTATCAGTATCTGCCAGAGTGGCTTATTGGCAGGACCACTAAGGACATAAACGCCAACGAGGTTGTTTGGCGCTTTTTCAAAGAGCTTTCGGGGGGACACAGGGCTGCTGCCCCCTTCCACTGAGGATTTTTTCCATTTTACCCTACCACTTCTGTCTCTACCAGGGGCCCTACTTTGATGTAGCGCACCTCTCCCTGGGATACTCTCCGCACCCAGGCTTCTGCCGAGGGCTCTCCAGGGGTTACCCTCTTTATCCAGGCGGTGCCCAAGGTGCGAAAGGCCCCGTCCAAGAGGCCAACCACCCTATCCTTCAGGTCTTCCAGGCTCTGGAAGGGGCCCATAATGAGGGTGGGCTTGAGGTCCAGGATGGTTTTTGGCCTCGGTAGAAATGGTCTTTCACTCTTTGTAGGCGGAATCGCCTTCGGGTCTCGGTGTCTCGGGCTTTTGCTCCGGGGGAAGGTTCCAGGACTAGCAGGGGAAAAGTGGAGTGCTTCAACACCCTGATGAGGTGTGTCTCCTCTCTGGTTATGACAATGATGAGATCGGGGTTTATGAGGTTACATTTGGCCATCTTCAAGGATATAGCTTCTCCCCATATCCAGCCTGTGGTGTCCACCAGTAGCCTGTCGGGTTTCATGGAGAGGGCAAGGCGAAAGAGGCGTTCCACTCCCCATGTGAATTGGGCCAGGTCTTCCGAAGGGCTTAGGACTCCGGCGAAATGGAGGGCCACTTCCTGGAGTTGGGCCAGGTCTTCCACGGGGCTATTACCCGTGCCCAGACCCAGGCTTCCCGGAGGGCCAACGTCTGATTGCCCCACGTCGGTGTCCAGGACCAGAACCCGCTCTCTAGTGCACCAGTGGTTGTATAGCCTCTTGATAAGGGTGGTTTTGCCTGTATCAACAGGCCCCACCACTAGAATGCGCCGAGCCCTGATGTGCTCTGGGTCCGGCAGGTCCAATGTGGTGAGGTGCCTCTCCATGGTTTCACAGAGAGAGACGGAGAATCTCCTCTATAACTCTGGGGGTATAAAAGTCGCTTAGGTCCCAAACCTCGGCTAACTGGTAGGCGTTTTGGACCAGTCTGGAGATCTCTTTCTCTCCTATCTTTGCCTGGGAGAGCCTCACGGGACAATTTATAGAGACCAGCCACTTTTCCAGGGCCTCAATACCTTCTTCGGGACTTTTGGCTCCGAAGACCTTTATGGCAAACCTGTCTAATACGCCCCTTTTCCTGTCGACCATGTAGCGCATCCAGCCCGGCATCACTATGGCTAGGCCCTCTCCGTGGGCCATGTCGTAAAGGGCGCTCAGGGCATGCTCTATCATGTGGCAGGGCAAGGCCAGGGGGCCCGCACCCGAAAAGGTGATACCGCACAAAGCCAGGGAGGAGGCCCACATGAGATCGGCCCGAGCGGTGTAGTTCCGGGGATTCTCTACGGCCTGGGGAGCCCGGGTCACCACCGTCTTCATGAGGCTCTCCATGATGCCTTCCTGAATGGGGGTGTCCAGGTCTTCCCTGGCCATGTAAACCTCGAAGACGTGGGAGAAGGCGTCTACGGCCCCGTAGGCCGTTTGATCTGGGGGTACAGTGAAGGTGACGGTGGGGTCCAGAATGGAGACCTTGGGATAGAGGCAGGGGGCTCTGAGGCCGAACTTGGCCTGTTTCTCCTCATTGGTGAGAACCATGCCGTTGTTCATTTCCGAGCCTGAACCGCAAATGGTGAGGAGGGTCACTATGGGCAGGGCCTCTTGTATTTTGGCCCTGGACTCGAAGAATTCCCAGATGTCTGTGTCAGTGACGGCTCCGGCGGCGATGGCCTTGGCTTCGTCTATCACCGAGCCGCCTCCCACGGCCACGATGATGTCCACTTTCTCCTTTTTGGCCAGATCCACGCCAGCTCTGGCATGGGAGAGGATGGGATTGGCCTTCACCCCTGGGTATTCCACCACCTCCAGCCCTGCTCCCCTCAAAGAGGTTGCCACTCTTTCGTAAAGCCCTGTCTTTTTGATGGACTGCCTGCCGTAGATGAAGAGGGCCTTTTTGCCGTAGACCCTGGCGGCTGGGCCTATCTGGGGCACAGCGTCTCTGCCGAAAATGATGCGGGTAGGGTTGTGGTATTCGAACTCTATCATAGCTCACCCTCCCTCCTTGTTCTGGTTCCCTGCCAGGTCTCGGGGAGTATGGGTGCTGGTGTGAGTAAAAACGGCCAAGTAGTTGTAAGGTCCCAGGTCTAAAGTTTTGGTCATAAGAAAGCCTTGTTGGAGGAGCATCTTTTCGAGTTTTTCAGGTGGGATTCTGATTTCAGCGGGTGGACCGGGAGGCCCATCCATCTTTTTGAACTCGATGATGGCCAAGGAGCCTCCACGTTTCATCACCCTTTTAATCTCTTTTAGGGTGTTTTCAGCGGTGTTGTCCTGAACAAGATCGTGGAAGACTGTGGCCATCAAACAAACGTCTATGCAGTGATCCTCTATGGGGATGTGTTCGCTAACGTCGGCCAGGATGGTACATATGGTCTTGGTCTGCCCAGTGGCCACCTTCTTGTTTAGATAATCGATTCCCTCTTTCCAGAGGTCCACTGCATAGATCTTGCCCCTTTCACCAATGTGGCTCGCTGCAGCTATGGAGTATGCTCCATTCCCACAACCTACATCGAGGAACACCGAGTCCTCTCGCAGCCCCAGTTCGGAAAACAGTATGTTTGAGTCGATGAGTTCAAAGCTGCTCTTGCCAGCTCCGGTGGGTTTCTTGTCCATTGAACCGCCCTTGGGTTTCCCATTTCAGCCTTGTTTTTTTGTTGTTTTTATTCTACAAGCCTAGGTCGCCCTTGTCCATGTTCCTTCGTACGGCGGAGTTGCCTACCGGGAGAAGGGTCCGCAGTACACAATTTTAGGGCCCCAGGGGAGGAGGGCGTCTCCATTGAATTGGCAGAGTTTACCCCTTGTGGGAGTGGAGAACCGGCTCCTCGGTTGACCTTTCTCCCCTTTTTGTGTTTTAGACATCAGGAAAATTCATATGGAGGTAGGGGACTTGAAGAGGACTTATCAGCCCAGTCGTAGGAAGGCCAAGCGCAGACACGGTTTCAGGGCTAGAATGCGGACCCGCTCAGGCCGGGCCATTGTTAGAAGACGCAGGGCCAAAGGGAGGAAGAGGCTTACCCTTTGAGGGATCAATCTTTCCCCAAGGCATTTAGACTCCTCAATAGGGAGGAGTTTAAAAGGGTATATGCCAGGGGGAAGAAGGTGGTTGGCTGTTACGTATTGATTCATGCCCTGCCCAATCAGATGGGACATCCTAGGTTGGGGATCACAGTGACTAAAAAGTCGGGGAAGGCCGTGGTGAGGAACCGGTGGAAGCGCTTGATTCGCGAGATCTTCCGCCGAAATAGAGAGGCCTTTCCCCCAGTGGATATGGTTGTTACGGTGAGGAGGGGTGTGGAGCCTCCCTCCTATTGGGATCTGGAGAGGGATATGCTCAGCTTGGCGAGGCGGTTATGAGGAGGGCGGTTTTGTGGCTTATAAGGGGATATAGATATTTGGTGTCTCCCCTTTTCCCCCGTTCTTGTCGTTTTTATCCCACCTGTTCCCAGTATGCCTTAGAGGCGGTGGAGCGTTACGGTGTGGTGATGGGTTTGTGGTTAGGGTTGAAGAGGGTGCTAAGGTGTCACCCCTTTCATCCTGGGGGCTATGATCCCCTTCCCCATGATTTGGGAACAAGTAGATTAAAGAGATTGAGGAGAGAGAGCTAAATGGAGACGGAAAAGAGGCTGTTGCTGGTATTGGCTTTTTCCATCTTGGCGGTGGTCCTTTATCAGAAGTTTTTCGCTACTCCCACCCATGTGAAGAAGGAGGTGGTCACCCAGGCGGCCAAGGTGGAGAAACCTCCTTTGAGGCAGGTTGTACCTGAAACCCAGGCCCCAGCTGCTGCTCCTATTGAGAAAGGGGGAAGGAGTGTTTCGGAGGGGGGGGTCGTCTTATTTAAACCCATTGGTGGGAAGGCCCGGGTGATCACCCTCTCTTTTCCCCTCTATAGGGTCTCCCTCAGTTCCCGGGGTGCGGTGATGAAGAGCTACCTCCTCACTCGTTATACCAATGACCAGGGAGAACCTATGGAGTTGGTAGGAAATGAGGGGTACTTCAGGTATTACATCCCGGGCAACAGGGGGCTGACCGAGGCCCTGGATAGGTCCGTTTACCATGTGGAGATCCGGGAGGGGAAGAAGGAGAAAAGGGTAACTTTCGTCTTGGATATACCAAACCAAAATCTGAAGGTGGAGAAGGTCTTCACTTTCTATCCCGATTACAGATTCGATGTGGTGGTCAAGGCCTCCCTGCCCGGGGTGGCTGATGGCGAGGGGATACTCATCGGTCCCCGCATAGCTCCGAAGGATAGAAAGAGCCACTACTCTTTCTCCGGTCCCCTGGTGTACAGTGGAAAGAAAGCCATCGAGGTGAAGCTGAAAAAGGAGAGGCAGGCTACCTACTCTGGGTTTGTCTGGACCTCTATTCAATCCCTTTATTTCACTGCTTCTTTAGTGCCAAAGGTGCCGGCTAGGGTGACTGTCTGGAAGGGGGCCACTAAGGACGAGTACTATCTGGCCTTGGTCTCCCAAAAGGGCGATCTGGCCTTTTGGAGTTTCATGGGCCCCAAGGATTATTCCCTCCTGAAGAGCTATGGGGTGGGACTCGAGGAAAATATCCGTTTTGGTGTCTTCAAGATCCTGGCCAAGCCTGCCCTGGAGATTTTGAAGTTCATCTACAACTATATCCACAACTATGGATGGGCCATCATCATCCTCACCATTTTGATAAAGATCGTTTTCCATCCCCTCACTGTAAAGGGATACAAATCTATGAATAAGATGCAGGAACTCCAGCCGTATATAAAGCGGCTGAAGGAGACCTACAAGGACGATCCGGCTGCTCTAAACCGAGAAATGATGGCCATTTACAAGAAACACAAGGTGAACCCCATGGGCGGCTGTCTGCCTATGCTCCTCCAGATCCCGGTCTTTTTTGCCCTTTACAAGGTTCTCATGGTGGCCATCGAGTTGAGGCACGCTCCCTTTATCTTCTGGATAGTTGACCTTTCTGCCAAGGATCCCTACTACATCACCCCTGTTCTTATGGGTCTAACCATGCTCATCCAGCAAAAGATGACCCCTATGGGTGATCCCACCCAAGCCAAGATGATGATGCTCATGCCCATAGTCTTTACCTTCCTCTTTATCAATTTTCCTTCGGGGTTGGTCATCTATTGGCTGGTGAACAACGTGGTCACTATCTTCGAACAGTTTCTCATCAAGAAGGTGTACAGTTGAAAGGTGAGGGGCTCTGGATAAGGAGCAGGGCTTTTCGGAACCCCAGGGAGTGTCATAGTTAGTAGGGGTATGGGTTATTCTTTGGAAGATACCATAGTGGCTGTGGCCACCCCTCCTGGTGTGGGTGCTTTAGGCATTATCCGCCTTTCTGGGGAGGATACTTTTGAGATCGCCTCCAAGGTGCTACAGCGGCCATCAGGCAAATTTTACTTCTTGGGAGACCTGCCTTCCCACACCGTCCATTACGGCTTTCTGGTGACCCCTGAGGAGGAAGAGAGGGTAGACGAGGTTCTCTTCGTCCTCCTCAAGGCTCCCAAAAGCTACACCTCCCAGGACATGGTGGAGGTGACCTGCCACGGGGGCCCCATGGTTCTGGAGAAGGGTCTGGAGGCCTTTGTAGCTGCTGGAGCCCGTTTAGCCCGTCCCGGGGAGTTTACCCTGAGGGCTTTTCTTCTGGGGAGGCTGGATCTCACCCAAGCCGAGGCAGTGGCAGACCTTGTAGAGAGTGTGTCTGAAGAGGGGAGGCGGGCAGCCCTGGCCCAGCTCGAGGGGCGATTGTCACGAAGGATGGGAGATTTGGCCGGGGCTCTTCGGGAGGTGCTGGTGGGACTGGAGGTGGCCATAGACTTTCCCGAAGAGGAGGTGGAATCGGAGGATCCTCTGGCGGATAGGCTGGAGGGTGTATTGCAGGGTATAGATATCTTGATGGCTACTTATCGGGAGGGGAAACTCTGTAGAGAAGGGGTGAAGGTGGCCATTGTAGGGTTGCCCAATGTGGGTAAATCCAGTCTCTTCAATGCCCTGGTGGGGGAGGACAGGGCCATTGTCACTGCCTATCCAGGCACCACTAGAGATGTGGTGGAGGCTCGTGTCTCCGTGGGGGGTATCCTTTTCCGTTTCATGGATACGGCTGGTTTTAGAGAGAGTGGACATGAGGCGGAAGAGGAAGGTGTGAGGAGGGCTAGACGATGCATGGAGGAAGGGGATCTTGTATTGATGGTCCTGGACCGCTCTCGTCCTATCCAGGAAGGGGATAGGGCCCTTCTGAAAGGGGCAGATGAAAAGAGTGTGGTTGTGGTGAACAAGATAGACCTGCCCGGTGCCTGGACTTTGGGGGAGCTGGGTGGGATTTTGGAGGGTAGGCCTGTTTTCCAGGTCTCTGCCAAAAGGGGTGACGGCGTGGACTCTTTGAGAGAGGCCTTGGTGGAGATGGTGGGAAAGGGAGAAAGAAGGGCTCGGGAGGTGCCCCTAATCACCAATGTGAGGCATTATCAGGCTTTAGTGAGGGCTCGGGAGGCTCTCTTGCGATCTCTTGAGGCTTGGCAGAAGGGGCTGAGCGCTGAGTTTTTGGCTGCTGATCTGAAGGAGGCCCTGGATGCTCTGGGGGAGATCACTGGAAAGACCACCCCTGAGGAGGTGTTGGACGCCATCTTTAGCCGTTTCTGCATAGGCAAATAGAGGCCCTCATGTTGTTGTGGAGCCCCATAGTATTTTATCCTATGGAACATGGACCGATTACTGCTGGTACGGACTGACCGAGTGGGGGATTTGATCCTGGCCACTCCCTGTATCCAGGCGGCCAAAGAGGCCTGGCCTTCCTGTGAGGTCACCTTTTTGGCAGGCAGGTATGGAGCTCCAGTGCTGGAGAATAATCCCTATCTGGATCGGTTGCTGATTTATGATGGAGAGCCGGCCGGTGAATTGGCTCGAGATCTGGGTAAGTACGCTTTCGATAGCGTGGTCTGCCTGCTTCCCACCTTCTCCCTTTCCCTGGCCTTCTTCAGGGCGAAGATTCCCCTGAGGGTGGCTTCGGGTTTCCGCTGGTATCAGTGGCTCTACAACAAGAGGACCTACCTAAGGCGGTCTCTGGGCTTTAAGAAGGAGTGGGAGTACAACTTGGACCTGTTGAGGCTTTTGGGATGGGAGGGGGAGTATCTTAGGCCCAGGGTTTATCTCTCTCCCCATGAAGGGGAATGGGCCAGGGAGGTGGTTGAAGAGATGGGCTGGCCTGAGGAGTTTGTGGCCTTATACCCCGGGGGTGGTAAGGAGATACGTTGGCCCATCCGCCATTTCGTGACGCTTGTGAGGCTCTTGAAGGAGAAGGGCATGGCGGCGGTAGTCTTTTGGGGGCCGGGTGAGGAGGACCTTGCTGGGGCCTTGGGGGAAGAAGGGGCTTTTATGGCTCCTCCCACCAACTTGAGGCAACTCATGGCACTTCTCTCTCTAGCCAGGGCCATGGTGACCAACAATACCGGTCCCATGCATATAGGAGCGGCCTTGGATCTGCCCCTGGTTCAGCTTTTTGATCCCCGCAGGGCATGCAATCCTGCCCGGTGGGGCTATTACGGTGTAGGGAGGCGCGTGCTGCTGCCGGTTGTTCCTCGTTGTGATAAGTGTACACCCAAGTGTGAGTATTACCCCTGTATGGAAGGCATAGAACCCCGGGAGGTGCTCGAGGCTCTGGAGGAGGTTCTCCGTGGCAAAAGTTAATAAGAAGGGGCTGCTGGGGATTTTGGCGGGGGTAGTGGCGGCCCTTCTAGTTTTGGTTGTGGTGGCCCTTCTTTTCTTGCCCCGCTTCCTCAACACAGCGGCCTTCAAAGAGAGGATTCAGGCCAGGATCTCCCGGGAGCTGAAAGGCCAAGTGGACTTCAGGCAGGTGGACCTGAGCTTTTTCCCTTCCTTGCAAGTGGTCATTCGAGGGGGAAAGATTCAGGTACCCTCCACCTTAGAGGTCTCTCTGGATAGTCTCCAGGTGGGTATCAAGTTTTTCCCCCTTTTGAAAGGGAGAGTGGAACCCACCTCTGTAGATGTGGTAGGGCTCAGGGGTTGGGTGAGGCTGAAGGATAGGGGTAGAGGAAGAAAGGGTCCCTCGTCTTTTGGAATAAAGAGGTTGAAAGATTTGCTAGCCTTACTGGCCTCTAAGACTCCAGGGTTGAAGATGGTGTTGAGGGGGGACAGCTTGGTCTTCTATGGGGGGAGGACCAAACGGGGCTTGGCCCTTTCAAAGATGGAGGCCCGGCTTTCATTACCCCCGGGCAGGCTAAAATTTTCTCTGGTCCTGGCTTCACCTGTGGTCTCCCGGTTTCACGCGGAGGGCTGGCTGACTCCCGAGGACCTGAGGGGCCAGATGGAGCTAGATCTGGAGAAACTTCAAGTCCACCGTTTTCTCTCCTGGTTTTCATCTTTCCCCTCTATCGAGTTTCCTAATGGGTTCATGAAGACCATGGGGTCCATCATCAATCTTTCCCTGTCCCTCAAAATCCACGGGTTAGAAAGAATTGAAGGGCAGGTGTCGGGTTCTGTGCCCCGCTTGGTCTTGGTGGGGATGAAGGACTTACCTCCGGTGATTTGTGAAGAATTTCAAGGGAGCTTCTCCTTTAACAAGCCTGCTGTTCGAGTCTCCCTAGATAGGGTGGCCCTGAAATATCCGGCCTTGACCCTTTCGGGGAGGTTTTCCATGGCCCCCTCCAAAGGGGTGGAAGTGTTTCTGAAGGGAGAGAACGTGGACGTTCCTTCCGTTAGGAAGGTGGCCCTTGCACTGGTAGGGAGCCATCCCACGGTACAGAAGGTTTTTCATATAGTCCGGGCTGGGGAGGTATCCTATCTCACCTTTGAAGACCGGAGTTCCAGCCTGAAGACTCTGGGTAAGCTGGAGAACATGGTGATCCGGGGTAGCATAAGGGGTGGCATCATTGTCATTCCCCAAGATCTTCTCACTGTAAGGGACGTAGGGGGGGAGGTATTTATCTCCAAGGGCTTCCTTAATGGGAGAGGCCTTGTGGGTCGTTTGGGGAACTCCAAGGTTTTGTCGGGTACCTTGAAGCTGGGTTTGAGGGGGAAACACCTTCCCCTCCGTTTAGAGGCGGAAGTTGATGCAGACCTGTCCCAACTCCCTGGTATTCTGAAGCGGGTTCTGAGGGGTGGACTCCTTCTCTCAGAGATCGACCGGATGAGGGAAGTGAAGGGGCGGGCTCTGGGAAGGTTGGTCCTGGCTGAGACCACTCGGGTGGAGAAGGTGGAGGTGGAGGCCCGTAGCCTGAAGCTTTCCTGCCTTTATGATAGGGTACCCTATCCCATAAAGATTGAGGGTGGGGGCTTTTCTTATAAGGGGTCTCGCATCCGTGTGGTGGGGCTGAAAGGTAGCCTTGGAAAGAGCACCTTCAATAATCTCTCGGCCTGGGTAGACTGGGGAGGGGAGCAAGGGGCACTCAGAAAATCTCGGCACTCTCCCGGGCTTTATCTGAAGGTCTCTTCCATGGCCGGAGAGCTGGTGCTGGATGAAATTTACCCCTGGCTCACCTCTTTCGGAGACGTGAAAAAGGCCCTGGTGGACTTCCCTTTTATGAAAGGGCTTCTGGGTATAGGGACCTTGACCTTGGAGGGTCCTCCCCTTCGGCCTGCCCAATGGGAGTTCAAGATGGAGGGAAGGGTGAAGGGCTTTTCCATGGGTTTCACCCTTTTCCCGGGTCCTTTACAGGTGGATGCCGGGCAGGTTTCCATGACGCCCAAAGCCCTGGCTTTTCAGAATTGTACAGCTCATCTGCTAGACGCTTCTGCCAAGGTTTCGGGCAGTCTGGAAGGATATATGCATGGGGTGGAAAAGCTGGCGCTGTCTGTGGATGGTCGGTTTGGTCCCAAGGCTACAGATTGGGTTTACCGCTTCATAGAGCTTCCCCGAGAGTACAGACTTAAGTCTCCCCTCACCATTAAAAGGTCCCGGCTTTTATGGGAGAGGGGGGGGAGGACGGACTTCTCAGGTCTTGCAGAGGTGGGAAATGCCAAGGCAGATATTGACTTGGAGATCCTGGGCGACCTCGTCCTCGTAAGGAAACTGGAGCTGACGGGGGAAGGGTCTTCTGCCCGCATTGGTATGACCTTCCGGGGGAAGACCCTTTCTTTAAATTTTAAAGGCGTCCTGAACAGAGATGTGTTAGATTTGCTTTTGGAGAAAAACACCCTCCTCAAGGGCTGGGTGAAGGGAGACTTTGCTGCCTATATCGCTTTGGACAAGGTTGCCGACTTCTCTGCCAAGGGGAAATTGGAGGTGAAGGGTCTCACATATCTCTGGGGAGTAAGAATGCCTTTGAGAATAGATGAGGCAAGTATAGAAGCCTGTGGCACAGGTCTGAAGGTTAAGAAGGCCTTTCTTTCTCTAAAGCACAGTTCAATGACAGTTGAGGGGAAGGTGGGGCTAGTGGAAAACCGCCTCCATATGGATTTGGACCTTTCTTCCCCCTCTCTGGACGTGAAAGAAATAGAAGAGTTTTTTGGGAGAGAGGGGAGTGAGTCAAAAGGGAGATGGGACTTGCCCATCAGTGGAGAGGTGAGGGCCAAGGTCTTCTCCCTCTTTTACAAGGATTATACTTGGAGCCCCCTCAGGGCCAGGGTCCTTCTATCACCTAACCAGGTCAAAGTGGTGGTGGATAAAGCCCTTATCTGCGGGATTGCCACCCCGGGGACTATAACCTTTGTTCCAGGGAAGGTTGCCATGGATATCAAGATCCGTGCTCGTAAGAGGGACTTTGGAAGTACCCTTTACTGCCTATTTGACAAAGAGAGATTGGCTCAGGGTACTTTCAGCTTAAAGGGATATCTGAAGGCCCAGGGTGAGGAGGATCCCATATCTGAGGGTTCTGAGGGGGAGTTTCACTTTAAAGCGGGGAGGGGGCGAGTGTATCGTCTCACCCTTCTTTCCAAGATATTTGCCGTTCTCAATGTTACGGAGATCTTCAGGGGTAAGCTACCCGACTTGGCCAAAGAAGGCTTCGCTTATGGCTCAATGAAAGTGAATGCCCATTTCAGGAACGGGGTTCTCTTCGTGGATGAGGGTATCATAAACGGGGATTCCATGAGGATATTCACCGATGGGAAGGTGGACTTTGTTAGAGAGAAACTGAGACTAACGGTGTTGGTGGCTCCCTTTAAAACCCTGGACACGGTGTTGAGCCATATACCTCTCCTTGGACGGGTGCTTACGGGTAAGAGCAAGACTCTGGTTTCTTTTCCCGTGAGGGTGACGGGCAAACTGGCCGATCCCACGGTCATTCCCCTCTCGCCCACGGCGGTAGGTTCTGGCCTTTTAGGAATAATGAAGAGAACCATAGAGATGCCTGTGAGGATCATCGCACCTCCGGTTAAGAAAGGGGATTGAGGGTAATACGGGGGGTTCTGGGTCCATTCTCAATATCTACCCTGAAACAGGACTTCCCCCAAGATTCCCTTCTTGGTAAAGGCATCATGTTCAGAATTCTGGATTTTTCCCTTCAAACGAGTGAAAGGGCGGGGCATTCCTCCCTTGCCCATGGCTGATAGCTGATGGCTCATGGCTGATAGCAACTGTGAGCTATGAACCATGAACTACGAGCTATGAACTATGAGCTATCATCTCTGCGTTCGGAACGCCCCGCCCTGCCCCATAAGAGTAAAACTGGGGGAAGTCCTGCTACCCTGAGACGGTTGACAGAATTTCAAGCGGGTAATATGTTGCAGGTTGTCACACGTTGTGAATTTTTTAACTTGTTGGAGGCGTGGTATGGAAGTGAAGATCGCAGGTAGGATGTCCCAGATCAAACCTTCTCCAACCCTGGCCATCACCGCTAAAGCCAAGGCCCTTAAGGCTCAGGGTGTGGATGTGGTAGGTTTCGGTGCAGGGGAGCCTGATTTTGACACCCCCGAGCACATCAAGGAGGCCGCCGTCAAGGCCCTGAAAGAGGGCTTTACCAAATATACCCCCGTGCCTGGCATAGATGAACTGCGCCAGGCCGTGGCCGACCAACTGGCCCGGGATTATGGTCTGGAGTACGCCAAAGAGGAGATTATTATCTCTTGTGGCGCTAAGCACTCCCTGTACAACATCGCCATGGTTCTCTTGGAGCCTGGAGACGAGGTGATTGTTCCTTCGCCTTACTGGGTCACTTATCCCGCCCAGGTTTACATCGCCGAGGCTACGCCGATCATCGTAGAAACCTTGGAGGAGAACGATTTTAAGCTCACCCCTGAACAGCTGGAAGAGGCCATCACACCCAGGACCAAGGCCCTAATCCTTAACTATCCCAGCAACCCCACGGGGGCTTCTTATACCAAGGATGAGTTGGAGAAGCTGGCCGAGGTGGCCTTGAGGCACGATATCTGGGTTATATCCGACGAGATCTATGACAAGATCATTTACGACGGCTTCCAACATGTGCCCTTTGCTACCCTTTCCCCTGAAGTGAAGAAGAAGACCCTGTTGGTCAACGGGGTGTCCAAGACCTACTCCATGACGGGATGGAGGATAGGCTGGGTGGCAGGCGACAGGGGAGTGGTGGCGGCTATGAATAAACTCCAGAGCCAGTCCACCTCAAACCCCACTTCTATAGCTCAGTCGGCGGCCTTGGCGGCCTTACAGGGTCCCCAGGACTGCGTGGCGGAGATGGTGAAGGCTTTTCAGGAGCGGAGGGATTACATTGTCCAGCGCTTCAATTCCATGGAGGGAGTGTCTTGCTTCAACCCATCCGGTGCGTTTTACGTTTTTCCCAGCTTTGCCGGTCTTTACGGGAAGTGCTGTGGCGACAGGGTGATTCAGGGTTCTTTGGACTTCGCCGATTACCTCCTCAATGAGTTCAAGGTGGCCATTGTGCCCGGTGTGGCCTTCGGTGAGGACAGAGGGGCCCGCCTTTCCTACGCCACTTCTATGGAGAACATCAAGAAGGGCCTGGACAGAATAGAAGAGGCCATTTCCCAGTTGAAATAGGCGTTCTGGTCATTTGGAGCTGTTTAAGGGGAGCCAGAGGGGCTCCCCTTTCCCTTGTCTCTTTGTTTTTGGGTTTATCTTGTGCTAAATCACGGTAAAACCTGAGAGAGGTTGGCTATGGAAAGGGTCTACGTGGTGGATACCACCCTGAGGGATGGGGAGCAGTCCCCTGAGATCTCTTTCACCCCTGAGGAGAAGGTGAGGTTTGCCCAGCAGCTGGCCCGGCTGGGGGTGGACGTGATAGACGCGGGCTATCCCGGATTAGGTAAGGATGACGCCCTGGCGGTTTCTTTGGTGGCTCAGGAAGTCAAGGGTCCTGTTATCATGGCTTTGGCTAGGCCTGAGGAGGAGGAGATAGGAGCGGCCCTGGAGGCCTTAAAGGAAGCCGAAAGGGGGAGGATCCATCTCTACATTCCTGTATCTGAGATCCAGCTGAGACACATGCTTAACATCGGTCCTCAAGAGGCTATGGATAGGACTTTGAATGCCTTGGATATGGTAAGGGGCCTTGGCGTGGAGGTGGAGTTCACTCTGGAAGACGCTTTTCGGGCAGATAGGGGGTTCCTTTTAGAGATGGCCCGGGCCGTGACCCATGAGGGAGTGGACCTCATAAACCTGTCGGATACGGTGGGCGGTGCCCTGCCCTCCCAGATCGCGGGAGTGGTCTCATGGCTTAAAGGGGAGTTGGGACCAGATGCACCCCTGTTAAGTATCCATTGCCATGATGACCTGGGCATGGCCACGGCCAACTCTATGGCGGCCTTGGAGGCGGGTGCCCGTCAGTTCCATGCCACCATTGGGGGGGTGGGCACCAGGGCAGGAAATGCTGCCTTGGAGGAGGTGGTTATGGCGATCAAACTCTGGGAGGGAGAGTTGGGCTTGGCTACAGAGGTGGAAACCCGAGAGTTTTACCGCACCGTGCGTATCCTTACGGCCATGACCGGGGTGATGATCCAACCCCATAAGGCTATCATCGGGAAGGCGGCCTTTGTCCATAAGGTGGAATCTCACCTCATGGCCGTGGTTAAGGAGAAGAGTACCTTTGAGATTGTGCGGCCTGAGGACGTGGGGTATCCCAGGAGCCCCACGATCCTTTCTAAGTACTCGGGGCGCATCAGCTTTGAGGATAAGCTTGGAGACTTGGGTTATTCTTTGGACGAAGAGCGCCTGGAGGAGGCCTACCAAAGGTTCCGGGAGCTGGTGGAAAAGAAGCGGGAGATCTACGACGAGGATGTGGTGGCCATAGTGGAAGATATCCTATCCCGGCGGCCCGGGGTCTTCATTCTTCATGACTTTTCCATCTCTTCAGGTATGGAACAGGAGCCCACGGCCCGGGTGGTCCTTCTCCAGGAAGGGGATACCAAAGAGGCTGCTTCTAAAGGGACGGGTCCCATAGATGCAGCTTTCAAGGCCATAGACCAGATCACAGGTTTCACTGGGCGCCTTCTCAGTTACTCCATCAAGGCCCTTACCGAGGGTAAAGATGCCTTGGGGGAGGTGGTTCTCAGGGTAAGGCTCAGGGGGGAAGAGGTGGTTGGTCGGGGAGTGGCCACCGACGTTGTGGAGGCCAGCATAAAGGCTTATCTGGATGCGGTAAACAAGGTCCTCTATGAAGAGGGCGAGGGCTATACGTAAGGGCAAAAGCGGAGGGCTAAAGGAGGAGAATGGGTATGGCCATGACCATGGCGGAGAAGATCCTGGCGGACCACGCCGGGTTTGAGGAGGTGGCTCCGGGGCAGATCGTCAATGCCCGGGTGGACATTGTGCTGGGCAATGATGTGACGGCGCCTATAGCTATAAAGGCCTTTCGAGAGTTGGGGGCCGAGAAGGTCTTCGATTCCGAAAGGGTGGTGTTGGTGCCTGACCATTTCACCCCCAACAAGGATATCAAGTCGGCTCAGCAGTGCAAGGTTCTCAGGGAGTTTGCCAGGGAGCAGGGGCTCGTCCACTACTTTGAGGTGGGGCAGATGGGTATTGAGCACGCCTTATTGCCCGAGCAGGGCATTGTGGTGCCCGGGGACCTGGTGGTGGGTGCCGACTCCCACACCTGTACCTACGGTGCCCTGGGGGCCTTTGCCACGGGAGTGGGGTCTACAGACCTGGCAGCGGCCATGATCCTGGGGGAGCTGTGGTTTCGGGTGCCCGAATCCATGCTTTTCATCTATTACGGCCATCGTGGGGAGTACGTAACGGGTAAGGATTACGTCCTTCACACCATTGGACTCATAGGGGTGGACGGGGCCCGCTATCGGGCCATGGAGTTCACCGGCGAGGCCATAACTGCCCTGCCCATGGACGAGCGCTTCACTATGAGCAACATGGCCATTGAGGCGGGAGGCAAGGCAGGGCTTATTGCTCCCGACCAGGTGACCCTGGAGTATGTGAGACCCCGCGCTAAGCGGCCCTGGAAGGTTTATGAGAGCGATCCTGGGGCCAGTTATGTAGAGGCCTTGGAGATTGACGTCTCCCGGCTCATCCCTGTGGTGGCCCTGCCCCATTTGCCAGAAAACGTGAAACCTGTGGCGGAGGTGGGGGAGATACCCATAGACCAAGTGGTGATAGGCTCCTGCACTAACGGCCGAATTACAGACCTGCGCCAGGCAGCTCAGGTCCTTAAAGGCAGGAAGGTCCATCCCTATGTGCGTCTCATCATCATTCCTGCTACCCAAGAGATTTATCGCCAGGCCATGGAGGAGGGTCTCTTTGAGATCTTCGTGGAGGCTGGGGCGGCTGTGTCCACTCCCACCTGCGGACCTTGTTTGGGAGGACATATGGGGGTGTTGGCCGAGGGGGAACGGGCTGTGGCCACCACCAATAGAAACTTTGTGGGCCGCATGGGCCATCCCAAGAGCGAGGTTTACCTTTCCAATCCTTACGTGGCGGCGGCCTCGGCCATAGCGGGCCGTATAGTCCATCCCATGGAGGTGCTGTGATGATAAGGGGCAGGGCTTGGAAGTTTGGTGATCACATAGACACGGACGTCATCATTCCCGCTAGGTATCTCAACACTTCGGATCCGGGGGAGTTGGCTAGACACTGCATGGAAGATGCTGATCCCCAGTTTGCTAGCAAGGTTCGATCTGGGGACGTCATTGTGGCAGGTGAGAACTTTGGTTGTGGATCCAGCAGGGAGCATGCTCCCATAGCCATCAAGGCGGCAGGGGTAGCCTGTGTGGTGGCCAAGTCCTTTGCCCGCATATTCTACAGAAATGCCTTTAATACAGGGCTCCCCATCGTTGAGTGCCCAGAGGGTGTAGAGGCTATCCAGGATGGAGACGAGGTAGAGGTGGATCTGGAAAGGGGGGTGGTGAGAGATATCACCAGGGGTGAAGAGTATCCCTTTGTTCCCATTCCCCCTTTCATGCAGGAGCTGCTGAGCAAGGGTGGTCTGTTGGAATATGTGAGGGAGAGGATGAGTTCCAGTGCAGGTTAAGGCTAAGATTTAATCTTAACCTTAGCCTTAACCTAGTTTTTTAGGAGGTGGTGCGTGGCTTACAAGGTGGCGGTCTTGCCCGGTGACGGTATAGGCCCTGAGGTTATGGATGAGGCTTTGAAGGTTTTGGGTGCCGTTTCCCGGCGTTTCGGGTTGGACTTTGAGTACAGGGAGGCCATGGTGGGCGGAGTGGCCATAGACGAGAGAGGCCATGCTTTTCCCGATGAGACCAAGGAGGTGTGCGACTGGTCCCAGGCTATCCTCTTCGGTGCTGTGGGAGGGCCTAAGTGGGAGGACTTGCCTCCCGAGGAGCAGCCCGAGAGGGCGGCCCTTCTACCCCTGAGAAAGAGGTACGAGCTTTATGCCAACCTACGCCCTGCCGTGGTTTTTCCTCCCCTCATCTCTTCATCCCCCCTTAAGGAGGAGATTCTAGGCAAAGAGGGCTTCGACATCCTGGTGGTGAGGGAGCTCACAGGGGGCATCTACTTCGGGCAGCCCAAGGGTATTTTCCAGGAGGACGGACTGAGGAAAGGCGTAGACACCTTGGTCTATTATGACTGGGAGGTGGAGCGCATTGCCCGGGTGGCTTTCGACGCTGCCATGAGGCGGGGCCGCCGACTGGCTTCCATTGATAAGGCCAATGTCCTCACGGCCATGGTCCTGTGGCGAGATGTGGTGAGGGAGGTGGCCAAAGACTATCCCCAGGTGGAACTTGAGCACCTCCTGGTGGACAACGCTGCCATGCAGCTCATTCGAGATCCCCGGCGTTTCGATGTGATCTTGGCGGGTAACATGTTTGGTGACATTCTCTCCGACGAGGCGGCCATGCTCACAGGTTCCATCGGCATGTTGCCCTCTGCCAGTCTGGGGGACGATAAGGGGCTTTATGAGCCCGTCCACGGTAGCGCTCCAGATATCGCCGGCCAGGGAGTGGCTAACCCTCTGGCCATGATCCTCTCGGCGGCCATGATGCTCCGCTATTCTTTTAACGAAGAAGAGGCGGCCAGGACGGTGGAGGAGGCTGTGGTCTCTGTCTTAGAGGATGGTTACCGGACGGGAGACCTCTACCGGGGCGAAGGCAAGCTGGTGAAGACCAAGGAAATGGGGGCCCTGGTGGCGGAAAGGGTGGCAGCTGAAAGATGAAGGCGGAAAAAGAAAGGAAGAGATTTTTGTCCCTCATCCCTCATCCCTCATCCTTTATTTCTCAGCGGGTCATTACTGGTTTGGTTCTCCTGGCCTTGGCCTTGGCGGTCTTGCTTGTTCCTCACCCTCTACCGTTGACCTTGTTGGTATGGGTCCTGGGCATGGTGGGGCTGTGGGAGTACCTGCACCTGGTGGAGATAATAGACGGGGGCCCGGGGCTAACGGCCAGGGGCCAGGGGGGAGAGAGGGAAATGGCTGTTGGACAAGGGCATTCCTCATCCCTCATCCCTTATTCAAACCTGGCCACCCATTCCCTCATCCGTCTATCCACTTCTCTCTTCACCTTCACTCTCTTTATTGCGGGTTGCTATTTCAGAAGCCTGCCTCTCCTTCTGGGCTCCCTGGTTTTGCCTTTCATCTGTTTCTCCCGGGATCTCTTCATGTTCGGTAAGGCGTTCGAAGAGTGGCCCCAAAGACGCTCCCTCTTGGGTCTTTTTGCAGCTGGTCCCCTCTATTTGGGCCTGGGTTTGGGCTTGGCCGTCTTTTACAAGGTGGAGGGTAACCTCTGGCCTCTTATCCTCGTGGCGGCCTGCGTATGGGCGGGGGACACGGCTGCCTATTATGTGGGCAAAGCTCTTGGCAAGCGGCCCCTCCATCCTTTAAGTCCAAAGAAGACGTGGGAGGGAACCCTGGGCGGCTTGGTGGTTGGGGCCCTGGCGGCCATGGTGGTTGGTTTGCTGGGTAAACTCTTTCCCTGGTGGCAGGGGTTTATCTTTGGTTTGTTGGTCAATGCCGTTGGCCAGTTGGGAGACCTTCTGGAGTCCTTTCTGAAGCGAGTGGCGGGGGTGAAGGATTCAGGCACCGTTTTCCCTGGCCATGGAGGGGTACTGGACAGGATAGATAGTCTTCTTTTGGCACTGCCGTTTTATGCTTTGATATCAGGGTTTTTGGCCCTGTTGTGAGGAGGTTTTATTGTCGGATTCGGAGACCTTAAAGAGGATGAAACAACGCCTGGAGGAGGCCCTGGAGAGGGCTTCCTCTGATGATCTGGGACCAATTCTGGGCCAGTTGGGCAGGGTAAATTTGGAGCTGGGCGACCAGCATGGGGCCCTTGTCTCCCTCATGGCTGCCCATATTCTTCTGGTGGCCAAGGAAAAGCCTCAGGCCTCAACGGTAGAGGGTTGGCTTTATAATCTGCGCCAGGACATGGGGGAGGAGAGATTTATGGACGCCTTTCATAAGGCTTTACCCCAGGCCGGTTTTCTATTGGTTAACTGTCTGGGCAAGGGGGAGGCCGAGGCGGCCATGGAGGAGTTTGCCAGGATAAAGAGTGGTAGATAGCTATTCTAATAGCCTTCTTTTGGAGAGTTTGACCGATGTGGATGGAGGGGAAATGGGTGACAGGGTGGGTATAGCCCTTTTAGGATCTACTGGATCTGTGGGCCGACAGACTTTGGAGGTCATCTCCCTACACAGAGACAGATTCCGGGTGGTGGCCCTTGCCGCGTGGGGGGGGCACATGGAGCTCCTTCAGGAACAGGTGGAGCGCTTCTCCCCTGAATTGGTGGTGGTGGCTCAGCCTGCCAAGGCCCGGGACCTTTTTGTTCCACCGGGTACCAAGGTCCTCACGGGTGAGGAAGGCCTTCTGGAGGCCGTGGCTCATTCCAGGGTGTCTACGGTGGTGGCGGCCATGGTGGGTACGGCTGGTCTGTCGGCAGTATACTTGGCCTTGAAGGAGGGCAAGAGGGTGGCCTTGGCCAACAAGGAAACCCTTGTGGCTGCCGGAGAGGTTATCATGCCCCTGGTGGAAGTGGGTCAAGGGGAGCTTATACCCGTGGACAGTGAGCACAGTGCCCTTTTCCAGTGTCTTTTGGGACACAGGAGGGAGGATGTGGCTTGTATCTGGCTTACGGCTTCAGGTGGACCCTTTCTCAGCGCCACCCGAGAGGAGCTGGCTCGTGTTACTCCCAGGGAGGCCTTGGCCCATCCCGTGTGGAACATGGGCCCCAAGATTACCGTGGATTCGGCCACCCTCATGAATAAGGGGCTGGAGGTGATAGAGGCACGGTGGCTCTTCTCCATGGAGCCTTCCAGGATCAAGGTGGTGGTCCATCCCCAGGGGGTGATTCACTCTTTGGTTCAGTTTAAGGATGGGGCTGTGCTGGCCCAGATGGGTCCCCCCGACATGCGGGTGCCCATTGCCTATGCCCTGGGATTCCCCAAGAGGCTGGAGAGCGGGGTGGAGTCCCTGGATTTAGTCCACTTACTTCCCTTGACCTTCCAGGCCCCAGACACGGAGCGTTTTCCCCTGTTGGCCCTGGCCTACAGGGCCCTGGAGATGGGGGGCACGGCCCCGGCGGCCCTCAACGCCGCCAACGAGGTGGCCGTAGAGGCCTTTTTGAAGGGAGATATCCCTTTCCTGGGGATGACTAAGGTGGTGGAAGAGGTTTTAAAGGTATGGCAACCAATTGCCGTAGATTCTCTAAACACCGTAAAAGAGGCCGACATTGAGGCCCGGCGTAAGGCAAGGGAGATCATAAAACAGATCACCAGCGGCCCCTTCGCCCGTCAGCTGCCTTGAAATTTTGGGGTTGGCAAGGATTCCTGGGCATCGAGGATTCAATTGACCTCATCATTACGCTCATCATTACGATTGTCTTAAACTTTATAAAAAGCAAAAAATTGATCCGTTGGTTTCTGGATCTGCCTGGCAGCTGTCTTTCTGGGCTTCTCCAGCTGTCAGGTGAATTGGCTTTGGGTCGGGTAGGGGAGTATATGAAGGGTGTTTTGAGGCGGAGTTTGGCGGTAGGGGTGATGTTGGTGGCCATTTTTCTCTTGGGCTGTGGGGGCGGCGGAAAGGGGGGGTACCAGCAGGAGCAAGATTAAAGTGCCGGGGCTGGGTCTCTCTTTTAATATCCCCAGTGGCTGGAAGGTGGACAAGAGCAATCTCCGCTTGTGCTTCAAAGGTAATAGCACGGGATCGTCATTGATGAGGCCCTCAACGGGGAGGGATTTGGCGAGTATATGATAGGGTGTGCCAGGAATTCGGAGGTCAGGGGGTGTCTCGGGAGTCCCTAGAGATTGGCGGATACAAGGCCGTAAAGGCAGTGGTTGAATATCCTGATCAGGGTTCTAAGGCCTTTAAGCTTTTCATCCGGAAGGACGAAAGGGTCATAGATGTCTCCTTCGTGACTCCTATGGAGGAGTTCGAGAAGGGCCAGCCTGCCATTGAAATGGCCCTGGAGTTTGTGAAGATTGACTTAGGCCTCTCCGGGGGAGGTTCGGGACTCCCCCGGGGTTGACACCAGTTTCACAGCAGCTTGGTGGGCTCTGTGGGCCTGGGAGCCTTTATCACCAGGAAGCGCAGGGTTTTGTCTCCCTGGTTGTACCAGCAGTGGGGAATGCGGGCGGGGCTTTCTATAAGGGTGTCTGGGCCTACTGTCTCCTTCTCGTCGCCGATCTCCACCACCCCTTCGCCTTCCAGGACATAAAAGATCACATCCACGGGAGTGATGTGACGGATGAGCTTTTCTCCAGGTTTCAAGGTGATGTGGGCCACCTGGGCGTGCTCCGTGTCGTAGAGCCTCCGGGCATCCACCTTGTGGGGATTATCAATGGGTGAAAGGTCCTCCCATCTCACTGTTTTCATGGGCTACCTCCTTTCTTTTTCCGTATTTTACTCGCCACAGGAAGAGCCCCTTGGAGGGAGCGGGGGGAGCAGGGCATCGGAATCCCTGTGGAAACTCCAGGGCCCTCTTCACCTCTTCCGGACTGGCCCTTACCAGGGCCACCTTGACGGCGGCTCCCACCATGTGGCGCACCATCTTTCTCAAAAAAGCGTTGGCCTCCAGGGTGATGACCACCAGTCCCCTGTGCCTCTTGACTTGGATCTGGAGCACCTCCCTCACCGTAGAGCCTCCCGGTTTGGTGGAGGAACCGAAGGCGGCGAAGTCGTGTTTCCCCAGGTAGAGGGAGAGGACGGCTTCAAGGGCCATCAAGTCCAGTTTCTTCTCTATGATCCAGGTGTACCGGTGGAGGAAGGGCAGGTGGTAAGGGGATATGAAGTATCGATAGATCCGACTGGAGGCCGAGAAGCGGGCGTGGAAACTCCGGGGGGCATCCTTCACTTGGCGGATGCGGATGCTTTTTGGTAGATGGGCATTAAAAGCCCTCTTCATGATAGCTGGGGATAGGTGGTTTTCGGTTTTGAAGTGGACCACCTGGCCTAAGGCGTGGACTCCCGTGTCAGTTCTGCCTGCTGCTATCACCCTTAGGGGATGTTGAACCACGGCCTCTATGGCTTTCTCCAGAGTGGCTTGGACCGTTTGGCCCTCTGGTTGGTATTGCCACCCCGAGAAGTCTGTGCCGTCGTAGGCCAAAACCATCTTTATCCGCCGGACTCCAAACTTATGAGTCTTCTCTTCCAACTTAGTCCTCCGCTGAAACCTGTGAGTCCCTTTTGGCCCACCACCCGGTGGCAGGGGATGATGATGGGTATGGGGTTCTTTTTCAAGGCCTGGCCCACGGCCCGGGCTCCCCGTGGGATTCCCAGGCAGGTTGCCAGTTGGCCGTAGGTAATGGTGGTGCCGTGGGGGATGCGGCGGATCTCTTCCCAGATCCTGACTTGGAAGGCTGTGGTCCCTGAGAGGTCTAGGGGAATGGGTGAGAAGTCCACCTTGTGCCCAGAGAAGTACCGGTTGAGGAGTTCAACAAGGAGGTAGGCCAGGTCCCATTGGCCATGGGGGGAGGGACCCTCCCCCGGGAAGGAGAGCCTGCGAAGCCCCCGGGTGCTGGTTTGGGCATAGAAGGTGCCCCAGGGGGTGGGTATTGCCAATATGGCCTCTATCCTTTCATCATCCTTCAAAGACATAGAAGTAGGATAGCATTGTCCCGGGATTAGGGGCAAAAGAAAAAAGGAGGTGGAGTATGGAGTGCATGGAGACCCTGTTAACCAGGAGAAGTATCAGACACTATCTGGACAGACCCGTTGAGCGGGAGAAGGTAGAGAGGGCCCTGGAGGCCGCCCACTGGGCTCCCTCGGGGAAGAACAACCAGCCTTGGCGTTTCGTGGTGGTTCAAGGCAGGGAAGTCCGGGAGGGGCTGGCCCAGCTCACCGTGTCGGGGCGAATCATCCGGGAGGCTCCCGTGGCTATAGCCGTATTCATGGACAAGGAGGTTTCCTATCACAGAGAGAAGGACATCCAGTCTATCGGAGCCTGCATCGAGAACATGCTCCTGGCTTTCCACTGCCAGGGCCTGGGTGCGGTGTGGCTGGGGGAGATTCTGAAAAATCGGAGGAAGGTAGAAACAATGTTAAAGGTGCCTCATACATGGGAGTTTATGGCTTTGGTATCAGCTGGTTACCCTGCCAGGGATGGTACTTCCACTCGTAGGCCATTGGAGGAGGTTGTAGTTTGGTTTAAGAACAAGGGTTAAAAGATCCTTTTTTGTTTGGACCTTTGGCCTGGGTCGGATACTAAGAAAGGAAAAAATGAGAAGGGATGTGCGTGAAGAAGAAAGTGTTAGTGGGCTTGGGTATGACGGCAGTGTTTTTTTGTGTTCTTGGGGTGGCAGAGGGGAGGCGTGGAGCGGAGTGCTTGCAACTGGCGCGGTAGCCTGTCGTCCTTGCAAGTCTAGTAGGGAGTGTAGCGACAAAAACCCCTGCACCAAGGACTACTGCAAGGGGGGATCGGTAGCCATCACGAGAAGATGGACAGGACTTCCCCCAAGATTCCTTTCTTGGCAAAGGCATCATGTTCAGAATCCTGGATTTTCCCTTTCAAACAAGTGAAAAGGCGGGGCATTCCTCCCTTGCCCATGGCTGATAGCTGATGGCTCATGGCTCATGGCTGATAGCAACCGTGAGCTATGAACCATGAACTACGAGCTATGAACTATGAGCTATCATCTCTGCGGTCGGAACGCCTCGCCCTGACCCATAAGAGTAAAAATGGGGGAAGTCCTGGAAGATGGAGAATTGCAAGGCCAGATAAAGGTTAGATAAAGGAGGAACCTTTACCTGTTTATAGGGGACCTGGTAAGAACCGGGCTTTCTTTTTCTATTTTTCTGCGGTGCTTTAGGTATGGCTACCATTGAATTTTAGGCAAAATGGGTATATATGCATATATGTGCAAAATAAATATATATGGAGCGTGGTATGGGACCTCAAGGTTGGGGATACGGTGGTGGATGGGGCAAGAGGGGAGAATGGGTTACTCTTTGGACTTTAATCATGGTGGCTGAGGGTCCCGTACATGGTTATGAGATTTTGATGCGTTTGAAAGAAGCGGGTATATCCCTCAACCCGGGGAGTCTCTACCGTACCCTTCGGGCCTTGGAAGCCCAGGGAGTGGTGGAGTCTCGCTGGACCATGGGGGGTGGCCCGGCCAGGAGGCTCTATAGGCTGACTACCCAGGGATGGGCTTACTTAAGGGAACTGAGGAGGCTTCTCCAAGAGCAAAGGAGGGTCTTGGAGGAGGTGATGGAGCGTATAGACAAACTAGAAAACCGAGGGAGGTGAAGCCATGTGGGGTTATGGCAGAGGTTTGGGCAGAGGCTACGGTGGTGGCTGGGGGAGAGGATGGTGGGGAGCCTACGGTTACAGGACTTCCCAGGGGTTCACCTATGTGGGACCCTGCCGGTGTGGCTTTGGTCCCCACGCCTTCTACATGGACCCCTCTGGCAGGTTGGTCCATGCTTCCCAGGTGTGGGGCTGGGGTGGTTGGGTTCCCCCTTATCCTCCTCCCCAGGCCGAGGCTGAAGACCTGAGGGCCGAAAGGCTGACCTGGAGGCCAGGCTGAAGGAGATTGAGGCCAGGTTAAAAGAGGTGGAGGGGAGCTGAGGTCTTTGGCGGTCTTCCATCCCCAAAAGGGGATGGAAGACCTTTTTGCCTTGCTTTTTGAGGGCCTTGATCTGTGGAGTAGTTTCTCCTCCTATGGGAGTGTATCATGAAAATGATCCTGGAGAGGGGAGGTGCTTCCATGTGGTACGGCGACCCCTATGGTAAGGGGGGGTGGTGGGGTTGGGGCTGGTACTGCAGCGGTTGGGCGGAGTACTGGCTGTGTTGGACAGCCAGCCCTCTGTGTGAGGGGCCCAAGGTGGTGGAGAAGCATCCTTTACCCATCTTCCATGGTCCCCATTTCTGGACTATGAGCCAGAAGGCAGCCTTTCATGGGGCCACACCGCCTATGGGGTTTGCCCCCGAGGGCTTTTTATTTCTCTTCTCAACTTAGGGGTACACCAGGAGCATCATGAGAACAAAGCCTTCTATGAGGGATGAGGTGGCCATCCTCTCCAATCTTGGAGAATAGGTTCGGGGATCATCTCTTCGGGTGAAGAGGAAGGCGGATAGGGCTTATAGGGAAGTGGCCGGTTCTGTCAGGAGACTGTCCAAGAGTCCCCTGGGTTACAGAATTCAAGGGAGTTTCCTTGGAATCTCATCTGCAGATGGAATGCCGTGGAGGGGGGTGGCAGCTTTTACGGCGTTGATAATCGATTTTTCCAGAGCTTCGGCTGCCATGAGGCCTACTAGGTTGGTGTCGGCCTCCTCCTGCCCCAGGGAAGCGGTGATGACAAGGTCGCCGTCGAAGTCGGTGTGAAAAGGGTTTATCACCCGAGTCATGCCCCCGTGGGCCATTTGGGATACCCGGATGCAGGCGTTACGGGAAAGGGCGGCGTTGGTCACCACCAGGGCTAGGGTGGTATTGGTGGAGAAGTCGGGTATTTGTCGCAGTATTCCTTTCTTCATGGCTTGGGCAGCATTGAGGAAGGTGCCATTTTCGGGATCCCTGGCCCCTGCAAGGATCTTGTCTTTGGCTGGGTCCACCACGTCTCCAAAGGCGTTGACCACGGTGAGACATCCCACTTTCAGGCCCTGGGTTGCCACTAATGCCCAGCCTAGGCCTCCTTTGGTGCCATGCCGGGTGCCCAGGAGTTTCCCTATAACGGCTCCTGTTCCCGCTCCAACGGTGCCCATGGGCGTAGTAGCCTGGGCTTCTAGGCACGCTTTGATGCCGTCTTGGGGCCCTGGCCAGGCTTTAGAAGAGCCTATAAATAGGTCGAAGATGACAGCTGAGGGTACCAGGGGGATGGTTAGGTGGTCTATTTTAACGCCCCATCCCTTTTCCAGAAGGAACTGGAGTACACCGTCGGTGGCTCCCAGGCCGAAGGTGGAACCTCCTGTGAAGAGCACGGCGTGGATCTTTCCTGCGGACCTGAAGCCTGTCAAAGAATCACAAGCCCGGGTCCCAGGAGATCCTCCCCTCACGTCCATGCCCGCCGTGGCTCCCTGGGGGAAGATGACCACGGTGCAGCCCGTGGCTTTCTCCAGATCCGTATAGTGACCTACCAGTATCCCTTCAATGCCCAGTTCCTTCCCCATGTTCCCCTTTCTATCAGGTGGGGGGCCTTTGAAAAAGGGGAATTGTGCCTATGAGGCGGGATACTATAAAGTGAGTGGTAGGAGGTGCATTTGTGAACTGGTGGGTGGTGGTCGAGCGCTTGGCGGTGGCCTTCATACTGGGAGGATTGGTGGGCGTGGAGCGGGAGATGAGGAACCAGCCTGCCGGTTTCAGGACTCACACCATTCTCTCTATAGGCTCGGCCCTTATTATGCTCATTTCCATCCATGGCTCCCTCCTCTATGGACCGGCGACATCCGATCCCATGAGGATAGCAGCACAGGTGGTGAGCGGCATCGGTTTTCTGGGGGCCGGGGCTATTCTGCGCATAGGGGTTTCCATTAAAGGGCTCACCACGGCTGCCAGTCTGTGGACTACAGCGGCTATAGGGCTGGCCTGTGGGGCAGGTTTCTACTGGGCAGCTTTGTTGACCACTTTGTTGGTTCTTTTTTCCCTCTTTTTACTGGGGAAGATGGAGAAGCTCTATCTATTCACCAAACCCAAAAGGAGTCTCTTCATTGAAGCCGAAGATGTGCCCACCCTGATGGGGGATTTGGAAGAGGTGCTGGGTGAATTTGGATATGCCATGGACTTTGTGGAGGTAGACCGAGACGTGGAGAAGGATAGGGTGGAGATCCAGATGGTTATTCGCCCCAAACCAGGCTATCCCATGGAAAGGGAGGTAGGGAAACTCACATCGGCGTTGTTGGAGTTGAAAGAGGTGGAGAACGTGGAGTTGAAGTGACCGAGGGATTCCGTGGAGGAGCCCCTCGGCCTCCTTTCATCGAATTATGGTTTCTTCCCGCTCCGGCCCTGTGGAGACCATTTTTATGGGTATGTTGAGGGCCTCTTCTATGAACTCTAGGTAGGCCTTGGCCTGGGAGGGGAGGTCATCCCATCTAGTGGTCCCTTTCACCATTCCCTGCCATCCTGGAAAACTCTTGTACATGGGTTTTGCCTGGGAGAAATTTTCGAGATCGGCAGGCATCTCTTCCGTTCTTTCTCCTTCGATGTCGTAGGCTACGCATACTTTGATCTCTTCCAGGGTGTCCAGTACGTCCAGCTTGGTGATGGTGAGCTCTGTGAGACCGTTGAGCCAAGTTGCGTGTTTCAAGGCCACCAGGTCAAGCCAGCCGCATCTCCTGGGGCGCCCAGTGGTGGCTCCGTACTCCCCACCCCGGTCCCTGAGTCGCTGTCCCTCTTCCCCTTTGAGCTCTGTGGGGAAGGGGCCTCCACCTACTCTAGTGGTGTAAGCCTTGGATATGCCCATTACCCTGTGGATATGGCCGGGAGGAATGCCTAGTCCGGTGAATATGCCCCCTATGGTGGTGTTGGAAGAGGTGACGAAGGGGTAAGTGCCGTGGTCTATATCCAAGAGGGCCCCCTGAGCCCCTTCGAATAGGACGGGATCTCCTTCTTTTATGATCTTTCTCATGAGGTGCACGGTATTGCAGATATAGGGCTTCAGGGCTTTGCCCCAGGCCAGGGTGTCCTTGTAGAGCTCTTCGAAGGAGTACCCTTCCTCTTTAAAGAACTCTTTAATGATGAGGTTTTTCACCCGAAGGGTCTCCTCTAATCTTTCCTTGAGCCGTTCAGGTTTCAGGAGGTCATGGACCCTCAGCCCCGTGCGGGCCATTTTGTCGGAATAGGCGGGACCAATGCCTCTGAGAGTGGTGCCTATCTGTTTATTTCCCTTAAGTTTCTCGCTCAAGGCGTCCAGCTTCTTGTGGTAAGGCATGATGAGATGTGCCGTTTCGCTCAGAAAGAGGCGTCCATTCACCTCTATTCCTTCCCTTTCCAGTTCTTCTATCTCTTTCAATAACTCGGGTGGATCCACCACCACGCCGTTACCTATTATACATTTCTTCCCTGGGTGGAGGATGCCCGAAGGTATGAGGTGGAGGATGTATTTCTTGTCTTTCACTATCACCGTGTGGCCAGCGTTGGTTCCTCCCTGGTGCCTAACCACCCACTCTGCTTCCTGGGCCAGGAAGTCTACAATCTTTCCTTTACCTTCGTCTCCCCACTGGGCACCCAAAACGGCAACATTACTCATGGTATCCCCCTTTCGGGACAAGGAGTTCCTCCGTAGGTTGTAAAATCTCTTTCCCCTCGGTGGTATCGATGATTTTTACCCGATTCTCTTTCTTCAGTTTATCATCCATCACTATGAGAAACTGAATATCCGTTTTTTTAGCGTATTCCAGGGATCCTTGGAGGTCCCTTTTTATGATATCCCTGGCCACCTTCCAGCCCAACTCCCTTAGTCTTCGGGCCAGTTCCAAGGCTGCCCTCTTATCTTTGGAGAAGTCCACCAGCAGGTAATTTATTTGGGAAGGGGGCCATTTGCCACCTCTCTGCTCCAGTGCCTTGAGTACGGCGTCCACATTTATGCCGAAGCCTGTGGCGGGTTCCCTTTTGCCAAAACGTTCCAGGAGCCAGTCGTATCGACCTCCTCCTCCCAGCTTTTTCCCCATGCCTTCAGTAAATATCTCGAACACCACCCCTGTGTGATACTGGAATCCCCTGATTTCCGAAAGGTCTATGACCATTCTGTGGGCCAGGCCATAAGTGTCCACCATGGAGTGGAGGGTTTCAAGGTAGTCCAAGTGTACTAGTAAGGGTTTATGGCCTTCCAGGAGTTTTCTGGCTTTCTTTAGAACTTCGTGGTTTCCATAAAGGGTGGGCAACTCCTTTAGGACTTCACGCCATGGACTGGGGACTTGTTGGCAGATTCTTCGGGTTTCTGTTCTGTTCTTATCTGCCAAGGCTCCCTTGAGTTTTGGAACCAGATGCTGTGGGATGGCTCCCAGGATGGCGGCTATGAAACCCATGTGTCCCACTGCAATGGTGTAGTGGGTTAGCTCCAGGTTTTCCAGGGATCTTGCAGCCATAGCGATCATTTCGGCATCCGCTTCGGGCAGATCAAGGCCTATGAGTTCCACACCTACTTGGTGTAGCTCTGTCTCTTCTTCGCCTCTGTCAGGCATGTATCGGAAGACGCCTCCGCTGTAGCAGAGGCGCAGGGGTCGGGGATAGTCTTTCATGACGGTGGCGGCGATTCTGGCTACCTGGGGTGTGAAATCGGGCCTCAGGGCTATGAGACGCCCTGTTTCTCGTTCTACCAGTTTGTAAACCCTGTCTTCTAGCCCTTCTTCCAGTCCTTTCAGGAGGATGTCGAGGTATTCGAAAGTGGGGGTTACCACCTTCTGGAAACCCCAAGATTGGAAGGTTTCCAAAAGGACCCTTCTTACCCATTCCCTACGTTGGGCACCCCGGGGGGGTAAAACCTTCACACCCCGGGGTAATTGAAACATGGATAGTTGATCTTTGTTCAAGATAGGTCTACCAACTTAGCATACGTAATGTTGGGCAATGTTCGGATCTTCTCCATCACCTTTTCAGGCACGGGGGAGTCTACGTTGAGGATGGCGATGGCCAGCTCCCCGGGCTGGGTTCTTCCTAGCCTCATGCCAGCGATGTTCACCCCTGCATCGCCCAGAATGGTACCTATTCTTCCAATCACGCCTGGGCGATCGTAGTTGGTGAAGAAGAGCATATAGCCTACGGGTTCGGCTTCTATGGGATAGCCATTTACCATGACAATCCTGGGGGCGTCTCTCTTGATAAGGGTACCGGAAGCGCTGGTCTCTTTACCATCGCCCCTGAGCCTAAGGCGTATAAGGCTTATGTAGCCTTCACTCTGATCCGACTTGCTCTCCACTACCCTGATACCCCTCTGTTTGGCAATCAGTGGGGCATTCACCATATTGACGCCGTTGCCCAGGATGGGTTTGAGAAGGCCGGTTAAGGCTGCCAGTGTGAGGGCGGGGTAAATGCCCTCATCCAGGACCTCCCCTGCATACTCTACAAGGAGCTCCTCCATCCGTCCTTCGAAGATCTGGGCGATGAAGGAACCCAGCTTTTGGGCCAGATGGATGTATGGTTCTGCCTTGGGCATGAGTTCTGGTTTGACGGAAGGCACGTTGACGGCGTTCTTGACGATGCCATTTTTCAGATAGTCTATTATCTGCTGCACTATGGCTATGGCCACTACCTCTTGGGCCTCTTTGGTGGAGGCTCCCAGATGGGGAGTGCAGATCACCTCTTCCAGTTTAATCAGGGGATAGTCGGGCGGTGGAGGTTCCTGGGCAAAGACGTCCAAAGCGGCTCCGGCCACCTTTCCCATACTGAGGGCCTCGTAGAGGGCCTCTTCGTCTATAATACCTCCCCTGGCGCAGTTCACTATCATCACTCCGTCCTTCATCTTTTTGAAAGCCTCTTTCGAGATGAGATTTTTGGTCTCTTGAGTGAGGGGAGCGTGGATGGTGATGAAGTCCGATTCCGCCAGTAAGGTCTCCAGATCCGTCAGGGTTACACCCATGTCTTTGGCGGCTTTCTCAGAGAGGTAAGGATCGCAGGCTATAACCCTCATGCCCAGTCCTAGAGCCATTTTGGCCACAAGGGAGCCTATGCGTCCCATCCCTATGATGCCCAGGGTCTTTCCATGGATCTCCACACCCATGAACCTCTTTTTGTCCCAGTGACCTTTCTTCATGGAGGTATAGGCCTGGGGAATCTTGCGGGCCAAGGAAAGCATCATGGATATGGCGTGCTCTGCTGCCGCCACGGTGTTGCCGCCTGGGGTGTTCATGACTACTATTCCCTTTTCAGTGGCGGCTTCTATGTCTATGTTGTCCACTCCTGTGCCGGCCCTTCCCACCACTTTCAACCGCTTGGCAGCTGAGAGGATCTCTCGTGTCACTTTGGTGGCACTGCGGACTATGAGGGCATCATAGTCGCCAATGATCTTTTTCAGTTCGTGAGGGTGTAGGCCGATTTTTGCGTCCACTTCTATTTCGGGTTCCATATTGAGCAGCTTGATGCCGCTCTCTGATATCTTATCGCTGACCAGTACCTTGTACAAAGCTGACCTCCTTTAGGGAAAGAGAATTTCTTGAGCTTTGCTTACGCCTTTGCCCAATTCTAAGGAATATCCAAGTTCTTTTAGAACCACTTCTACCATGCCTATGACCAAGAGCATGTCAGCCTTGGAGACGTACCCCATGTGGGAGAGGCGGAAGATCTTGCCTTTTAGCTGTGACTGTCCCCCTGCGATGGTCACCCCGTACTTGTCCCTTAGGGTTTTGGGGATGGCTCCTCCGTCCACTCCGGCGGGTACTTTAACAGCCGTTACAGCCTCACTGGGAGACTCGGGAGCCAGAAGTTCCAGTCCCAGAGCTTTCATGGCTTCCCTGGTGGCTTTAGATAACAGGGCGTGACGGGCGAAGATGTTTTCTAGGCCTTCCTTTTTGATGATATCGAGGGAGGCCCTCAACCCCATGATCATGGAAACAGCGGGGGTGTAAGCCGTGTCGGCTTTGCTTTGGGATTTGCGCTCTTTTTTTAAGTCGAAGTAGTATCTGGGTCTCTTGGCTTCTTCCACCTTGGCCCAGGCCTTTTCACTCATGGCGATGAAGGCTAGCCCTGGGGGTAGCATGAAGGCTTTTTGGGATCCACTCACCACTACGTCCAGGCCCCAGGCGTCCATAGGTATGTCGAAGACTCCAATGGCTGTGATACCGTCCACCACGGAGAAGACCCCGTATTTTTGGCATATCTTGGCCAGTTCTTGGGTGGGGTGTTTCACCCCAGTAGAGGTCTCACTGGCTTGCCATAAGACGGCCTTCGCCTGAGGATGGGACTTCAGGCTGTTTTCTACAATCTCAGGTTCCACAGCTTTACCCCACTCCACATCTATATTGATGGGTTTCACCCCGTAGGCGTCACAGATTTCTGCCCATCTCTCCCCGAATTTGCCTCCCCGGATGATGATTGCTTCTTCTCCTGAGGAAAGAAGATTGGACACTGCGGCTTCCATGGCCCCTGTGCCGGAGGAGGCCAGGACGAGGACGGGTTGTTGGGTCTGGAACACGTATTTCAAGTCTTCCAGCACACTGCTGAAGAGTTCCTGGAACTGGGGAGTCCTGTGGTGGATAATAGGTCGGGCCATGGCCAGAAGGACCTCAGGGGGTATAGGAGTGGGTCCAGGGGCAAAGAGGTAAGTTTTCTCCATTACTTACACCTCCAGTTTAATAGCTTTCCACGGGGGCCTTTTAGCAGTTAGGTAACCCCTTTTCAAGGGGTGGGTGAGTGAGATAAAAGGCTAGGAAATCTTTGATGGGAGGGCTGTGTTGAGTAAAAAGAGGTGGTTTGTGCTGTGGATGCTGGTGGGGTTTCTTTTCGTGGCTCCACTCACCCTGAAAGGGGCCGAGAAGATGGACGCTGCCAAGGTGAGAAAGATGCTGAAGACCTTGGGGATATCCCAGGTAGAGGTTTTGGGTGTCCAGCCTGCTCCTTTGAAGGGCTTGTACATGGTTTATGTCAAGCTGGGTAATGGCCGGAGGGCGGCTTTTGTCCTCAGCGAGGATGGTCGGTATCTCATCACTGGTAAGCTTTTGGACATTAAAGAGGGGGGCAAAGACCTCACCATGGAGGTGGGTGTAAGCAAAGGATACTTCCCTTTGCCTCGGGGCAGGAGCTTGAAAGACGCTAAGGTTGAGATAAATAAGGCTGGTTCTCCTTCCTTTGGTTCTTCCCAGGCGCCGGAAGTGGTGGTTTACTTCGATCCCCTCTGTCCTTATTGCCTTAAAGAGTTGCGGGATTTGAAACCTATGGCTGATGAAGGAAGGATTCATTTGGTGTTGAAGTACTTTCTGGTACATGGTGATAAGGCAAGGAAGTTGGCTTATAAAGCCCTTTGCTTTTATCAACGGGGTCAGAAGAAGGCTTTTTGGAGCTTTATCTTTTCGAGGGGTGCCGTTGGAGGGAATCTCAAGGGCAAGTGCGATGAGGGCAAGGTGGAGTTCATCCTGACCAGGGACAATGAAGAGGCCCGGAAACTCCAACTGAGGGGAACCCCCGCCAGTATTGTTGGGGGAAAGATATATACGGGCTATCTGGGTAGGGCGGTGCTGACCAGGATACTTTCCAAAGGAGGGAAGTAGGCCAGGAGGCAAACAGGGAATCCAGAGCACTTGCTTTCGGTGAGAGTGTCCTTTGAACTCCCGTAAGAATGTCTGTACCAAACAAGGAATCCACCGAGAGTAGTGTAGAAGGGCCAGGGATGGCGGAGGAGGTTTTTCCGAATTAAAAATCCTGGTTTGTTTTGGGTGACAGTGGTTTCTTTGTAACAAGCTTTTCCTCTTTTCAGGGGCTGAGATTTAGTGTAAAAGGCTAGGAAAATCTGGTTTAGGAGGGGTATTTTGAAGAAGAGGTTGTTGCTAGCGGTTTTCTTGGTTTTCTTGATGGCGGTGCCTGGGGTTTCTAGCGCTGCAAAAAAGCCGGGTAATGCCAAGGTATTGAAAGCACTCAACTCTCTGGGAATTTCCAACGTTAAAATCCTGGGTATCCAACCAGCTCCCGTTAAGAACCTGTACATAGTGTATGTGGATTTGGGTCGGAATGGCAGAAGGGCCTTCATCATCACGAAAGACGCCAAGTATGTTATTGCAGGCAGGCTTCTGGATGTGGAAAAGGGGGGCAAGGATCTGATAATGGAGAGGGGGATAGAGAAGGGTTACTATCCTCTGCCTAAGGGGAAGGCTGTGGCGTTGAGGATAAGCACTGTGGGCTCTCCCACCTTTGGTCCCCAGAATGCTCCAGAGATTGTCATCTATTATGATCCCCTTTGTCCTTTCTCCCTTAGGGAGCTGAGGGTGCTTAAGCCCATGATAGATGAAGGGAAGATTCGGGTTGTACTAAAATATTTGATAATCAATGGCCCCGGGGCGAGGAGGCTGGCCAGGGACTCCATCTGTTTGTATCAACAGGGCAAGAGGAAGGAATTCTGGGCCATGGTTTTCACCAAGGGAGCCGTTGCCAAGAGGTTTAATATCAAGTGTAGGGAGAACCAGGTGGAGCTCATAGAACTGCTCCTCACCAGGGACGGGGAGGAGGCCAAGAAGATGAAGCTTGCGGGCACTCCTTCCATGCTCATCGGGGGGAAGGTGTATACTGGATTTATCAATAGGTTAATGCTGGAAAAGCTGTTGTTGACAGGGGGTGGAAGCAAGGCTAAATAAGGATCATGATCTCACAATCAAAATCCGGTTTAGATATTCATTCTCGGAGAGGAGAGGTGACAGGATGAAGGAACTAGTGGAGGCCATGGCGAGGGCAATGGTGGAGAGGCCCGAAGAAGTTAAGGTTAACGAGATTGATGGTGCCAAAACGGTGGTGTTGGAGCTTAGGGTTGCTCCCGAAGACCTGGGACGGGTCATTGGGAAGGAAGGTAGCCGGGCCAAGGCCATGAGGACCATAATCAACGCTGCCAATAAGGACCGTGATAGAAGGTATATCCTGGAGATTGTGGAGTAGCCGTTTCAAGTTCGGGGAGGGACTTTTCTGGCCCCTCCCCTTTGTTTTGCTCTTTTAGCCTTCCAGAGGAGGATTTGCCACGGCCCAGGTGTGGATCGGGGCTCTTTTCACCTTCACCCTTCTACCCTCAATCTCCAACCTGCCTTGGGCGAAGAGCTGAATGGCCCTGGGGTAGATTTTGTGCTCGTATTCTAGGATTCTGGCTGCCAGGGTGTCTTCATCGTCTCCTTCTAGGACAGGTACGGCGGCTTGGATGATGATGGGTCCATGATCCGTTTTTTCATCCACGAAGTGCACGGTGCATCCCGATATCTTGACTCCATAGTCCAGGGCTTGTTTCTGTCCGTGGAGGCCAGGAAATGAGGGGAGGAGGGCGGGGTGGATGTTGATTATGCGCCAGCGGAACCTGTTGACAAAATATTCTGAAAGTATGCGCATGTATCCCGCAAGGCAGATGAGTCCAACGCCCCTCTTTTCCAATTCGTCTCCCACTGCCCTCTCGTGCTCTTCCCGGCTTTCATAGGCCTTGGGGTCTATGAAGAGGGCTTCTATCCCGTGTTTCCTGGCCCTTTCCAGGGCAAAGGCCTCCTTTTTGTCCGATACGACCAAGGCGATTATGGCTTCCAGATCGCCCCTCTCGATGGCGTCGATGATGGCCTGAAGATTGGACCCCCTGCCCGATACCAGGACCCCCAGTTTCAGTCGGTTACTCCCCATACTTTCACCTCCCTTTCTCCTTTCGTGATTTTTCCTATCTCCCAGGCCCTGTATCCTATCCCATCTAGGATTTTCAGGGCCTTTGATGTCTGGGGGAAGGGAAGGACCGCCACCATACCTACTCCCATGTTGAAGGTTCTAAACATCTCCCTCGAAGGTATCCTTCCCTTTTCTTGGAGGAAGGAGAAGATGGGTGGCACTTCCCACCGAGAGGGATCCAGTTCCATGGCCAGGTTTGGAGGAAGGATGCGGGGAGGATTTTCCAGGAGACCTCCACCTGTGATGTGGGCCAGCCCGCGGAGATCTATGTCGTGCTTTTTGAGGGCTTCTACGGCGGTGACATAGATCCGTGTGGGTTCCAGGAGTTCTTGTACCACCAATCTGCCCCAGGGTAGGGGGCTGGTTACGGACAGTCCCTCCATTTCGAAGATCACCTTCCTGGCTAGGGAATACCCGTTGCTGTGGAGTCCAGAGGAGGCTAAGCCCAGCACCACGTCCCCTTCTTGGATTTGGGACCCGTCTATCAATGCTCCTCGATCAACTATGCCCACGGCGAACCCTGCCAAGTCGTACTCCCCTGGGGGGTAAAAGTCGGGCATTTCGGCCGTTTCTCCGCCTAAAAGGGCACATCTGGCTTCTCGGCATCCTTGGACTATCCCCTTTACCACCTCTAAGGCTTTCTTCTCCTCCAGCTTTCCTGTGGCCAAGTAGTCCAGGAAGAAAAGGGGCGTGGCTCCTACTGTGATGAGATCGTTGACGTTCATGGCCACCAGATCTATCCCCATGGTGTCGTGTTTGTTGGCCATGAAGGCTACCTTCAACTTGGTCCCTACGCCGTCGGTGCAGGCCACCAAGAGAGGGTCACTGTACTCCTTCCAGGGTGGGGCAAAGAGGCCGCTGAATCCCCCCAGTTCCGTCACCACACCGGGGATGACCGTTGTTCTGGCAAGGGGTTTTATGAGCTCTACCAGCCGGGTGCCTGCCTCTATGTCCACCCCCGCCTCTTTATACTCCATTTTCCTTTCTCCTCTTCTCGGGCTCGATGCCGTAGGTCTTCAGCTTTTTGTAGAGATGGCTCCTTTCTATGCCCAAGTACTCGGCGGTTCGGCTGATGTTCCAGCCAAACTGTTCCAAGTGCCTCAGTATGTACTCCTTTTCAAAGGCTTCTCGGGCTTCTCTCAGGGTAGAGGGAGGTTGAGTCTGGGTGTCGGAGATGGGATGGGGTAGGTCTTGGGCACCGATCTCTTCCTTGGGGACCATGATCACCAGTCTTTCCACCATGTTTCTCAATTCCCGGACATTTCCGGGCCAGTGATAGCCCATGAGGAGACTCAGGGCTTCCGGGGAGATGGACTTGGGTTTCATGCCATATTTCTGAGAGAAATGTCCCAGGAAGTGGTTCACCAGCAGGGGAATGTCTTCCCTCCGTTCTCTGAGGGGGGGAACGTGGATGGGAATGACGTTGAGACGAAAGTAGAGATCTTCTCTGAACACCCCCTTCTCTATTTCTTCCTCTAGGTTTTTGTTGGTGGAGGCAATGATACGAATATCTACCGGGATAGTCTCTCTACCTCCGATGCGCTGGAGTGAGAGTTCTTGGATCACCCTCAGTACCTTGGCTTGGACTTTCAAGCTCATGTCTCCCACTTCGTCCAAAAAGAGGGTGCCTCGATGGGCCAACTCGAATTTACCCCTGTGGGGAGGAGATTCCGAGTTCTCTTCCCAACCGAAGAGTTCCTTTTCTATCATGTCTTCAGGGATGGCGGCACAGCTCACTTCTACGAAGGGGTAGTCCTTTCTGATGCTCAGGGTATGGATCTCCCTGGCCACCAACTCTTTGCCCGTTCCGCTCTCGCCTGTGATGAGTACCCACCCGTCGGTGGGTGCCACCAGTTTTATTTGGTCTCTCAGGGCTTTCATGGGCGGGCTTTCTCCGATGAGGACCCTTTCTTCTTCCAGTTTCTCCTTGAGTCTAAGATTTTCCAGGCGAAGCCGGTACTCTCTGAGGGCCCTTTCCGTTTTGATGATGAGTTCGTCCAAGTTAAGGGGCTTTTCCACGAAGTCGTAGGCTCCCAGTTTGATGGTTTTCACCGCCGTTTCTATGGTGCCATGACCCGAAATCATGATGACAGGCACCAGTGGATTTTTCTCTTTCATCTCTTTAAGAAGGTCCACCCCGTCCATCTCAGGGAGCCATATGTCCAGGAACACCAGGTCTACGGCGTTCTTGGAGAAGATCTCTAAAGCCTCTTCTCCCGATGCTGCTTCGGCCACTCTGTATCCCTCGTCTTCCAAGACTCCCCTGAGAGATTCTCGAATGGATTTTTCGTCGTCTACTATGAGTACCAAGTTGCTCATCTATGCGGCCTTTCCCGGTAGTTCTATAATGAATACGGCCCCTTTGGGTTTGTTGTTTTTCACCCTGATGTATCCGCCGTGGTCTGAGATGATGCGGCTAACAATGGCCAACCCCAGACCCGTACCCCTTTCTTTTGTGGAGAAGTAGGGCATGAAAAGTTTCTCCTTGTCTTCGGGTTTTATTCCGGTTCCTTCATCGGCCACCTCTACTACCGCTGCCGGGATGCTCTCATCCCATTTGGCTCTGATGGTGATTTTCCCCTTGCCCTTCATGGCTTCTATGGCATTTTCCAGCAGGTTTATAAATACCCGGTTCATCTGATCTCTGTCCAGGAGAAGAGGAGGGAGATTCTGGGATACGTCTACTTCGAAGGAGATCTGTTTATGGGATGCGGAGTAGAGGGCCACGAGGTCCTGGATTAGATCTTGGAGCCTGGTGGGCTTGGGGGTGATTTGGGGCATGCGGGCGAATTTATAAAATTCGTTGACCATGTGTTTCAGTTCTTCTACCTCTTTGACGATGGTCTCTATGCACCTGTAAAAGATTTCTCCCTCTTCCCCTTTCATGTAATGGCCGAATTTCCTTTTCAGCCTCTGGGCGGATAGGGAGATGGGAGTGAGGGGGTTTTTGATTTCATGGGCCACCCTTCGGGCCACCTCTTCCCAGGCGGCAGCTCTCTGGGCCTTCACCAGTTCTGTCAAGTCCTCCATGACCACCACAGTTCCGGTATAACGTCCCTCGTGGTCTAGGAGGGTGGAGGCGCCAACCATGAGGTGGGTGACCCCTTCTTCCGTGACGAGTTTCACCTCTTTTCTGTCTCCCTCTTTCCCCCGGCGTAACATTTCCTTCACAGTTTCTCTAAGGGGGCCCAGGTGGTCTTCCCTAAAGATCTGGCGATAGGGTATGCCCAGGTACTCTTCGCGTCCCAGCTTCATAAGTTTCCTGGCTGCTTTGTTTATACTAGAGATTTTGCCTTCTTTGTCTATGGAGATAACCCCCGTAGCGATGTTGTCCAGGACAGTCTCTATGTAGCGCTTTCTTTCTTCCAGTTCTTTCCTGGATATCTTAAGGTCTTGGATCATTTGATTGAAGGAGTCTACCAGGATACCTATTTCATCGTCGGCTCTGACGGTTATTTGGGTTTCTAGGTTTCCCCTGGCCACTTCTCGGGTGGCTGAAGCCAGGGCTTCAATGGGTATGGTTATCCCTTTGGCCAGCTGAAGGCCGAACCATATGGAGGAGAAGACGATCAGTAGGGTGGCCATGAGAAAGACCATGATGTAGCTGATCTTGATAGGGTTTTTCAGTTCTTTGGCCTGCCTGTAACCTTCGTAGTACTGGGTAACAGCCGTCAAGTTTTTGTACATCTGGGAGGGTATCTTATATGAGAGGCTTACTATGCCTTGGGGAAAAGGGATCAGCAGGATGTGGTACCTTTTCTCATCCCAAGATAGGGCCTTGTTGCTTTTCAGGGTTTCCTTTATCTTTGGGTCTCTCGGTTCTAAAAGGTAGGATTTGCTTTTTCGCTTATTTCCCTTGGAACTGGCCAGTAACTGGCCAGTTGGGCCGAAGATTTCTATAGCTTTTAAGCGATGTTCCCGGGCCTTTTCTTTCAGTAGCCATACTAGTTTCCAATAGTTTTTTTTGTCCAGAAGCTGCTGTTTCTGGGCCGTTTTCACAATTTTCTGGGCTAGGACTCTGCCGGCGCTGTCCATCTCCTTGTAGTAGCCTTGGGCCACGGCAAGGGCTTCTTTTAAGGCCTGTTCTCTCTGTTGGGTGAACCAGTTTTCGATGTTGGAGGTGATGAGCCCGCTGGCTACCAGGAAAAGGAGGGTGGTGGGGATAATGGTTAGAGCGATGAAGGCTGTGATAAGCTTGGTTTTAAACTTGGAGCCCAGTACCCCCCTCTTATGCTCAAAGTAGATCTTGGTGAGGTTTCTCCCCACCATGACCACCAGCACCATGAGTATGATGAAGTTGAGGTTGACCACCATAAAGACCAAGATGTTAGAGGGGATAGAGGTGGGCTTACCTTGGTGTTGTTGAAGGTATATCTGGAGTCCTGTGAGCCCCACGAAGACAACGAAGAGCAACCCTGTGAGGATGAGGGATTTCTTTCTTTTGCTGAGCTCTTGTTGACTACGGATTGGGGGTTCCTTCACTGCTGAACCTCCACTCGGGCTCTATTGGTTTCAAAGTCTGCAGGTGCAGGAGAGAGAAGGGAATAGATGAGGTTGAAGGGGAAGAAGAGGGACGCCGTTCTTCTGTATACCCGTATTTCTATATACGATCCTCTCTTCTTCAAGAGGTAGGAAGGAAGGGGAAGGAGGAGATTCTGGGCTTCACGACTGAAGGGTCCAAAGTTGGGGAAACTCTTCTCTATCTCGGGGGGGTCTTTAACGACGAAGGTTTTCGTAAGAAGATTGTACTTGATCACTCTGGTGTATACCCCTTTCCAGAGCACAGGATCCCATAGGATGGCTCTGTCCCGCTCTATCATCACGGAACAACTGAGGGTTATGGGTATTCCCTCCATGAGAGTCTCCTTAAGCTCCGGGAAGAAGAGCCCATCGAGTTTCACCTCTAAGTAGAGAAAACCTTCTCCTCCCTTTATTAGCCTGGCTTCCTTGATATGTACTTGCCCGGCTAGCAATGGAGAAGCCAGGAGAAGGAATATTACTATGAACAGGCCTTTTCTCATCGGGGTAGATTTAATCCATTTATCTTCTATGGGCAACTCTTCTCTGCCACGGTGGCCGGAGAGATGGCTGTATTGGCATGTTTGCATCATGGTGGTGGTTTTTTTTAAGGTGTTTGGATTGGATGAGGGGGTTGAAAGGGGAGAGGAGTTTCCCGTAGGAATTGGATTTGTTTAGTTGCATAAGGTAAGGTTATTAGGGAAAAAGGAGGTTCACATGGGCTACCGCGCTGTAGACATCCATGTCCACGTGGGGAACCTAAACCACTGGAAGCCCTGGGTCAAAGAGTGGTGGCAAAGGACCAACCCCAGGGACTTCGCCATGGTGAGGGAAGACGGTTCTCTGGACAGAGAGGCCTTTTTAGAGCATTTGGACGAGGTGGGAGTGAAGTATGTAGTGGTGTTGGCCGAGAGGTCTCCCGCCACCACCTGTGATGTGCCCACCGAGGAGGTGCTGGAGTTTTGCCGGGGCGAAAAAAGATTCATCCCCTTTTGCAACGTTAATCTTCACCTTACCGACAAACCATTAAGGGACTTCCAGGAGTATTTGGATCTCGGGGCCCGAGGGCTAAAGATCCATCCCGTCCATCAGCTATTCTACCCCAACGATCCTCGTCTTTACCCCCTTTATGCCGTGGCCCAGGAGAGGGGTATCCCTGTCATGTTTCACACGGGCTCCTCCATATTTCCCGGGGCCAAGCTGAAGTACGGAGATCCCTTGTTGTTGGATGATATCGCCGTGGATTTCCCCGACCTCACCATCATCATGTCCCACGGGGGTAGAGGTTTTTGGTACGATAGGGCTCAGTTTTTGGCCAAAATCAGGCCTAATATCTACATTGACGTGTCAGGATTGCCACCAGGCAGGCTTCTAGAATACTTTCCCGAGTTGGAGAGGTTGAAGGAAAAGTTCATCTTTGGCACTGACTGGCCTGGGGCCATGATGGATAGAAACATAGAAGCCTTTCTTGCCCTTCCCATCTCCCCTGGGGCCAAGGAGGCCATCTTGATGGAGAACGCCCGCCGGGTGTTGGGCCTGGGTTGAGGATTGGACTGGAGGTGAAAGTTGGGATGTGAGTTTTTCCAAAAAGATGGCTTTTCCATATGTTATCTGGAAGGTGAGTGGTATCAAATGGGGCTCTTTTTTGGGGAGGTTTTGAGGGAGCGCTTTAAGGGCAGTCCTCTGGAGTACCACCTCGAGAACGCTCCCCGGGTCTTGGATCATGCCCTCCAGGGTTACCCTTCTTTCTGTCGTCTAGTGGCTCGGTGGGCTCTCAAATATCTCCTCTTTTTGCCCGTGGCCTTGGGGACCTTTGGAGAAGACAGGGCTTTTTTGAAGGGCATGGCCAAAGGGGCGGGTCTTTCTTATCTGGATATGTGGCTTACCCATTCATCTCCCGATGCCCTAAATTTCCTGGTCTCTTTTCTCACCAGGCTCTCCCGCACTGCCATTCCCCAGGTCCCTGTGGCCTGCACCAGCTTTGTGGCCTGGGAGAATGCCACGTTGGACGGAAGCCTTCTCCATGGCAGGAACCTGGACTTTTCTGGCGGTGTTCGCTGGTCTCATCGCCATACAGTGCTGGTTCTTAAGCCTACTCGGGGCATACCTTCGGTGACGGTCACGGGAGATGGGGCGTACATTCCTGGGGTTACCTCCACCAATGCCAAAGGGCTTACCGTTGGGCTCCACATGAACTTCACCAGGGATGGTAATTGGATTGGCAGAAACGTTCTCACCTTGGCGTCCCAGGCCATTTTGAAGGGAGGAGACGTGGACGAGGCTGTGGAGATTGTGGGCCGGGAGCGGAGGATCTCTGGCTGGACCTTCGTCTTCTCCTATGCTCCCTCCCGGACAGCGACCCTTCTGGAGTTGTCAGGCAACCGGAAAGAGAGGATAGACCCGCGGGGGGACTGGTTGGTTTATTCTAACTGTTATCTTTCTTCCTCATTGAGGGAGACGGAGTATGCCCCTTCTTATACTTGGGTGGAGGACAATTACTCCCGTTACTATAGTTTGAAGAGGCTCATGGAGGAGCACCAGGGGAGGTTAGATCCTCCAATGGCCCTCTCTATACTGGGTAATAGGGTGGATATAACCTGTGGTCGGGAATTGGCCCTGGGCAATGCTGTGGCAGCCGTGGCCAACGTCTCTTCAGCCCTTTTCTGTCCCGAGAAGGATAGGTTGTGGTTGGCTTTGGGGGTGGCGCCTCCCAACACCTATGGTCGCTATGTGGGCCTTTCTCTGGAGGCCCTCTTCTCTGGTAGGGATCCTGCTGTGTTGGAGGAACTCCAGGGAGACCCCATGCCTCAGCATAAGAGGCGTTCTCTGGACCACTACATGGAGGCCCTCCGCTTGTGGGATGAGGAGATGGATATGGATGGTGCTCTGGAAGCCGTCAACAGGGCTCTGGATACTTTGGAGGAAGGGGACGAAGAGCCCCTTTATTTTATGGTTAGGGGGCTACTGTTGGCCAAGAGAGGGGAGTACTCGCCTGCTGGAGAGGACTTCCAGAGGGTCCTAGGCTCTTTCCTATCGCCCTATCGCAAGGCCCAGGCCCTTTTGTGGCTGGCCAGACTGGCAGATCTCGAAGGCAGAAGAACGGAGGCCTTGGATAAATACAGGGAGGTTATCTCCCAATCTACTTGGCTGGACATTAGTAAGGCGGCCTGGCTGGGCATCAGGAAGCCTTACAGCCACAAGTTGCTGAGGAGGATGGACGTGGCCTTCCTGATGGCGGAGTATATCGATTACTGAGGGGGTGGAGAGGTATGCTGGCCAGGGTCACTAGCGGTGCAGTGGTGGGGATAGAGGGACATCTGGTGGAGGTGGAGGTCGATTTTTCTCGAGGATTGCCCGCCTTCAACGTGGTGGGCTTGCCAGACGCTGCTGTCAAGGAGGCACGGGATCGGGTGAGGGCGGCCATTAAAAATTCGGGCTTCGATTTTCCCATGAAGCGAATCACCGTCAACCTGGCCCCTGCCGACCTGAAGAAGGAGGGGGCTGCCTTCGATTTGCCCATGGCTTTGGGCATTCTTGGGGCCATGGGTGTGGTGGAGCAAGGGAGGTTGGGGGATTTCATGGTGGTGGGAGAACTATCCCTCAACGGGGATCTGAAACCTATCAAGGGTGCCCTTCCCTTGGCCCTGGGAGCTCAGATAGGGGGAGTGGGGGGCATGATCCTCCCCCAGGCCAATACCCAGGAGGCGGCCCTGGTAGATGGAATAGAGGTGTATGGCTTTTCCCACCTTATGGAAGTGATGGCTTTTCTTAGGGGGGAGCTTTCAAGAAGCCCCGTTAGGGTTGACCGGGAAGAACTTTTCCACCATTCTCGGAGCTATCCCGTGGATTTTGCTGATGTTAAGGGCCAAGAGGCGGCCAAGCGGGCCCTGGAGGTGGCGGCGGCAGGGGGACATAACATCCTCATGTTTGGCCCGCCTGGCTCTGGCAAAACCATGCTTGCTAGAAGGCTTCCCACAATTCTGCCGGATCTCACCTTTCAGGAAGCTTTAGAGACCACCAAGATCCACAGCGTAGCCGGGACTCTCAAAGGTTCCTTGGTGGCCGTGAGGCCTTTTAGGTCACCCCATCACACCATATCCGATGTGGCCCTCATTGGAGGCGGTAGCTATCCGCGCCCCGGCGAGACCTCCCTGGCCCACAACGGGGTCCTATTTCTCGATGAATTGCCCGAGTTTAAGCGCAACGTTCTGGAGGTTTTGCGTCAGCCCTTGGAGGACGGTGAGGTGACTATTGCTCGGGCCAGTCTCACCATCACTTATCCTGCCCGTTTTCTCCTGGTAGGTTCCATGAACCCTTGCCCTTGTGGATACTTGGGTCATCCCACCAAGGAGTGCACTTGTACCCCCCAGCAGATACGGCGCTACATGGCCAAGATTTCTGGTCCCCTCCTGGATCGCATGGACCTGTATATCGAAGTGCCTGCCTTGGAATATCAAGAGATGCGTAGGGAAGGGGATGGGGAGTCTTCGGCCAGGATCAGAGAGCGGGTGGAGAGAGCCCGCCAGATCCAAGAGAGGCGATTCGCTGGCATAGGTATCCATTTTAATGCTCACATGGGAGTGAAGGAGACCAAGGAGTTTTGTCAGCTAAATGGTCCTTCCCATGCCCTTTTGGAGGCGGCTGTGAAGCGTTTTGGCCTCTCGGCTAGAGCCTACCACCGCATCCTCAAGGTGGCTCGGACCATCGCTGACCTGGAAGGGTCAGGAAAGATCTCTCCAGCCCATATAGCCGAGGCCATCCAGTACAGGAGCCTGGATAGGCGAGAAGGCTGGATGTAGGCGGTATTCCTTGGCCTTGCTGGCCCCGGCGAGGTATCTTGGGTATGGCTTGGAGGTCTATTCCTGGATGGGTTAGCGGGGGTTTTGTCTGGTGTTCCCTTTCCTTGACAGTCCTTTGAGAATCTATAGTTTGTTACGAGCCTGGGACCCTTTCTACCTTACCAGGGTCGCAGAATCAGAAGATTAGGAGGAATAAATGGTCAGGATAGGTTTGTACTTGCCGGTTTACGGGGGATGGCTTCCTCGCGGGGGTTCCGCCAAAGCTCTAGCGTCAGGGGTCAGTTTCGATGGAGAGGGAGAACAGCCGCCCAGCTATGCTTACGTGAAGAGGGTGGCCCTTAAAGCTGAAGAGATAGGAGTGGACTCTCTTTGGATTCCCGACCACATGCTGAATCCCATCAGAGGGGAGAAGGCCCATTCCCTGGAGGCTTGGACTTTGGCCACAGCCCTGGCAGAGGCAACCAATAGGGTCACCATTGCCCATACCACCCTTTGCGAGGCCTTCAGATATCCGGCGGTCCTCGCCAAGCAGGGGGCTACTTTGGCGGATATCAGTGGGGGGCGTTTTTTGCTCAGTTTAGGGGCCGGTTGGTTTAAGAGGGAGTATGAGGCCTATGGATTGCCTTTCCTTTCCCATGAGCACCGTATTGTTAGGGCAAAGGAGGCCATGGTGATCATTCGGAAACTGTGGGAGGAAGAAGAGGTCACCTTCAAAGGGCGCTTTTACTCGGTGGAAAGGGGGGTTTTGGAGCCCAAACCAGAGCCAAGGCCTCCCATTTGGTATGCGGGTATGTCTCCTCTTTCCCGGGACTTGGTGGCGGATGTGGCTGAGGGATGGCTCATGGCAGGGGGTTCTTTGGAGGAGGTCCATAGAAACGTGGATGATATGTTGGGGAGGTTGGAAAAGAAGGGTAGGGAGAAGATAGACTTTGCTGTTCCAGGGTTGGCGTTCATCCGGGGTACTGACGGAGAGGCTGAGAGGTATGTTGAAAGGTTGACAGGAGGGGATAGGAAGGTCTTGGATCGCACCTTGGACACAGGCTTGGTGGGTTCACCCCGAACTGTGGTCCAAAAGGTTAGGGCGTTGGAGGAGGTGGGCATAGATCATGTCCTCTTCCAGTTGACTTCCACCGAGGGCGAGCTGGATCGTTTGAAAGAGGTGCTGTTCCTTTTGAGGAGTGAGTAGTCTTTCTCTGTTCCTTTCGGGCATTGCTCGACCTATCGCCGTGGGCCTTTGTTGATTAGGGGCGGCTTGACATATACCTATGGGGGGTATAACCATACTACCGGTTGTTGGGTTCGAGCAAGGCTTTGGGGAGGTGATCTGTGCATCATCCTGATCATAGCGATCAAATCCTCCGTCTCAACCGTATAGAAGGCCAGGTGCGGGGAATCAAAAGGATGATCGAAGAGAGACGCTACTGTATGGAGATCCTTTATCAGCTCAACTCGGTGACGGCGGCCTTGAATCAGGTGAAAAGGAACATTCTGAGGAAGCACTTAGAAGGCTGTGTGTCTCAAGCTTTGGGCGCTGGCTCCCTGGAAGACAAGGGAAAAAAGATTCAGGAGATCATGAGGTTTGTAGATAGCATTCTCAAGTGAGGGGTGGGTTGTAGGGGGTTTTAGGCTTCAGTGTGATACTTCCACCAAGCCCACTATGTTGCAAGGTTCCTTCTAAGGTGGGGTTTGATCTGGAAAACCTTATCCTGCGGATGGTAGGGAGTGAGGTAGGGTGCTTTTTCTTAATGGTTTTCAAGTTTCGTCAGGAATTAACCATAGATTAACTTCAATTTAACCGTAGATTAACCTCTGAAGCTGTTGCGACCCAATTTGGGCGACAGTATCTTTGATTAAAATCAGGTTATGGGGAACCCAGTCCAAGGTCTTTGGGTTAGGCTTTAGGAGAGGGGGTGAGAAGATTGCGGAAGGTGATTTTGGGTGTGGTTGTTGGAGGCATTGTGGTCTTTTTCTTTTCATTGGTGACGGCTTCTCAATTCAGAAGGACAGGGAAGATAGCTTTTTGCAACTCTTGCCATGAAATGGGGATCTTTTATGGCACTTGGAAGGGGGGTCCCCATGGATTGGTCCATTTGGGCGCCGTGAGGGCTAAATGTGTGGATTGCCATTTGCCACATGACGGGACCATTCATTACATAAGGGCGAAGGTATATTACGGGATTAACGACTACATCGCTCACATTTCAGGCAAAAAAGCCACCAAGAAACACTGGCTTGAGCATTGGGAAAGGAAAAAACCTTATGTACACCAGGCTTATGAGTCCAGCTGTAAGGGTTGTCATAAAGAGATCATAGGAAACGGAGTTCCCATAAAGGCTATCCTTGCACACAAGGCCTATCTTGATGGGGAGACTCATAGAAACTGCATATCTTGTCATCACATGGTGGGACACGGTGACATGTTGGCCGTCCTTCAGGAAAAATAGAGTTTAAATGTGAGGAGGGTGATAGATGAGGAAAGGGCTTTTGGTTTTAGTAGCGGTCCTACTCTCTTTGAGTGGTGTGTCTTCTGCCCAGTACTATCCCAACTTTTCTAAGAGCACCAACCTAGTGATAAAGCGGGGATTCTCTAAAGAGGCCCTCAAGTGTATTGAGTGCCACAAGGAGAAGGCCCCGGGGATAGTACTGCAGTGGAAGGAGAGCAGGATGGCCCATGCAGGCGTTTCTTGTTATGATTGCCACGTGGTTCCCAAGGGTTCCCCCATGGCCAGTCAGTGTAAAGGTGTGAGGGGTACCAACGTCTACACGTCCCCTCTGGTTTCTCCCAAGACCTGTGCCAAATGCCATCCTACGGAAGTGGAACAATTCAGCAAGAGTGGCCATGCCAAACTGGCCTCGGAGCCAGTGGTGACAAAACTGGTGGCCTTGTGGGGGGAACTGGAGAGCGGTGGTTTTGCGGGTAACAGCCCCACCAGCGCTGCCAGACAGAGCGGTTGCCAGATGTGCCACGGCTATGCGGTGAAATTGGGGTCTGACAAGAAACCCACCTTGGATACGTGGCCTGCTGGAATTGGAACCCGGTATCCTGACGGAGGTATCGGCAACTGCACGGTATGTCATAATCGCCATTCTTTCGACATAGGGGAGGCAAGGAAGCCCGAGGCGTGCGCCAAGTGCCACCTGGGTCCTGACCATCCTGACATTGAGATTTACACTGAGAGTAGCCACGGTCAGCTTTACCTGACTGAGGGTGAGAAGTGGAGATGGGAAAGTGCTCCCGATGCCTGGGAGCCTGGAGACTATTCTGCTCCCACCTGTGCAACTTGCCACATGAGTGGTATTGGAGACCTTAAAACCACCCACAACGTGAACGAGAGGCTCAAATGGGATCTGGTGCATAAAAGGAGCGTGGTGAGGAGTGGAGTCCGGGGTGACGGTGAGAAGGGACGTAAGCTCATGAGGAGAGTATGTGCTAATTGCCACTCCACCCTCCACATAGACGCCCACTTTAAGAAACTGGATGACTCGGTGGCCCTTTATAACTTTTATTATGACGAGGCCGAAAAAATGCTCAAGGACCTGAAGGCAAAAGGATTACTCAAGAAAGACAAATGGTCTGACGGATTCCAGGAACTCTATTACTATCTATGGCACCATGTAGGCAGGAGGGCCCGCCATGGTGCCGCCATGGATGGTCCCGATTATGCCCACTGGCACGGCTTCTTCCAGCTTTTCCAGGTTTTTAAAGATATGCGGGCCATTTACAATTATCGGATCAAGAATAACAGAATCGAGGAACTTAGCCATGTCATGTCTTCTGCTCCCAATTAAAGGGAAGGGAGAGTAGATTCCCAGGGGGAAGGAAAACCTTCCCCCTTTTTATCGGTGGAAGGGTCTGTACCTGTTGGTGATGGGCAACCTTCGGTCTCTTCCAAAGGCCCGGGGGGTGATCTTAATGCCCGGTGGAGCCTGGCGCCTTTTGTATTCGTTTCTGTCCACCATGGTGATCACTCTCTTCACCGTTTCAGGATCGAAACCCATGGCCACGATTTCTTGGAAGCTTTTGTCTTTTTCTACATAGGCCTCCAAGATGGGATCTAGGACTTCGTAGGGGGGTAGGGTGTCTTGATCTGTCTGATCGGGTCTCAGTTCTGCCGAAGGGGGTTTAGCAAAGACATTCTCAGGAATGATCTCCCGGCCCGTTCGGTGGTTTATGTGGCGGGCGATTTTGTATACCGTGGTCTTGAATACATCTTTGATGACTGCAAACCCACCCGCCATATCTCCATAGAGGGTGGCGTAGCCACAGCTCATCTCGCTTTTGTTCCCCGTGGCCAGTACGATCCAGCCAAACTTGTTTGACATGGCCATGAGGAGGTTTCCCCTGATTCGGGCCTGGATGTTCTCCTCGGTAACGTCTTCTTCTAGTCCTTTGAAGACCACTTTTTGCAGTTCCTCTTTGTAGTCGTCAAAGATCCTCTGGATAGAAAGGGTGTAGGTTTTTATGCCCAGGTTTTTGGCTAGATCCAGGGCGTCGGTGATGCTGGCCTGGGAGGTATATTGGGAGGGCATGAGGACCCCGATAACGTTTTCGGGTCCCAGGGCCTCCACGGCTATAGCTGCCACCAGGCTGGAATCTATGCCCCCAGAAAGCCCTATGACCACTTTTTGGAATCCGTTTTTTCGGATGTAATCTCTGGTGCCCACGATGAGAGCCCGGGTGATTTCTTCTTCCCTGGAGAGGATCTCTTTGGTTTCTCTCTTCTCCAAGGGTGGGAGGGTAGTATAAGAGGAATCGGATACGTGGATGACGGGGACCTGGGTGGGGAAGGAGAGCTTTTCTTTCCTCCTCCTGGGGTCATGAAGACGGGTTCTGAAGACAGATTCTACGTCCAAGTCTACCAGAAGCAAGTCTTCTTGGAAGATTTTTGCCTGGACCAAGAGACGGCCTGACTCGTCGAAGACCATGGATGCTCCATCAAAGACCAACTCGTCCTGGCCTCCTACCAGATTACTGTAGGTCACAATGGCACAGTTGTCCGAGGCCCTGACAGAGAGCATCCTTTCCCGGAAGGCCCTTTTACCGGCGTGGAAGGGAGAACTAGAGATATTGAGGATCACCTCTGCTCCCCCTCCCAGGCACTGGGCAAGGGTAGGTCCTTCAGCGTACCAGATGTCTTCACAGATGTTAACCCCTACTACTGTTCCGTTGATGACAAAGACCGGAGTGTCTTTGCCCTGCTGGAAGTAGCGGTTTTCGTCGAAGACCCCGTAATTGGGTAGAAAGATCTTCCTATAAATGCCTTTTATCTCTCCGTTGTGGATAACGGCGGCGGCATTGAAAATGTCGTCTTGGGCGTCTACGAACCCCACTACCACGGTGATCTCTTTCACCTTGGAAGCCAGGTATCGGAGGGCTTCCAGATTCTCTTCGATGAATTGGGGCTTCAAAAGGAGGTCTTCAGGGGGATAGCCCGGGATGGCCAATTCGGGGAAGGCTACCACGTGGGCTCCCATCTCTCGGGCCCTGGATATGTATTCCAGAATTTTGTCCACGTTTCCTTCCAGGTTACCAACGGTAACGTTAACCTGGCCCAGGGCAACGCGAAGGTGTTTAATGGCCCGGTTCATTCATTACCTCCATGCTTTTTCCCAATATAAATGAGCTTTCCGTCCCTTTGCAAAGGGATTTTCTTGATGTATAGCCCTCACATCATCGGTATTGGGAGGATGGAGCGATGGAGGGTATACTGAAAAAGGTGAAGTTCGATGATAAGGGCTTGGTCCCCGCCATTGTTCAGGACGTGGAAAGCGGGGAGGTTCTTATGGTGGCTTACATGAACAGGCTGGCCTTAGAAAAAACCTTGGAGACGGGATACACCCATTTCTGGAGCAGGTCAAGGAACCGTCTCTGGAAGAAGGGGGAAGAGTCGGGTCACGTTCAGAAGGTGGATGAGATCCGCCTAGACTGTGATAGTGATACTATTCTTGTCAGGGTTTACCAAGAAGGGGCTGCATGTCACATGGGGCACAGGAGCTGTTTCTTTCGTAAGTTGGATAGGGGTGGATGGCGGGTGGATGGGGATAAGGTCTTCATTCCTCAAGATGTGTATGGCGAGGGTTGCACCATTCTGGAGCATATTTACGAGGTGATTTTGGACAGGAAACATCACATAGACCGCCAGGATTCCTATGTGGCATCCCTGTTTCGTAAGGGGTTAGATGCTATCTTGAAGAAGGTGGGTGAGGAGGCCACCGAAGTGGTGTTGGCCTGCAAGGATGGTGATAAGGATAGGGTAGCCTATGAGGTAGCAGACCTCTTTTTTCATACCTTGGTGGCCATGGGTTATCACAACGTACCCCCGGCAGATATCTATAGAGAGTTGGGGAGGCGATTTGGCAAGTCGGGTCTGAAGGCAGATGAAGGATGAGGAGAGTGGGGCAGTGAAGCACCATTTGACCCTTACCCCTAGGCCCGAACTCCGGGTCACCCCTGCCCTCATTCAGGCCATGGAGGTGGTGGCTTTGCCTCAGGTGGAGCTGGAGGCCAAGGTATGGCAGCTTGTGGAGGAGAATCCTTTCTTGGAGGTGGACGAGGAGAGATGGCGAGAGGAGATGGAGGGGAAGGAGGAAGAAAGGCCATGGTGGGAGCGCCTGGAGGATGGGGGTGAGACCCTTCAGGAACATCTGGAGGCCCAGCTGGATGTATCCGAGGCCCCTGCCAGAGTGGTGGGGGCGGCCAGGGCCCTTTTGTCCCATCTGGATTCTAGGGGATTTCTAGTTCGGAATCTGAATGAATTGGTGTCTTTTCTCCCCTTTTCCCTTGAGGAACTGGAGGAGGGAAGGCGTTTTCTGGCTTCCCTTGATCCTCTAGGGTGCGGTGCCCGGGATGTGAGAGAGTCTCTCCTTTTCCAGGCACGCCATCGTTTTCCAGGTGATAGAAGGCTGGAGGAACTCCTTGAGAGGGGATGGGAACTTCTCCTGAGGGGGATGAGGGGGAGGTTGGCCACTAGGCTGAAGTTGTCTTCCAGGGAGCTTGGGGAGGTGGTGGAACGTCTAAGAGAGCTCACGCCCTATCCTGGATCAGGATTCTCTTCTGGTGGTGGAAAGGAGCCGGGCTTCCGTCCCGACATATTCGTGGAGTTCGTGGGGGAAGACCCGGTGGTTTATCTGGCATCCGATGGGGTGCCTCCCCTGAGGGTGAGGAAGATGGTGTTGAGGGGTGCGAAGGAAGAGGCCCTTCAGTATTTCCGGGTTGAAAGGGCAAAGGCCTTGGGCGTGGTGAGGGGGGTTGATCTACGTCGAAGGTATCTTAGAAGGTTGGGCCATTTGCTGGCCGAAATTCAGAGAGATTTTTTCTTGGGCAGGAGGGACTCTCCCATACCTTTGTCTGTGGCTGAAGTGGCGGGGAGCTTGGGTCTTTCTGAGTCCACAGTGACTCGTTTGATCACCGGGAAACATCTCCACTCCCCTCGAGGCACCTTTCCTTTGAGGCAGCTCTTTCAAGGGGAGAGGGGTGGAGTGAAGGAGCTTATCAGGGGGCTTATAGAGGATGAGGATCCTTCCCGCCCTTTGGGGGACAGTGAGATCGCGGGAAAGCTGGAAAAGATGGGACATAAAGTTGCTCGGCGCACAGTGGCCAAGTATAGGGAAGAATTGGGCATACCCTCCAGTAGAAAGAGGAAGAAAGATTAGGGATCAGCGGTGGTGTCCACCCCTTCTCCCCTTTCCAAAAAAGGCGGGGAAAGGGGGCATAGTGGATCCTCTGGGGTTTTGATGGGAGGGGGTGTTTGGAGACCGCCAGTAAGGAGCGTAGCTTTCATCCCTGAAGGTGTAACTCTTATCTTGGCTGGGGATAATAATTTTCCTGGCGATGATATAGATACGTCCCTGGGGACCGTAAACCTTTGAACCTATGACCTGTATCTTTTCCCCTTTTTTGACAGAAACTCCCAGTTCCTTCACGTACCAGAGGGGGCCCAGTATCACGAAGAGGGTCCTGTTTCCCAGGGCTAAAGGCATCACCGCCGGGTGTCCGGCTTTCAGGTTTTTGCTGCGGAAGTTTCTAAGGGTCTTTCCTTCTAGGATCAGTTACGTGTTGGGATCGTAAAGGTTCATAAGCCTGGCAATAGGGGGTCGGGCATAGAGCAGGGAGGGAAAGAGAAGGATGAGTAAAGCCAGAGCCAACACCTTTCCCTTCATCTTTCCCTCCCTTGTCCTTTACCACTTCATACAGGTCCTGCGCCACCAGGTTCTACCGTCTTTGGCTTTGTACCACCGTCCCCAGAGGGGCAGGCCCGTTCGAGGATCTCGAAGTCGAATGCGCCCTCTTGGTGTTTTTATCTCACATGCCACCAGATAGGAACCCCTTGGAGTCCATATTCTTAAGGCCTTAACCCGTATCTTCTCTCCTAACCATGGTCTGGCCATCCCTTTACGTTGCCAATACCACCTGGGCCCCAGCCCGTAAATGGTCCTTTGCCCCCTGGGGGTTTTGATGATGAGCCCCCTGCCGGGAAGCTTCATTCCTGCAACCCTTCCCCTGACAATCACCTGGCCCTTGAGTTTGGCACCTATAGCTGCCCAACAGCATTGGGAGGTTGGGGGAGGAGGATACCGGGCCTGGGACTGTCCCACTACTAGGAAGGTCAAGCCAAAGGCCAGAGCTAAAATCGCTGGTGTTTTTTTCATCTTTCCCCTCCTTTGAGGTCTCATGGCCAGGGGGAGTTATTCGGTATCGGCTTTCTCTCCCCTGTAGCCGGGTTCAGCGCCGTTTTGGGGCCTGGGTTGGGTCCCATCACTGTACTTGCCCTGTTCTTGGCCTATCCTGTACTGGTTCCGTTGATCCTGGCTTGTGCTGGAGTTCTGCTGCTGGTTCTGGTTTTGGTAGCGGTATTGGTACTTGTATGCCTTCTGACCGCTCTGGCTCTCCTGATAGTTGTACTGGCGGTTATACTGGTAGCTGTAGCCCCCCGGGTTGTATCCGCTGCCAGGGGTTCCCCCATGGGGTCCCCTGGCCAGGGCTGGCCCTGCGGTTGCTAGACCCAGAGTGAGGGCCCCTGCCAAGAACCATTTCCCTTTCATCTGACACCTCCTGTAGTGGTTTTTGCTGTTGGTAAGTAGGTCTTGAATGTGCCACAAGAGCAAACAGCGATGTTTTAGTGGGTTGGCTCCTGGGCTTTTCTCAGAGAGGGGGTTAGGAGGAGAAAAAAGTTCTCGAGTATGCAAATTTTGCTTACGACAGGTGGGTCAAGCGAGGTCGTAGTTCTTTATCTTGTATTGGAGGGCCCGGAGGGAGATGCCGAGGTACTCCGCTGCCCTCTTTCTGTTGCCTCCGAATTTCTCCAGGGCCTTCTCTATGGCCTTTCTCTCCAGCTCCTTTAGGCTGCCCTCCAGGAGGTCCTCTGTCCCCTCCTCTTCCAGGCGGGGGGGAGCCAACTTGCCCCCTTTGCTTAGGATAATGGCCCGTTCGATGACATTCTGGAGTTCCCTGATGTTGCCAGGCCAGGGGTATCTGACCAGGGTGTCCATCACTTTTTCGGGGATTTCATTGATCTCTTTTCCCAGTTTCTTACTCATGGTGGCTATGAAATAGCGGACCAGTTTGGGTATGGCCTCTTTGCGCTCTCGTAAAGGGGGGATCTCGATGGGAAAGACATTCAGGCGGTAGTAGAGGTCTTCCCTAAAGCTCTTGTCTTTTAAGGCTTCTTTCAGATTTCGATTGGTGGCGGCAATCACTCTGGCGTCGGTCTTGATGGTGGCCAGGCCCCCTAGGCGTTCAAAGGAGCCGTCCTGCAGTACCCTTAGGAGCTTGGCTTGGGAAGAAGGGCCTATCTCCGAGATTTCGTCCAGAAATATGGTGCCCTTTTGGGCCAGCTCGAACTTCCCCTTTTTGGTGGAAGTGGCACCCGTAAAAGCCCCCCTTTCATAGCCGAAGAGTTCGGCTTCCAGGAGATTTTCAGGAATAGCGGCGCAATTGATCTCTACGAAAGGCCCCTTTCTTCCGCCGAGGTGGTGTATTACTCTGGCGATGATAGATTTACCTGTTCCGCTTTCTCCGTAGAGCATGACGGTGGCATCGGTGGGGGCTACCTCTTCCACCTCTTGGAGCAAGTCTTCCATGCCCAGAAATATGAGGTCTATGGGTGGGAGATCCTGGCTCAGTTGCTCCTTCAGGAGCTGGTTCTCCAGCTTGAGCTGCTGCTTCTCGAAGACCCGGGCCACCAATTGGCGCAACTCTTCAGGGTCTTTAAGGGGCTTGGTGATGTAGTCGAAGGCCCCCAGCTTCATGGCTTTCACGGCGGTGTCCACGGTGCCATAGGCGGTGATCATGACCACTTCCATCTCTGGGTGCTCACCCTTCACCTTCTCCGTGAGTTCCAGGCCGCTCATGCCTGGCATTTTGAGGTCGGCTATGATGAGGTGGGGGGAGAACCTATTGAGTTTTTTGAGAGCCTCTTCTCCAGATAGGGCTTTGTCTACTTTATACCCGGCGTCTTTCAAGATGCTAGTTAGTAGGAGGAGGAAGGCCTTGTCGTCGTCTACCACCAGTATGCGGAAGTTCCCTTTATCCATTCTTTCGCTCCTTTTCCTCTCGAGAAGGGGTAGCACAGGGGGGTGTCTTCTTCAATATTCCCTTCATAGGGGGTGCCCCTCGAGTCTCTTGGGGAGGGTTATCCGGAACACACTCCCTTGACTTGGGGCACTTTCTACCTGGATTTGGCCTCCCAGTTGATCTATCAGTTTTTTGACTATGGCCATGCCCAGCCCGGTACCTTGGCTTTTTGTGGTGAAGAAGGGAAGGAAGATGCGCTCTCGTACATCGGGGGGCATACCTTTGCCATGGTCTTTTACTTCTAAAACCACCTTGTCCCCTTTTTCATAGCCCTTGAAGATGAGCAATCCTCCTTCCTTCATGGCTTCTTGGGAATTCTGGATAAGATTTAGGAGGATCTGTTTGAGCTTGTTTCGGTCGGAGGTGAGGGAGAGATCTTCCGGTACTTCGATAAGTGGTTTTATCTCTTCCCTTTCTCCTTCACTTTGCTTAAGGCACTCTTTTATCAGTTCTCTTAAGGGGAAGGTCGAGGGGCTGAGGCGTTCTTCCCGGGCGTAATATAGAAGGTCGCGGACCAGTTTTTCTAATCTGACGCACTCTTCCACCATGGTCTGGAGGAATTCTTTCTCGGGGTGTTTTCTTCCCCTCTTCTCCATTAGTAACTGGGCGAAGCCCTTTATGCTTCCCATGGGATTCCTGATTTCGTGGGCCAAAACGGCGGCCATTTCTCCTAAAAGGGCCAGTCTCTCTTTCTCTGCCAGTTTTCGTTCCATTTTTACGCTTCTTTTGATGTAGAAGATGAGAAGAAAGGTGAGAACCCATAGTACCCCCGTGGCAGCCAGGGACAAGGTGAGCTGGAACCGGGCCTTTCTTACCACTCCCATGGCGGGATAGGTGTGGAGGGCTATTCGGAGCACCTCTGTTCGGAGCCTCCCTTCCCTATGGTAATGGAGGGGGTAGTCTAGCACGTAGACCTTTTCCCCTGTACCCAGGGGCAGAAAGTGATCCATGGGGATCCCCGTGGCAAAGACCCGTTGTATATAGGGATCTTTCACTCTTAGGTTTATGAGGTTGACATTGGAGTGGAGAAGGATTTCTCCCTTTCTGTTGTAGAGGGCTAAGAAGGCTACAGCTTCCCAGTCACCTGATGAGACCAACCTTTGGAAGTAGTAACGCCTGAGTCCTAGGTTGTTTAGGGTGAAGTCTAGATTGACAGCCATGTTGGTGGCGGCGGTTTTTAGGTTTCCCATGGCTGCTTGCATGGAGAGTTTATAGGTCCAGAGGGCGCTAGTGACCATGGCCCCTGTGAAAGCCAAGAGGAGTAACGTTATGTATACACCGGCTCTTTTCACTCACATAAGGATGCCATAGTCTTTTGGAGCTAGTCAATTTAAGGTCTTTTTCACTCTGTGTGGTGACAATGTAGAGGATGGGTGGTATAGGGTCTGGACCTAAGGGGGTGGGGTTTGAAGAGTTGTAGCATGGTAGCGCTGGGCGAAAGGAGGGATGATGGACCTCTCTTTTGAGGAGGCTTTGAAGCGTCTGGAAGAGGTGGTGGAGAGGCTTGAGAAGGGGGATCTCCCTTTGGAGGAGTCTCTGCGTCTCTTTCAGGAAGGCATGGTGTTGGTGAAGCACTGTGAGGGTTTGCTGAAGGCGGCCGAAGCCAAAGTGGAGATGATGGTCAGGGAGGGGGAGGAACTTAGGAAGGAACCTTTCCCGTTGGGTGAAGAGAATGGAAATCCACCTTGAGGCTTTCGTGTCTGTTCTGAAAAGCGTCCTGGGCCGGAGGCTGGTTAAGGTCTACTTTGTGGCCGGTGGAGAAGAAGGTAAGGTGGCCGAGGCCAATGTGGTTATTTTGGTGGAAGAGACGGACTGGACAGAGGATCTCATCATCCATGAGGAAGGGGCTAGGATCATGAGAGAGGCGGGGGTTTTCTTCTCTCCCCTCATTGTTTCTAAAAACAAATGGGAGCATTGGAGAAGGCTGGGTAAAAGGGTGGTGTCTAAAGTGGAAGAGGAAGGGATTTCGGTCTATGAAAGGGAGGATGGGGAATGCCAGGAGATATGAAGGCCTGCTGGGAAGAGAAGCGGACCTTGGTAAATGAGTATTTGGATAAATGGATTCCTTCTGAAGAGACTCCTCCTTCCCAGCTCCACAAGGCCATGCGTTATAGACTTTTTGCTGGAGGTAAGAGGATAAGATCCATCCTGGCCTTGGTGGCGGCTGAAGTGGTTGGGGGGAGAGAACTCCAGGCTTTGCCTGTAGCTTGTGGAATGGAGATGATTCATACTTACTCCCTTATCCACGATGATCTCCCGGCCATGGACAACGATGACTTTCGCAGGGGGAAGCCCACTTGCCATAGGGTCTTTGGCGAGGCCCTGGCCATTTTGGCGGGAGATGCCCTTCTCACCATGGCCTTCCAAATTATGGGTGATTTGGCTTTGTATCCCCCTGACGTGGAACCCAATAGGGTGCTGGAGGCTGTGAAGGAGGTGGCTGTGGCTGCTGGTTCTTTGGGGATGGTGGGGGGACAGGTCATGGATCTAGAAATGGAGGGCAGGGACCAGCAAGAGGGAGCAGAGGAAGCTTTAGAGTGGATCCACGTTCACAAGACGGCCCGGTTGATAGAGGTGTCTTTGGAAGCAGGGGGTATCGTGGCAGGTGGAGAAAAGGGGGACCTGGCCCTCCTCAAGGGCTACGGGAGGCGTGTAGGCTTGGCCTTCCAGATTGTTGATGATATTTTGGGCTCCCAGGGTGATCGGGAGAGGATGGGTAAGCCCGTGGGCAGAGATATGGAGAGGGGGAAGTTGACCTATCCTGCGGTTTATGGTGTGGAGGCTTCATTGGCGAGGGCTAAGGAGTTGGTGGAAGAGGCCTTAGATATACTCCGGTCTTTTGGAGAGCAAGCCTGGTTTCTCAGAGGCTTGGCCCAATATGTGGTGGAGAGGGATAGGTAGATGTTTCTGGAGATGGTGAGGGATCCCAGGGACTTAAAAGGGTTCACTATAAAAGAGTTGGAAGAACTGGCGGCCGAGATTCGTCGAGTGATCCTGGAGGTGGTCTCCCAAAGGGGGGGACACCTGGCCCCCAGCCTGGGTGTGGTGGAACTCACCCTGGCCCTCCATTACGTGTTTGACGCACCTACAGACAGAATCGTTTGGGACGTTGGGCACCAGGCTTATGCCCACAAACTTCTCACAGGACGGCGGGAGAGGTTTCATACCCTGCGTCAGTATGGTGGTATTTCGGGTTTCCCCAAGCCTGAGGAGAGCCCCTATGATACTTTTGCTGTGGGCCACAGCTCCACTTCCATATCGGCGTCACTGGGGATGGCTGTGGCTAGAGATCTCTTGGGGAAGGATCACAAAGTAGTGGCCATTATAGGGGACGGGTCCATGACGGCGGGTTTGGCCTTTGAAGGACTCAACCACGCTGGCCATTTGGATAGGGATCTGGTTGTGATCCTCAACGACAATGAAATGTGCATCTCCCCTACTAAGGGAGCTTTGTCCCATTATCTTTCCAGGAAGCTGGCGGATCCTGGTTATCTGCGGTTTCGGGACGACATAAAGCGTCTCGTTTTGGGCAAGCCTGGGGGCGATGTCCTTCTCGGGACCATAAAGAAACTGGAGGAGTCTATCAAGGGCTTCTTCACACCAGGCATTCTCTTTGAGGAGTTGGGGTTCAAGTATGTGGGGCCTGTTAGAGGGCACCATTTGGGTGAGCTTATAGGGACGCTGGAGAGGGTGAAGAGGGCCAGGGAGCCTATACTGGTCCATATTCTCACCAAAAAGGGTAGAGGATACGAACCTGCCGAGAGGGAGCCCCATAGGTTCCATGGAGTGGGCCCCTTCTCTTTGAAAACGGGGAAGGCTCTCAGCAAGGGTGGGAGGAGCTATACCCAGGTCTTCAGTGAGGCCCTAATAAAATTGGCCGAAGTGGACGAGAGGATTGTGGCTATAACGGCTGCCATGCCCGATGGCACTGGCCTCACCCCCTTTGCCGAGAGATTTCCTGATAGGTTCTTCGATGTGGGCATAGCCGAGCAACATGCCGTCACCTTCGCGGCGGGCTTGGCTTCCCAGGGGTTAAGGCCGGTGGTGGCTGTTTATTCCACCTTCTTGCAGAGAGCCTATGACCAGATCATCCACGATGTGGCCCTTCAGAGCCTGTCCGTCACCTTTGCCCTGGATAGAGGAGGATTGGTAGGGGCGGATGGCCCCACTCACCACGGTGCTTTTGATCTCTCCTATTTACGGTGTGTGCCTAACATGGTGGTTATGGCCCCTTCCAGCGGGGTAGAGTTGGCCCAGATGCTCAAGACGGCCTTGGAGTTGGATGGGCCTGCAGCCCTTCGCTATCCCAGAGGAGAGGTTCGCGATGATGCCTTGCCCCGAAATGTGACCCCTTTGGAAGTGGGGAAAGGAGAGTTGTTAAAGGAAGGCACAGACTTGGTGATGATCGTGGTGGGCCATATTTTGGACGAAGCCCGAAAGGCTGTGGAACTTTTGGAAGGAAGGGGGATAAGGGCGGCCCTCATCAATGCTCGGTTTGTGAAACCTCTAGACGATGAGCTTATCCTGGAATGGGCGGCTAGAACGGGCAGGGTGGTTACTCTGGAAGAAAACGCCCTTCTGGGCGGTTTTGGCTCGGCAGTGCTGGAGGTGTTGGCCAGGGGTGAGATGTTGGTACCTGTGTTGACCCTGGGCCTACCTGACAGGTTTGTTACCCATGGCACCCAACAGGAGTTACGAAGGGAGCTGGGTCTTGATGCTCTCTCTTTAATCCGGAGGGTGGAGAAGTGGATGGGCCAAGGCAATAAAAGAGTGGTGTTCCTGGTGGGCTAGAGAGGGGACTCTTGAGAATACTCTTTCTGGGTACAGCAGGAGGAAGACGGGTTACCTTCCGCCAAATGAGAGCTTCTGGCGGTTTTCTGGTGGAGTCAGGCTCTTGGAGGGTCCATGTCGATCCCGGCCCGGGGGCCTTGGTAAGACTCATCCAATGTGGCATAGACCCCGGATCCATAGAGGCCATTCTCCTGACCCACCGTCATCTTGATCACTCGGGGGATGTGAACACCCTGGTGGAAGCCAGGACCATGGGGGGGTGGACCAGGGGAGGAAGTCTCTTTGCCCCTAGAGATGCCTTGGAAGGAGAAGATCCGGTGGTATTTCACTACCATAGAAGATACCTGGAACAGGTGGAGGCCATCACCCCGGGATGGGAAATTTCTTGGAACGGTTTGGTTTTTAGGGCAGTGTGGCCCCACCTTCACCATGGAGTGGAGACCTATGGTCTTATTATAGAGGGTGAAGGGGTGAAGGTAGGTTACGTGGCCGATGGCCGCCAGGAGGATGGGCTGGGAGAGCTGTATGAGGGGGTTGATCTTCTAATTGTGAACACAACCTTTCGTCGCCCCCGGGACATGGACCATCTTTCCGTGGAGGACGCCGTGCCTATCTTGGCTCGGTCTCGGCCCAGGTTGGCTATCATCACGCACTTTAGCATGGAGATGATAGGTGATGTGCTCATGGAGTCTGCCGCTTTTCTAGAGGAAAGGACGGGAGTGGAAACCCTTCCTGCCAGAGATTTCATGGAGGTCATCCTCCACCGCCATGGTGATCAGGTTTTCATAGAAGAGGCTGCTGTGGAGCTGGTCCATCCCCTGGGGTTGGGAGGAGAATGGTGACCCCCGCCGAGCGCCTAATAGTGGCCCGCATACTGAGGGAAGGTCCCATTACCTTTCGGGATTTCATGGATATGGCTCTTTACCATCCTCAGGTGGGCTACTACGTCACCACCAGTCATCGTATAGGAAGGCGGGGGGATTATTTCACTTCAAGCTCTTTAGGACCCCTGTTTGGCCGGGTTTTGGCCAGGCAACTGTCTCAGATGTTGGAGATTTTGGGTGGAGGCGCTTTGGTGGAGATGGGAGGGGGGCAAGGGCATCTGGCCAGGGACATATTGGAGGAGCTGGCCGGGCAGGGGGTGGAAGCCCGTTACATCATTGTGGAAAAGAGTCCTGCCATGAGAAAGGTTCAGGGGGAGTACCTGGCCTCTTTTCACCATGTTGAGTGGTTGGAGGATCTGGAGGACCTGGAGCCCCTTGAAGGGGTCTTTTTCTCTAACGAATTGGTAGATGCCTTCCCCGTCCACATGGTGGAGATGACGGAAGATGGGCTTATGGAGGTTTTGGTGGATTGGCGGGCCGGGGAGTTTAGAGAGGTGTTGGCACCCCCCACAGCACCCAGGTTAGAGGAGTATTTCATGGAGTTGGGGGTGGAGTTGCCCCCTGGTTTTCGCACCGAGGTGAACTTGGAGGCTTTGGACTGGTTGACCATCGTGGCATCCAGATTGAGAAGGGGTTTCCTCATTACCATAGACTACGGCTATCCCAGTCTGGAGCTCTATCAAGACTACAGGAGTAAGGGGACCCTCATGGCTTACTACCGCCATCAAGCTGAAGAAAGTCCGTACGTCCGTGTAGGGGAGCAGGACCTTACGTCCCATGTCAACTTTTCAGCCCTGGCCCACTGGGGAGAGAAATGGGGATTGAAGGTGCTGGGCTTTCTGCCCCAGGGCCATTTCCTATTGGGCTTGGGTATCCTTGATCAGCTCTCCCAGGAGGAGGAAGGTGAGGTGGAGCGTCTAGCGGCCAAAGCCCTCCTCCTCCCTGGAGGTATGGGAGATACCTTCAAGGTCCTTATTCAAGGGAAGGGCGTCTCCCCCTGCCCGTCTCTTTGGGGCCTATCCATGGCCCCTTCTCGAAGGGCCTTTTGTCTTTAGGCGTCATGGGGAGTTGGGTCCAAGGGCTTTGCTGTTCAGTTTCTCCAGGGCTTTGTCGTTGATTTTCAC